>CACNZK010000006.1 GCA_902625035.1 uncultured Pelagibacteraceae bacterium
ATGACAAAAAGTATTTGTATAGTCTACTTTGTTTTGATGCATCCAGGTAAGTAAATCAACAATCAAAAATTTATCTTTGTTATCTTCACCTAATAACCCAAGTTTATTTCTCATCATATTTAACCATTTTTCCTCATATTTTTTACCAAAAGTATCAATTAACTCAGTTGCACTTTTAACCGCTTTATCTTCATCTTCATCGATTAAAGGAATTAAACACTCAGCAAATCTTGAAAGATTCCATTTTGTAATGGCAGGCTGATTACAATAGGCATATCTTCCCATTTTATCAATTGAACTAAAAACAGTTTTTGGATCATACTTATCCATGAAAGCACATGGACCATAATCAATTGTTTCACCAGAAATTGTCATGTTGTCAGTATTCATAACACCGTGAATAAAACCAACACGCATCCAGTTGATTACTAGATCGATTTGTCTATCTATTAAGATTTTCAAAAGCTCTAAAGCTTTATTTTTTGAGTTTTTGAGTTCTGGATAGTGCCGATTAACAACATAATTTAATAAAATTTCTAATTCATCTTTTTTATTTCTCGCAGCGACGTACTGAAAAGTTCCGACTCTGATATGGCTTGAGGCTACTCTTGTTAAGATAGCACCTTGCAAAAGAGCGTCTCTCATTATAGTTTCACCAGTTTTTGCCACTGCTAAACTCCTTGTAGTAGGAATGTTAAGATTATGCATTGCCTCACTAATTATGAATTCTCTTAACATTGGACCTAATGCAGCTCTACCATCACCATTTCTCGAAAATGCAGTTTTTCCAGAACCTTTGAATTGAATATCGTATCTTTTATTATTTTTTGTTAAATGTTCTCCTATTAAAACTGCTCTTCCATCTCCTAACATTGTGAAATGTCCAAATTGGTGACCAGCATAAGCCTGAGCAATTGCATTACTTCCCTCAGGAAGAATATTTCCAGTGAATAATGCTGATAATTCATTTTTTTCAATTCTAGTAAAATCTAGGTTTAATTCTTCAGCTAAATCCCGATTCATTAAAACTAATTCTGGATTTTTCACTGCGACAGGTTCAATGTGCTCTTTAAACGTATTAGATAATCTTGAATAAGAATTATCAAAATTCCAATTCATAGTATTTTTCATAAATTTTATTGACTCCAAATTCTCTTTAAAGTTTCTTCTCTACCACAAGCTTTTTTATAACTAAGATATCTTTCCAATTTAATCTTATAAAAATCTTGATGGTACTCTTCTGCTTTATAAAATTTCTCAAAATTCCTAATATATGTAACAACTTTTTTGTTAAATTTTTTTTCTAAATCTTTTATATCTTTTTCAATTAATTTTTTTTCTTCATCATTTTGATAAAATGCAACTGATCTATAACTATATCCTTTGTCACAAAATTGACCATAGGCATCAAATGGATCAATATTAACCCAAAAATTTTCTAACAATTCTTTAAATGAAATAACTTTTTTATCATAGATTATTTCTACAACTTCGAAGTGACCAGTTTTTCCATATGTTACTTCTTTGTACGTTGGGTTTTCAGTAATACCCCCAGAATAACCAGAAATAACCTCTTCTACACCTTTTAATTTTTCAAATGATTCCTCAACACACCAAAAACACCCTCCAGCAAAATATGCTTTATCTTTTTGAGCAGAATGAGAAATATTTATATTGATTAAAAAAAGAAAAATTATGAAAAAATACTTCATTAAATATCATAAACAAATTCGTTATGATAAGTCCAGATTTTAAAGGTAGCTACTTTTAAGTAGCCACCTTTAATAATTTAATTGTGAATTATTTTTTTTTATATTTTGCTGCTTCTTCAGATCCACCAGTAGCTGAACCTTTACTGTATGAGTGAGCACCCATACCAGCTAACTGACCATCTTTAACAATCAAATATTGATTTCTTATTTCTTTACCTTCAAAGAAACATTCTAATATTTCTCTTACACCATCAGCATATCTTGATTGTGCCGTCAAAGACGTACCTGAAGTATGAGGTGTCATACCATGATGAGGCATGCTTCTCCATACGTGATCATTAGGCGCTGGCTGAGGAAACCATACGTCTCCCGCATAACCACTTAATTGACCACTCTTCAATGCTTTTGCAATAGCATCTCGATCACAGATTTTTCCTCTTGCAGTGTTTACAATATAAGCACCTTTTTTCATTTTACTTATCATTGCATCATCAAATAAGTTCTCAGTTTCAGGGTGAAGAGGACAGTTAATTGTGACTACATCACAAACTTTCACCATAGACTCTACAGACTCATGAAATGTAAGATTCAATTCTTTTTCAACTGAGTCAGGTAGTTTATGTCTATCAAAGTAGTGTAAGTGAACATCAAATGGTTTCATTTTTCTTAATGCATCTAAACCAATACGTCCAGCAGCGACTGTTCCAATATGCATACCTTCAACATCATATGATCTTTGAACGGCATCAGCAATATTCCAACCACCTTCGTTAACAATTCTATGTTGATTGTGATAATCTCTTACCATTGAAACAATCATCATAACAATATGTTCAGCTACAGATCTTGAATTACAATAAGTTACCTCTACAACATCAATCTTATTATCCATTGCAGCTTGTAAATCAACGTGGTCTGAACCAATTCCAGCCGTGATTGCCATTTTCAAATTTTTAGCTTTAGCAATTCTCTCTTTTGTTAAATAATATGGAAAGAACGGTTGAGAAATTACAATGTCAGCATCAACAATATGTTTGTCAGCTTCACATCCATCACCATCTTTACTGTTAGTCACTACTAACTCATGACCATTACTTTCTAAAAATTTTCTTAATCCAAGTTCACCAGATACACATCCTAGTAATTGTCCTGGCGTGTAATCTCTTCCTTTTGGTGAAGGTAAAGTCATTCCGTCTGGATATTTTTCTATTTTAGGTAATTCTGAAAGTGCATATGATTTTGGCATTCCACCTTTTGGATCATCATATAATACGCATAATATCTTCATTTATTCTCCTGTATATTTATATATTTATTTAGCGCATCTAACATTATTTTAGGATTTCAAGCAATGAATTATTTTTGTCTTGGGTGAGACTTTTTAAAAGTCAAATTGTAAATAATTATAGCAAAAATAATAGTTACATAACTTTAAATTAATCAGAGGGGGGGGCGCCGCTATATTAAAAGATTGAATTATTACCTGCTAAGAAGGTGAATGATATTGAGTAAAATTTTGAAAATAACTCTTAAACCAACAGTCCAAAAATTGATTATTCTGAAAACAATAAAGAAAATTTCACAAATATAATTTTTTTTTTTCAACTTAAGGTTTATTTCATCTTAAGGTTGTATTGCGACATTTGATTGCGAACTGGAATGATTAAAATTTGCACAAACTTTCTCTATATGTTTTAATAAGTTTTAAAACTTTAACTAAAGAGGGGTAGAAATGTTAACAAAAATGTTAAAAAGGGTTGCATCTACTTTAACAGTAGTTGTAGCTGTATTTTCTTCACTCGCTTTACCTCAAAAAGTATTCGGAGCTGAAACTCAATACTTTCCTGTAGCAAGTAGCCGTGTCGGACCTTATTCGGCAATGGGTACTGGTTACTATGGGGCTCAGATTGACTACATGAATTATGTCAATATGACAGGCGGAGTGAATGGAGTCATGCTGACATGGCAAGAATGTGAAACTGAGTACAACGCTGTAAAAACAGTTGAGTGTTATCAGAGACTACTTGAGAAAGATGGTCAAAGAATAGTTGTATTCGATACTTTAGGAACACCTGGAGCATATGCAGTTATTAACCGTATGGCAAAAGACAATGTTGTTTTAGCTCAATATGGTTATGGAAGAACTGACGGTGCTGATGGAAGAGTATGGCCTTGGGTATTTAATGCTGCAAGTCACTACTGGTCACAGATAGCTGTTAAATTAAAATTTATGGCACAGATCGAAGGCGGAATTGATAAGATGAAAGGTAAAAAAATCGTTCACTTACACATTGACTCTGCTTACGGTAGAGAGCCATTACCAGCAATGAGAAAAATTTGTAATGACTGGGGAGTAGAGTTGATTGAAATATCAATCCCACCTCCAGGTCTTGAACAACAATCTCAGTGGCTGCAAATCAGAAAAGAAAAACCTGATTGGGTTACTTTCTGGGGAGCAGGTTCAGGAATGAATTCAACAGCAATGACTAATGCTGCTAGAATTAATTTCCCAAGAGATAGAATGATGTACGTAACATTCGGTGCTGCCGAAGAGGATATGTATCCAGCAGGTGATGCAGCTAAGGGAACTTACGCTGTTGCAAATGCTCTACCAGGAGAATATCCATTGGTTAAAGACATCAAAGACAAAGTATATGGTGCTGGAAAAGGTAACTTAGCTGATCCAAATAGAATTGGTTCAGTTTACTGGAATAGAGGACTAGGTGCTGCAGTTATGTGGATTGAGGCATTGAGAATTGCCCAAAAAATGCATAACAAAGTTGGTAAAGCAGTAACTGGTGCTGAGTTTAGAGATGGTTATGAAAATTTAAACATGACTGAAGCTAGACTTACTGAACTTGGAGTTGGAGGAATGTTAGCTCCATTTGCTATTTCATGTGCAAACCATGAAGGTGCCGGTAAATTTGCTGTAATGCAGTGGGATGGAACAAAATTCAATCAGGTAACTGGTTGGGAAGCTCCAGGCGATCCTGCATTTATTAGAGGTCTTGTTGAAGACTCTGCAGCAAAATTTGCTAAAGAGAACAACATTACACCGAAAAAATGCGGTTAATTAATTTAGAGATAAATTAATACCAATCGAAGGGGGAGTTTAAATAATCAAATTATTTTAAACTCCCCCTTTAAATAAAATTTAATTTAATATAAAAAGAAAGCTTAATGAGTAACAATTCAGCTAACATTCTAGACATAAAAAATATAGAGGTCAGATATGATAATGTTATTTTAGCTTTACACGATGTATCTTTGAAAGTTCCTAAAGGAAAAGTAGTTGCATTATTAGGAGCAAACGGCGCAGGTAAAAGCACTACACTAAAAGCAGTTTCAACTATGTTAGCTTCAGAAAGAGGCAAGGTTACAAACGGTTCAATTGAATACGATGGAAACGCAATAGATAAACAAACTCCTTCGCAAATGGTTGGTTTAGGAATGGTTCAAGTATTAGAAGGTAGAAGATGTTTTGGTCACCTTACTGTTGAGGAAAATATAATTTCAGGAGCATATTCAAGAAAACTATCTAAAGGTGATATTAATCAAGAATTAGAAAAAATTTACACTTATTTCATAAGACTTAAAGAAAGAAGAAAAAGTCAAGCAGCATTTACTTCAGGTGGAGAGCAACAAATGATAGCAGTTGCAAGAGCAATGATGGCTAAACCTAAAATGCTTTTATTAGATGAACCGACAATGGGTCTTGCACCACAATTAGTTGCTGAGATTTTTAATATTGTAAAAGAGTTAAATACAAAAGAGGGTGTTAGTATTTTACTTGCTGAACAAAATACTAACGTTGCACTAAAAAATTCAGATTACGGCTATATCATTGAAACAGGTAGAGTTATGTTAGATGGGACAGCAGAAAGTTTATTAAATGATGATAAAGTAAAAGAATTATATTTAGGAATTTCAAAGAAAGGTAGAAAAAACTTTAGAGATGTTCTTAAAGAAGAAAGTTTAAAAAAAAAAAGTAATTAAAGATGGCATACGAAAGAAAATTTAAAATAGGAAAACCAATATTAGAGGTAAATAATATCTCACTCTCTTTTGGTGGTGTTAAAGCAATAACAGATACCTCTTTCAATGTACTTGAGCACGAAGTTAGAGCAATAATTGGACCAAATGGGGCTGGAAAAAGCTCAATGCTAAATTGCATTAATGGAATTTATAAACCTCAACAAGGAACTGTTTCGTTTAGAGGTCAACAAATAGAAAACATTACTCCAAATATTATGGCTCAAATGGGTTTATCTCGAACTTTTCAAAACTTAGCTCTTTTTAAAAGAATGTCAGTGCTAGATAATATTCTAGTTGGCAGAAAACTTCACACAAAAACAAATTTTCTTGAGGTTGCTTTACAGCTTCCTAAAGTAAAAAAAGAGGAAAAACTAAACAGGGAGAGATCTGAGGAGATAATTAGTTTTTTAGAGATTGAAGATATTAAAGATACACCAGTTGGAAAACTTCCTTATGGGTTACAAAAAAAAGTTGAATTAGGTCGGGCTCTTGCAACAGACTCTACAATAATTTTATTAGATGAGCCTATGGCAGGAATGAATGTTGAAGAAAAAAGAGACATGTGTAGATTTATTTTAAAAGTAAATGATGAATTAGGTACAACCATGGTTCTTATTGAGCATGATATGGGAGTAGTTATGGATATATCGGACAGAGTTGTTGTACTTGATTATGGTAAAGTAATTGGTGATGGTACACCTGATGAAATAATGGCAAATCAAAAAGTAATAGATGCTTATTTAGGAGTAGAACACTAGGATAAATATATGGTTGATGAATTACTATTTTTCATGGAAGTTTTAGTTGGTGGTTTGCTTGCTGGTACCATGTACTCTCTAGTTGCTTTAGGATTTGTTTTAATTTTTAAAGCTTCAGCAACATTTAACTTCTCACAAGGAGCTATGGTTTTTTTCTCAGTGCTTGCTTTTTGTGGTTTCATGCAAGATTTTAACATACCTTTCGTACTTGCATTTATTTTGGCTGCCCTTTTAATGGTAGTAGTTGGTTTATGTACTGAAAGATTAGTTTTAAGACCTCTTATGAATGCTAGCGAAGACACAGTACTAATGGCCACAATTGGTCTAGGGTATGTTTTAGAGGGCTTGGCACAAGCAGCATGGGGAGTAGAAGTAAGAAGATTAGATTTAGGAATAGGAGACTTTCCAGTACCGTGGATCGCTGATAATTTAAAACTATTTATTAGCGCTCTTGATATCACAGCTGGATTAGTTGCAGCTATCATGATTATCGGTCTGTTTTTATTGTTCAAGTATACAAAAATTGGATTAGGTTTAAGAGCTGTTGCAGATGATGCGGGTGCTGCGAGTTCTATTGGAATTCCTTTAAAACATATAATGTTATTAGTTTGGTCAGCTGCAGGAGTTGTAGCGTTAGTTGCAGGATGTATGTGGGGTGCAAGAGCTGGTGTTCAATTTGCTCTTGTTGATCTTGCATTAAAAGCTTTACCAGTATTAATTATAGGTGGTTTCTCCTCTATTCCAGGAGCCATTATAGGAGGCTTGATTATTGGCGCAGTGGAGAAGGTGCTAGAAGTATATATTGGACCGTTTTTTGGTGGCGCTATTGAGGGCTGGGCTCCATACGTATTAGCAATATTCTTTTTATTATATAGACCAGAAGGTTTATTTGGAGAAAAAATTATTAGGAGAGTTTAATTTATGAAACCAGTTTTTATGACATATACAAAAAAAGACCTAATTAACTTAGCTGTTTGTATGTTTCTAAGTATATTGATAATACCCACATTTATTACAACAGAATATTGGTACACATCTATTTTAATTCCATGGCTTTGCTTAGCATTAGCTACAATTGGACAACAAATTGTTATGGGTTATACGGGACAATTAGCCTTAGGAGCAGCTGGTTTTATGGCTGCCGGTGCTTTTGCTATGTTTAACCTTATTTTGCGAGTGCCTGACCTTGGTTTCGTAGGCTCATTAATAGTGTCAGGTTTAATTGCTGCAGCTTTTGGAATTTTGTTTGGTCTACCTAGTTTAAAGGTAAGAGGAATTTATCTAATGGTAGCAACATTAGCCTCACAGTTTTTTATTATATGGATGATAGATAAATTTGGTTGGTTTAAAAACTATGACTCATCAGGAATTATCACTGCTCAAGACATAGTTATTATGGGAAAACCATTTACAACTCCATTAGCTATGTATTTTGTATGTTTGGCTGTTACCACCGTTTTAACTTTATTAGCTATGAATATGGCAAGAGGTAGCACCGGTAGGAATTGGATGGCAGTTAGAGATATGGATATCGCTGCGGAATCTATGGGGGTTTCACTATTAAGAACAAAAGTACAAGCATTCGCAATTAGTGCGTTTTACTGTGGTGTAGCAGGAGCACTTTTTGCATTTTGTTATCTTAAATCTTTAGAGCCAGTTGCTTTTGATATTAAATTATCTTTTAAAATATTATTTATGTGCATTCTTGGGGGCCTAGGGACAATTAATGGTGCTTTTATAGGTGCTGCATTTATTTTGCTTTTCCCGGTGCTTTTGAACGCTATAGGAAACAATGTATTTCACGGAGCTATTGATGCTACAATTATTTCATCAATTGAACAGGTGATTTTTGGTGGTTTAATGATTATATTTATGATTTACGAGCCTTTAGGTATGGCTAAACTTTGGGAAAATCTTAAGGTAAGTTTAAAATCTAAACTATCATCATCAGGTACTAAAAGTTTAAAATCTTCAGCACAAAAGTGAATAAGAAGAAATTAATTTTTGCATTAATTGTAGGAATATTGATAGGTTTACTTATTGAAAATAATTTTATAATTTCGTAAAAATTATCTTTGGCTTGGATAAGACTTTTTCAAAATAAATTTGTTAATAATTATTGCAAAAATAATAATTATAACTGATCCAGTAATTACAGGACTTAGCAAATAATCAAAAGAGACGCTACCAATAATTACTATTATGGGATTACCTCCTGCAGGTGGATGTGTAACATTTAATAGAATCATTAACCCAACTCCAAATCCTACTGCTAATGGTATTGTTAAAAAGATTGGTAAAGGAACAAAGTATAAAAAAAGCAAACCTACAATAGTTGTTATTAAATGACCAAAAAAAACATTTTTTGGTTGGGCAAATGGACTTTCTGGATACCCATATAGCAGAACCATAGACGATCCAAATGAAGCTAATAAGAATATTCCAAATTCAGTTCGATATGTTAAAAAAGTTAAGATCGCAATCGTAATTATAGAAAATAAACCAGCTAAAAAAGATTGTTTTAGATTACCCATATATTAACTTGATACTATCTTTTTTAAGGTTTTGAAAGGTAACAATATACATTCCTTTTTATTAATATTTTTCTTTTTGATCAGTTTTTTTAAAGAAATCCATTTTTTTTCAGAAATTTTTACATCATCATTGAAATATGACTCAACCCTATCACATAAATCGTTAATTTTTTCTTTTTGATTATTAATGGAAATTTTTGACAACAAACTGGCTGATGCTTGACAGTATACGCAAGATTTTCCCTGGTAACCAAAGTCTAAAATTTTTTCATCTTTTAATATAATCTCTATTTGCATTTCATCCCCGCATAAAGAATTTTTTAATTTAGAAACATGTGTGCAATTTTCTATATTTCTGTTGTTATCCGTGTTAGCAGCAATGTTTAGTACCTCTAAATCCATGATAATTTTAATTATATGACAATTAAAAACCAATCAAGAATAGAAATAGGTTGAGCACAACTTTAAATGGAAAAATCAGATTTAAGGTTAAAGCTATCTCATTTTTGTTGTAGTTATAAATTTTTAGATCTAATCTTCCCAAATGCTTGAATTAAAAAATCCAAAAATCGCAGTTCCAGTAGTTTTGTTTGCAGGAATTTTGTGGTCATTTGGCCCTCTTGTAGTGAGATATATGGACAATCCTAATCAAGTACCATGGCAGTATATATTTGGAAGAGGATTGACAATTTTTATTCTTTTAAATCTTTATCTTTATTTTGAAGAAGGAATTAAATTTTATAAAAATTATTTAAAGATGGGATACTCAGGTATTATTGGTGGAACGGGACTTGGAATTGCTATGATAAGTTTTATTTATTCAATTACTAATACATCGGCTGCAATTACACTACTTTGTTTAGCAGCAATGCCTTTTTTTACTGCACTTCTCGCTTTCTTATTCCTTAATGAAAAAATTTCATTAAATGTTTGGATTTCTATTTTTATTGCTACTGTTGGAATTATAATTATGGCCTTTGGAAGCTCTGGATCTAATTCTGCTGTTGGTTTTATTTTTGGAATGCTTTCATCTATTGGATTTTCAGTTTTTTCTGTCACTTTAAGATGGAGAACAGAGACTCCAAAATTTACAACTGTTGCTTTTTCTGGTTTTTTTTGTTTTGTATTCGCGTCTATAATGCTTTTAACCACTAAACAGGTATTTTTTTCTACTAGTTATAATGGAGCTTTATTTTCTCTACATGGAACACTGGTTTGTTTGGGATTAATCTTATATTCTATTGGTTCCAAAGCTATACCTGCTGCAGAACTAACATTATTGTCATTAACAGAGGTTATCGGTGGAATTTTTTGGGTCTGGTTACCTATCCTGGGTATAAATGAAGTACCCGACACTTACACTATTATCGGAGGATTTTTTCTATTTATTTCACTAGTTTATTATAGTTTGGTAATGCGTTGGAATAAAAGATATATAGCTCTTAATTAATCTAAGAACATGAGTAAAGATAAAGTTATTGTTAATAGCTGGAACGAATGGGATCCACTAAAACATGTTATTGTTGGAAAAGCAGATGGCTGCTGTATACCTGCGCCAGAACCCGCTTTAGATGCTAAAGTCCCTGAGGACTCAGACATGAAAGGTTCTCATGGGCCGCGTACTAAAGATACAGTTGATAAAGCAAATGAATTATTGAATAATTTTGCATCGCTGTTGGAAAAAAAAGGAATTAAAGTTGATCGACCTGTTCCACTTAATCATAATCAAAAAATTTCTACCCCTGATTGGAAAGTTGATAGCATGTTTGGATGTATGCCAGCAAGAGATATCATACTTACTGTTGGGAATGAAATGCTTGAAGCAACAATGAGTTATAGATGTAGATGGTTTGAGTATTTGAATTATAGACCGCTTATTAAAAAATATTTTGAACAAGATAAGAATATGCGTCATGAAACTGCTCCAAAGCCTAGATTAACTGACGCTGATTATCGTGAGGATTATTTATCAGATAAGATTGGAATTCAAAAGAGGCTCAAATGGACTGAAGAAAAATTTTTTGTAACTACAGAGGAAGAGCCTTTATTTGACGCAGCGGACGTTCTTAGATTTGGAAAAGACTTAATTGTACAACATGGTTTTACAACAAATTTAAAGGGAATTGATTGGTTGAGAAGACATTTTAAGGATCATAGAGTCCATGCAGTTAATTTTCCTGGAGATCCTTACCCGATTCATATAGATGCAACTTTTACACCTATCAGAGAAGGGTTAATTATAAATAATCCACAAAGAAGACTTCCAAAAGAACAAAGAAAATTATTTGAAGATAATGGATGGAAAATTATTGATAGTGCTCAACCAGCACATAATGAGCCACCACCACTTTGTTATTCATCAGTGTGGTTATCTATGAATGTTTTAGTTCTTGATCCAAAAACAGTTTGTGTTGAAAAAAGTGAAGTTTACCAAGCTGAACAATTAGATAAATTAGGAATGGAAGTTATACCAGTTGAATTAAGAGATGCTTATGCTTTTGGTGGTGGTATTCATTGTTGTACGGCAGACGTTTATAGAGAGGGCAATTTAAAGGATTATTTTCCTAATCAGAAAAGTTAATTTTCTTTTGTTACATCTACTTTAAATTTTTCCAATCCTGAGGAAAGGCTTTTATCAACAGGATTTTCTGTTTTTTCGAATGATTTAAGTTTTTCTAATTCTTTTTGTCTTAATCTTTCTTCTCTTAAATTCTCTCTATGTTCTTTTGCTTTTTGTTCTCTATCAAATTTTTCTTCCCATTCTTTTATTTTGATGTACTCAAGCTCTTTCTGTTTTTCTTCTTCTTCTTTAATCATTTTTAAAGTTCTCTCTTTTCTTCTTTTTTCTTTCAATTCAAGGTTTTTTTGCTCTTCCTCTCGAACTTTTAAATCGATATCCCTTCTATTTTGAGTTTCATCTCTAAGCTTTAGTTCTTTTTCTTTAGCTCTCAATTCCTTACTGATTGATATTAATTCTTCGTCTTTTTTTATTAATCGCGAAGCTTCTAACTTTTGAGCATCTTCTTTGATTTTAATCTCTTTTTCTTTTAATCTTAATTCATCTTCACTAAATTTTAATTTATTGCTTTCTTTAATAAGTCTTTCTTCCCAAACTTTAAGATCTTTTCTCTCTTTGAGAATTTGATTTTTTTCTTTTAATTTTTCTAATTTGATAGCTTTAATTTTATTGATTTCTTTATTTTTTTTGTAATTTGAAAAAGCATTACTCAAAAACGATTTTGGAGCTAGGTTAGCAATTTTTACTATCCCATTACTTTTTTTTAAATTTTTTTGTTTAGTTTTTTTTCTAGGCATATTTTTATAATCTGCATAGAAACAAATATTTGACTTACTTTCAATATTTCAGTCTCCTATTGAGGTAATTTGTGCTTATTTTGAGTTTCAACCTATAAGTGATTAATATCAATTAAATCTAATAAAATTCATAATTTTTTTGCATAAAACAAATCTAAATATTATTAAGGCTAAGTGAAAAAGTTTAAAAAATTAATAATTGCTTGTGACGGAGAGTCAGCAAGCGGGAAAAGCACTGCAGCAAAACTCATTTCCAAAAAATATAAATTGTTACTCATTAATTCTGGTTTATTGTACAGATATGCGAGTAAAGAAATCCTTAAATATAATCCCAAAGATAGTATTAGTTTTTTAAAAAAAAGATTTAGGAGTATTTCCTACAAAAAAATAGTCAAATTAAATTTACACTCTGAACAAATTAGTAACCATGCTGCTATTATAGCTAAAAATAAGAATATTCGTGAGGTAATAAATGCTTTTCAAAAGACATTGATAAAAAAAAATAAAAAGATTTGTGTAGAGGGTAGAGATATAGCAAGTAAGATATTAGCTAAAAATCCAAAATATGATTTAGCTTTTTACTTTAGGTGTAATGTTAAAGTTGCAAGTTATAGAAGATGGCTAGATATTAAAAAAAGAGTTTCTTTGCAGAATGTGAGAAAATCTCTAATTAAAAGAACTTTAATGGACAAAAAAAGAAAGAATAGCCCTTTAGTTAAAGTAAAAGATGCGATCTTAATAAGAACTGACAAATTAAATAAAAAACAAGTCTTATCTAAAATGTCAAATTATATAGAGAAAATAAATTAAATCTCTCTATTTTCCTCTTTAATTGGTTCCTCAATAGGTTCTGTCGTAGGATTTAGCTCAATTCCAGCTGGTGTAATTGTTTGAGGCATCGCAACAAATTGAGAATCTGGATTCTCAACAGTTTCTCTAACTCTCATTCTGTAAATTCCAAAAACACCTATTAAAGAATGAAAGAAAAATAGAAAAATAAAAAATCCATTAGAGCCGACAAGATCCATAAATATTGAGCATAAAAATGGTCCACTCATTGCACCTAGTCCAAAAACAAATTGTAAACCTGCTCCTGCTGCCACAAATTTTTCTTTTGGAATATAGTCGTTTGTATGAGCTAAAATTTGAGAAAACATTGGTAAACTACAAAAAGAAAAAAGGATTAAAAAAATGTAAAACCAAAATTTACTAGTTGCGAGTCCACCAGGCAGATACATTTGTCTTGAAACTAAAATTGCAAGAATTGCAAAGAGTGCTGCTCCAAAAGTAGAGAAGACTATCACTTTTCTTCTATCATACATATCTGATATTTTTCCGATTGGAAATTGAGAAATAGCTCCAGAAATTGCTAAAAGAAATGTTACTAGGGATATTTCAAATATTGTAAAATTCATAGACGTTGCGTAAACTGCTAATAGAGTAAATAAAGCTGCTTGTATTGTTCCATAAAAAAATGAACTCACCATTCCAAATGGAGATGTTTCATAAAGTTCTTGAAGTTTCATCGCTTTAATTCTTTTAAAAGTAGGTGGTTTTTTTTTAGTTAGTAGAATTGGAATTAGCGCAACTGAAGTTATTACTGAAACTAAAATAAATGGTTGAAAATTTTCTGGACTACTAAAATTTAGTAGAAACATGCCAGTTCCCATTGATCCATACAATATGACCATATAAATTGATAATACGCTTCCTCTATTTCTATTTGTGGATCTATCGTTCAACCAACTTTCAGCTACGGTGTAAATACAAACCATACTTACTCCTGTTAAAACTCTTAATAAAAACCAAATAAATGGATTTATTAGAATTGAATGTATTAAGATTACTAATGATGCTAATGATGCAAAAGCAGCAAAAACTCTAATATGTCCTACTCTTGAAATTATATTAGGTATTGTTGCAGCACCAATAAAATATCCAACAAAATAACCGGACATCATAAATCCAGTCGCAGTCAAACTGAATTCCTCTTGTACAGCTCTTACACCAAGCAGTGATCCTTGAAAACCATAAGCCATCATTATAAAGCCCATACCTAAAAACAATGCCCAAGAATTCTTTAAAACTTTATCCATAAAATCGCGCTAATTATCCGCCATCTATAAGTAAATCAAGACTTAATTGTGACGGAGATTAATATTTTTTTAATTTTAAAAATGAGTGAATGGCAATAGTTGTTACTATAATAGCTCCCCCATACAATGTCTCAATACTAGGTTGTTCCTTTATAATTAACCAAACCCATATTGGACCAATAATTGTTTCCAATAAGAAAAAAAGATTAACCTCAGCAGCTGGAATAAATCTTGGAGCAATAGTTACTAAAACAAATGGTATAGCAACACATAAAATACACATTAAAGGCACTATTATGAGGTCTTTTTCTAAAAGAGCAAAACTATCAATAAAAAATAATGCAAAAGTAGCAACAATCAGCTTTCCCACCACTGCAGCGGGAACTAAATTTTTGGATTTAGCAGATCTAATTGTGATAGCACCTACTGCAAGTCCAATCGCAGTGATAAAACCTAAGATATCACCATAAAAATTACCAAGCTTAAGGGAGTCGAAGAAAATATAAATAATAGCTACAAAAGTAACAATTATTGAAATCCATGTTTTTTTATCAGGAGGCTCCTTTAAAACAATAGCCCCAAGTATCGCTGATAGCATTGGTGCAGTTGCTATCATTACTAGTGTATTCGCTACATTTGTATTTTGTATTGATACTACAAATGTAATATTTGTAACACTAAAAGTAGCTACGTAAATTATACCATGATAACCACTTGTAAAAAGTAATTTAAAAAAGTTTAATTTGTAAATCAGTAGCATTCCTAAAAAAACAGTCACAAATGGAATTATTCCTCTATAAAAAACGAGGCCCCAGGTATTTATATTTGAGAGTCTGATAAATAAGGAATCTGGTGTAATAAACATTACAGCAACAAATGCAAGCAATGATCCTTTTTGTTGATCTGTCAAATCTCTCATGCTTTTAAGTCTTTCCAAAAAGTTTTTGCATGATTAATCTTTGATATATCATATAAAGTTTTTAATCCAGTTGGAGATGTTACATTAATATCGCCATTAAGTTTTTGATCAATAAAATCAATTCCAGCAAAGTAAATTTGCTCTTTTTTTAAATCTTTTGCAATCATATTAGATATTTTTTTTTCTAATTTTGTTAATTTGGTATTTTTTGCAATAGCGCCTTTGCTCATGTTACTTAAATAAGATCCTTGTTTAGGTACTCTAGAAATTACACCACATACTTTACCATTAATCAAAAACACTCTTTTATCTCCTTTACTTATTTTAGATAAATATTTTTGACACATTATATAATTATGTTTTTTTATAAATTTTTTTATAAAATTTAATCTGAATTTACTAAGTAAATAAATGTCATTTCCACTAAAACTGTGAATAGGTTTTAAAATTACACTTTTATTTTTTTTGAAAAAACTTTTTATCTCATCAATATCCTGTGTAAAGATTGTACTTGGCATAAATTTTATATATTTAATTGAATAAAGTTTCTCGGAAATATTTCTGATTGAAGAAGGATTATTGATAATCTTAACTTTATTTTTAATAGTCTCTAATATGTATGTTGTAGAAATGTATTCCAGATTAAAAGGAGGATCTTGTCTTATTAAAATAAATTTACATTTTATAAGATCTAATTTTTGTTTTTTTAAAATCTTATAAAATTTTTTATTATTATAATTAAACTTAATGAAAAAACCTTTAGCAATTACTTTTGAGCCTATAACTGATAAATTTTTGGGGTCGTAATAAAAAATTTTATATTTTTTCTTTTGAATTTCATGAGCTAAAAAAACGCTTGTATCTGTTTTTGGATTTAGTTTTGAGGGGTGATTACCTTGTATAGCAACAATTTTATTTATCATATAAATCTCTTAAATCTTCATTTTTTGAAAATTTACTAATCATATGATCTGCATTTGTTGTTTTATTATCAATCACTTTTTGTAGGTGATTTAAAAATAAAGTTTCATTTTTTCTACTTTTATTAAGTATATCTCTACCCTCTAATCCTTTTCTTGAAATTTCTAATAAAGTTGACGCCCAATGAAGGAGATCTTTACCCATTAATTGAGTATTAAAACCTTTTTGAGGCGCATCAAGATAAGCATTGATTATTTTATCCTTATCCCATGAGGAGATTAAGTTATGAACCTCATCCAAATTTCCATATAACATTCCAATAAAAAATGCGGGTCCTGCACAAAGACAATCCCAGCCGCAAGTGTCCATGGACCTTAATTCAATATATTTTTTCAATCTATTTTCAGTAAATATAGTGCTTAAGTGTAAAGAAAGGTCATTTTCAGTTGGAACACGATTTGAGATTTCACCTATTTTTCCATTCATAAAATCTTTAAAAGTATATTTAGTGCCCGAAATATAATTTTGTTTGTCTAAAATGAATAAAATTGGAAAATTCATTATAAAGTCTGCATATTTCTCAAAATTTAAATTCTCAAAAAATAATTTTGGAAGTCCTCCACGTGAAGTATTTTGCCATACTCTTGATCTATAAGATAAGTATTTACTCTTTTTTTTTTCAACTATTGAAGAATTAGCAAATAAAGCTATTGAGATGGGAACTATTGAATTTACCACTTTAAACTTTTTGATAAAGTCATCTTCAGACAAATAATCAATATTTAATTGAGTACCACAAGTTCTATACATCATATCTAAACTTAATTCTCCATCTAGCGGCATATACTTTGTCATTAGTTTATATCTTTGCTTAGGATTATTTGGTATCTCGTTAAGTTTTGAAATTGGATCAAAACCAGTACTTACAACTTTAATATCAAGTTTTTTTGTTACCTGTTTTAGTTCAAACAGATAGTCGTGTGATTCTGAACATGCTTCGTGAATATTATTTAGTTTTTCACCAGATAACTCAATTTGATTTCCTGGTTCAAGAGTAATATTTTTACCCCCTTTATTCAAACCTATAATATTTCCTTTTTCTTTAATGGGACTCCAACCAAATTGACTCAAAGCTGTAAACATTTCTTTTATTTTGGAATAGTCAATTCTTTTATTATTTTTGCTATCAAATAGAAATTTTTCGTGCTCTATACCAATCTTAAAATTTTTCTTATCCTTTATTCCAGAATTAAAGTATCTGATTATATGTTCCTTAGAAGTAATCATATTATGATAACAATTTATCAAATTTTATAGTGAAGAATATGGTTTCCTAGAAAAAATTTTTTTTACATAGGGCTTAAAAAAATCTAAAGGTAAAGACTCATAATTTGGGTCAAAAGAATTTTGATCATATTTTTCACAAAAATTTACTGTATCTTGGTAATATTTGTGATTTTTATACTTTTCTCTTTTATTTTTGTTTCCACCTAAATGGTGGGCGTAGTAAAACATTTGGAATTCACCATGTTTCTCTACGATCCAATGAGTTTTCTCTGATACGTATGGTTTAAGTATAGCAGCAGCATATTCTGAATGATTCATAGGAGCTAATTCATCACCAATATCATGCAATAGAGCAGCAACAATCATCTCGTCGCTTTCACCATTTTTATATGCTCTTGTTGCGCTCTGAAGTGAGTGTTCTAATCTTGAAACCTGATAACCTTCTAGGGTCTCAGTAAGTCCAGACATGAATTTTAAAATTCTATCAGCTGTTTTACTTGCAAAATCTTTTTCGTGCTTATCTAAAAGAAGGTAGTCTTCTTTGGTCCCTTTTTTCATTTCTGTAAAACTTACTTTTTTCATAAATCAATTATTAGTTTCATAAATCAATTATTAGATGCAGTACTTAATAAAGAAAGTTGAGTTATTTTATTATCACCTAATTCATCAACAGGTTTTACAGGATAGTCACCAGTAAAATAATGATCAGTTAATTGAGGATAATTTTCATTTCTTTTATCAAATCCAATAGCTCTATACATACCCTCAATAGATAAAAATTTTAGAGATTTAGCACCAATGTATTCACAAATTTCGTCATTGTTTTTATTTGCAGCTAGTAGCTCTTTTTTTGTAGGTGTGTCGACTCCATAAAAATCTGGATATTTAATTTCTGGACATGCAATTCTTACATGAACCTCTTTTGCACCCGCATCATATAGCATTCTTACAATCTTATGAGAAGTCGTTCCTCTAACTAAAGAGTCATCAACAAGAATAATCTTTTTATTTTCTATAGTAGTTTGGTTAGCGTTGAGTTTTAACTTAACTCCTAAACTCCTTATTTTTTGACTTGGTTCAATAAAAGTTCTTCCAACATAATGATTTCTGATTAGTCCATGCTCGTAATTTTTATTTAAGTATTGAGCAAATCCTAAAGCAGCAGCATTTCCAGAATCTGGCACTGGAACAATAATATCAGCACTTATATCATTTTCTTTTGCCAACTCTTTTCCTAGATTTTTTCTATGTTCGTAAGCAGTTTTTCCATTGAGAATACTATCTGGTCTTGCAAAGTAAATATATTCAAAAACGCAAGGTCTAATTTTTTTTACTGGAAAAGGTTTGATACTTTTAAGTTTATCATTTTCAATTAAAACTATTTCACCGTTATCAACTTCTCTAATAAATTTTGCGCCTATAATGTCTAAAGCACAAGTTTCCGATGCAAGAACGTAACTATTTTTTAATTTACCTATTATGAGAGGTCTTATTCCATAAGGGTCTCTAACCCCCACTAGTAAATTTTGTGTAAGCATAACCAGTGCGTAACCGCCTTGAATTTGAAATATTGCATCTATTATTTTATCAATAGTTTTTAATCTTTTAGATTTTGCAATAAGCTGTACAATTGTTTCAGTGTCAGAAGTTGTGTAGAAAATTGCTCCCTCTTCAACAAGTTTATTTCTTAAATAAATTGAGTTTGTTAAGTTTCCATTGTGAGCAACTCCAATACCACCAGCATTTGTATCTGCAAAGAATGGTTGAATATTTCTTAATGTATTGTTTCCAGTTGTGCTGTATCGATTATGTCCGATAGCAAAATTACCTTTAAGTTTATCTAGCACTTTTTCTTTGTTGAAGTTATCCCCAACTAATCCAAATCTTTTTTCAGAATAATATCTTTCTCCATCAAATGTTACTATTCCACACCCTTCTTGTCCTCGATGTTGGAGAGAGTGTAATCCAAGAGCAGCTAGAGCTGACGCATCTTTTACATTACTAATTCCAAATACACCACATTCTTCATTCAACTTTGGATTATAAATCTTCAATTTTTTCTTTTGAGTCTTGATACGTTTTTTCATTTGGAAAAACTTTCAATAAGTAATTACTACCTTTTTCAACATATGGAAAGGTGTATGATTTGTCTAAATTTAATGGCCATTTGTCGTAATTATACACAATATGTATTCCTGAAAATATACATATGGAGATAATATAACCTCGGATAAATCCGAAAAAGAATCCAAATACAGTATCTAAACTTCCAAGACCTGTATATTTGATAGCGCTACTTATTCCTTTATTGACCAATAATATCAAAAAAATAACTAAAGTAAAAATTGTTATTCCAAGACCTACATCAAGCACATATTCATTATCTATTATATTTTTGACGTATGGTTTAAATCTTGGAAATAGTATCAAAGTTATAATATATGCCAAAAACCATTTTGACATCGAAAGTATGCTTAAGACAAATCCTTTGCTGTAACATTTAATAAGTGAAAGAATAGTTATCAATATATAGATTAAATCAATTAAGGAAATCGAATTAAAAATTTCTCTAAAAAATTCTAGAGTTATCTCAAACATATATTCTTATTTTCCAAAAGGCTTAAAAACTAATATTAAAGACGGAAGTAATGTTAAAACAGAAATCATTGCAAATAACATTGCTAATCCAGTGAAAATTCCAAAATAGATTGTAGGTATGAATTTAGATAAAACTAGGATAGAAAAACCAAAAACTATTGTTATAGAAGTATTTAAGATTGCAATACCAACTGTAGAATGACAAGTTTTTAAAGTTTTTTTATAGTCATTAATTTTGTTGAACTCCTCTTTGAATCTATAGATATAGTGTATGCTGTTGTCAACAGCTATACCTATTGTAATAGCAGCGATTGTTATAGTCATCATATCTAAAGGTATCTCCAGCATGCCTATTATTCCTAAAATAAAAAATGCCGCAATAAAGTTTGGGACAACTCCAATTAAAGATAATTTGATGTTTTTAAATAATATTACAAACATTCCAAAAATACCAAGCATAACGATTCCCAAAGTAAGAATTTGAGATTTAAATAAGCTTTGTAATAAATTATTGAATAAGATCATCACTCCAGCTAGCTTGTATCTATCATCGTTTAATCCGAATTCATTTTGCAAGTCATGATTTATTTTTTTTATTAATTCATTTCTTTTAAGATCTTTCTTAGAGTCGATTATTCTCATACTTATTCGAGCTTCATTATCTTTTATAGAAATATAAGGATCAATTATCTCAGTTTTTATATTTTCAGGAATTTTAGTGTATAAAACACCCATCTCCAAAGTTCCAAGAGGTTTGTTATTATTTAACTGAGTTGCAACATCAATTATCGATGAAAAGGATAAGACTTTTCCTATTTCAGGAAGACTATCAAGATAATTATGTACGTTGGAAATTGTCTTAATTTTATCTTTTGTAAACCAATACTTTTCATCATTTTTCTCTTCATCGCCCCAATCTTCAAATTCATCGTCTCCTTCTAATTTTTCATCTATTTTTTCTGGAAATTTTAAAATTACTTCCAGGGGTGTTGTTCCACCCAGTTTTTCATCAATCAATTTCATACCTTTATAAATTTCTGTTTTTTTACTAAAATAATTTATAAAACTATTCTCAACTTCTAGTTTGCTTATTCCGATTATACTTAAAATAATTACTATCCCGGTAATTATAAATACTTGATTTTTAAAATTGATAGAAATTTTTCCTAAAGAAGAAGTTATTTTGGAGTCAACATCCTCTCTTATAAGAGTTTTATTATCTTTTAAAAAACTTAATAAACTTGGAAGCAAAGTAAAAGTAATAATAAATGATGTTATTAATCCAAAAGTCATCATAAAACCAAAATCTATGACTGGTTTAATTTCACTAAATATTAAAGATAAAAAAGCAATAATAGTCGTTAAAGCTGTGTAAAGAATTGGCCAAAACATTTTTTTTGTAGTTAAAGAGATTATTTCATGATTATCTTTGCTAGGATAAGACTTTCTTAATTGTATAAATCTAGTGCTCATATGTATATTCATTGCCATTGTTAAAATTAACATCAACGCAATAAAGTTTGAGGAAATTACCGTAACTTTCCAGCCGATGAGGCCCAGAAAACCAATCATAACTATAACAGATAAGAAACAACTACTTATAGGAACCACAACCCAAATTAAATTTCTAAAAACAAACCATAAGGTTGCAACAATAAATGCAAGCACACCCAAACCAAAAACTATGATATCACTTTTTATGAAGCTCATCATATCATTAGCGATCATTGGTATACCACCTAAATAAATTTTTCCTATATCATCATAACTTTTAATCACCTCTCTAATTTCTAGGATGTTATTATGATTCTTTTTTTTTATTTTATCTTTAAATATTTGAATTTCCTTATCTGATTTATTTTCAATATCATTTAATTTTTCATTTTCTTTTATATTAACAATTATTCCACTTGTCTTTCCATCTTCACTAATAACAAAGTTCCTGAAAACTGGACTAGCTAAAATTTCTCTAAAACCTCTCTCTTTATCAACACCCTCATCCTTTAGAGTTTTAAAATTCGCTAGTCTTTCCTGGAGAGGTGCATCAGAATTATCTAATAGAGGTATATCCAAGAGAGTAATAACACTATGCACCCAATTTAAGCTTTGAAGCTTATACTTTAAGCTAAGAAGATTATTAATTGCACCGTCACTTACCATACCGTCATTAGGTGTATGGGTTAAAACCAGAAAATCTTTTGATCCATATCTATTTGTTAATTCTTTTAAATACTCAAGATCAGGATCACCTTCAATTAGTAAAGTTTCAGAAGACGCATCAAGCCTAAAATCTTTCGAGTAATATCCAAAACTAATTAAAGCAATAAATAAAAAAATTAAAACAGATTTTGGATTTTTTAAAATTGTATTTTGGTATAAATGATCAATCATTTATCCTGTTATATTGTAAATTAATTATTTTGAGTATCTTTAAATTTTGTAAATCTTTCTTCAAACTCAAGCGTTACTTTGCCAATAGGACCGTGTCGTTGTTTCCCAATGATAATTTCAGCTAAATGAGCAACTTCATTCATCTTTGCTTGCCATTCTGCATGCTCAACTGTAGCCTCTCTTGGCTCTTTTCTCTGAAGATAATAACCTTCTCTATAAACAAACATTACTACATCAGCATCTTGCTCAATTGAACCTGACTCTCTTAAATCTGCAAGCTGAGGTTTATGATCGTCTCTCTGTTCAACTTGTCTAGACAATTGTGACAACGCCAGAACAGGTACACCCAACTCTTTAGCAATAGCTTTTAATCCTTGTGTAATTTGAGAAATTTCCTGAACTCTTCCATCTTTATTATTCAAAGATCCTTTCATAAGTTGAATATAATCAACAACAATTAAATCTAAACCATGTAGTCTTTTAATCCTTCTTGCTCTATTGCTCATTGCGGCTATACTTATTGCTGGAGTTTCATCGATAAACAGTGGGAGTTCTGAAATATTTTTAGATGTCTCAAGAAATTGATCAAATTGTTCGTCAGAAATTCTACCCCTTCTAATATCGTTAGAACCAATTCTTGCTTGTTCAGAAATAATTCTTGTTGAAAGTTGTTCTGATGACATTTCTAATGAAAAAAAAGCTATAGATGATTTTGATCCGTTATTTAAAATATTTTGAGCAGCATTAAAAGCTATATTTGTTGCAAGTGAGGTTTTTCCCATAGATGGTCTACCAGCAATAATTATTAAATCTGATTGATGAAGACCACCCAGTTTATCGTCTAGGCTTCTAAGTCCAGTAGGGACTCCCACAATTCCACTTTCATTTTTATAAGCTGCGGATGCCATTTCGATTGTTTGTTTCATGGCATCGTCAAATTTAATCAATGATGAACTAAATGTTCCTTTTTCAGCCAAATCGTAAAGAAGTTTTTCTGAATTTTCTATAATATTTTGACCACTTGATTCAAGATCACTTTCTTTTGCACTATCAATTATTTGTTCAGAAATTTTAATCAATTCTCTCCTGACAAACATGTCATATATAATTTTTGAATATTCTATTGCTTGTCTTACGGATGTTGAAAATTTAGTTATTTTCACTAAATATTCAGGAATATTAAGTTCATCTTTTTCATTTTCAAAATAACTTTTTAAGGTGATTGGATTAGCGAGCATTCCTTTATAAATCATACTTTCAATCGCATTAAAAATTTTTTGATGCATAGGATCGTAAAAGTTGATGTTTGATATTATAGTATTTATCTCATCAAAAATTTCATTAGTCACTAAAATAGAACCTATAACTGACTGTTCTGCTTCTACGTTGTTAGGTAATTCTTTAAAATTGTCTTTAATAATACTTAAGTTATTTTCCACCTTAATAACTTTACATGATTAATCTTAATTTAAAATTTAAAAAAAAGCTGTGGATGAAATTGTATAATTATTGAATAGTTTCTGCTGTTTTTACATCTATTGTAATTTCAGCATCAACTTCAGAGTGTAGAGTGATTTTTACTTTAAATTTACCTAAAGATTTTATTTCATTGATGGGCTGTATCATCGAGGGTTTAATTTCAATTTTACTTTTTTCAAAAATTAATTTTGAAATTTCAGTTGGTTTAACTGAACCATATAACTCCTTATTTTCCGTACACAGTTTTTTTACACTATACTCTTTCTTATTTATTTTCTCTGAAATCGTTTTTGCTTCTTGTTTTTTTTCATTATCTTTCTTCGAAAGCTCTGATTTAATTTTTTCTACTTGTTTTATATTTTCTTTAGAGGCATAAAGAGCTTTCTTATTAGCAATTAAAAAATTTCTAGCAAAACCTCTTTTTACATCTATTACCTCACCAATAGATCCTATTCTTTTTAAATTTTCTAATAATATTACTTTCATTAAATTAGTGCTAAATTTCTGGCTCTTTTTATTGATACAGAAAGTTCTCTTTGTTTTTTCTGTGAAACGTTAGTAATTCTTGAAGGAAGTATTTTGCCATTTTCAGAAACATATTTTTTAAGAAGTTTGATGTTTTTATAATCTATTTTTGGAGCACCCTTTACAGAAAGTGGACAAGTTTTTTTGAATTTATACTTATTTGGTTGAAAAATACTTAACTTCGCAAAATTACTCTGTTTATTTTTTCTGTTACTACTTTGTTTTTTTGGCATAATTAGTTTTTAATCTTCTCTTTTTTTAAAGTTTTTTCCGTATCATCTTTCTTAGAGAAGTAATTTGTATCTAAGTCGAATTCCTTCACTTTTACAGTTAAATGTCTTAATAGTTTTTTGTCTATTGCCTCATTTTTTTCAAGTTGTTCAATGACTTTTCCATCAGCTTTTATTTTAAAATGAATAAAACTACCTTTCCGATTTTTTTTAATTAAATATGTCAAGTTCAGAAGCCCCCAGTTTTCAGTTTTAATTATTTCACCCTCATTTTTTTCAACAATTTTTGAATATTTTTCCGTTAGTTGTTTTAGCTCAGCAGGCGAAGTGTCTTGTCTAGCAATAATAGTGTGTTCGTATAAATTCATATTTATTGTTTAATAAAAAGTGAGGATATACTATTATAAGTAATCAATTACAATAGTAAAAAAAACAATAATTAATTTATTTTTTAAATGTTTTCAGTAATTTTTCCAGGTCAAGGTTCTCAAATGGTAGGAATGGGAAAAGAGTTTTTTGACAAATACGAGATCGTGAAAAAATTATTCAAAGATGCTGATGAAGCACTTGATTTTAATATTTCAAAAGTGATTTTGGAAGGACCAAAAGAAAATCTAGATGCTACAGTAAATACACAACCTGCAATATTTTTAATAAGTTATTCAATTTTTAAGGTTATCAGAGAGGAGTTTAATATAAATTTGAATAAAGCAAAATATTTCGCAGGTCATTCCTTAGGAGAATATTCAGCTTTGTCTTGCGCTGGCTATTTAGATTTTGATAAAACGATTAAAATATTGAGAACTAGAGGAAATGCAATGCAAAATGCTGTTCCAAAAGGAGAGGGAGGTATGCTAGCCGTTTTGGGTTCAAAGATTGAAAACATTGAAAAAATTTTGAAAGATAATGAAAAAAGTTTTAAAGCTCAAATTGCTAATGATAATTCTGATGGCCAAATTGTATTGAGTGGCAAAAATAAAGATTTAGAGTTAATTAGCACTTATCTTAAAGATAATAAGATTAAAAATATTAAACTTCCGGTGAGCGCCCCTTTTCATTGTGATTTAATGTTCAAAGCTACAGAGATAATGAAAGAAGAATTAAAAAAAATTGATTTTAAAAATTCCAATAATAAATTAATTTCTAATGTAACTGCAGATGAAATTTCAAATGTAAATGATTTGAAAAGTTTGCTCATTAGCCAAATAGAAAAAAAAGTTAGGTGGAGAGAAAGTATAATTAATATGATTAACTATGGTGTAAATCAGTTCATTGAAATAGGCCCAGGAAAAGTTTTAACAGGATTAATTAAAAGAATTGATAAAAATGTAAAAACAGCTTCTATAAACAATCAATCAGATATAGAAAGATTGGAATTATGAATGATTTAAAAAATAAGAATATTATTGTAACTGGTGCTACAGGTGGAATTGGAAATTCTATAATAAAGAGATTAGATAATCTTGGAGCAAATATTTTAGCATCAGGTACTAAAATAGAAAAGCTAGAGGAGCTTAAAAAAGAATTTAAAAATGTTAAGATATTAAAATTTGATATATCTCAATCTGATCAGATAGAAAATTTTATTGAGGATGCATCTAATGAACTTGG
The DNA here is from genome assembly GCA_902625035.1 of uncultured Pelagibacteraceae bacterium. Taxonomy (GTDB): domain Bacteria; phylum Pseudomonadota; class Alphaproteobacteria; order Pelagibacterales; family Pelagibacteraceae; genus Pelagibacter. The sequence continues at coordinate 26,412 of CACNZK010000006.1, forward strand.
TGCTAGTCTTGATTGTATTGTAAACAATGCCGGTATAACTCAAGATAACTTAGCAATAAGAATGAATATAGATGAGTGGAAAAAAGTCATTGACATTAATCTTACATCTACATTTTTGATGTGTAAATTTGCAATTAAAAAAATGTTAAAAACTAAAAAAGGAAAAATAATAAATATTACTTCAGTTGTTGGTCATACAGGAAATCTTGGCCAAGCAAATTACACAGCATCAAAAGCTGGAATTATTGCAATGTCTAAAAGCCTAGCTATAGAATATGCAAAAAAAAATATTAATATAAATTGTATTTCACCAGGATTTATTAAGACGGCGATGACAGATAAAATTGATGAAAAATTCAAAGATTTAATCATTTCTAAAATACCATCTGCAAGACTTGGAGAGCCAGAAGACATAGCTAATGCAGTTCTTTTTTTAGCATCTAGCCAATCCGATTATGTTAATGGAGAAACATTACACGTAAATGGGGGTATGTATATGGCTTGACAATCTAAGTAATTTAACTATTAACGATTAAAACAATAAAAGGATGAATATGTCTGAAGATGTTTCAAGTAAAGTAAAAAAAATAGTAGCAGATCACTTAGGAATTGATGAGTCAAAAGTTACAGAGGAATCAAGTTTTATTGATGATTTAGGAGCTGATAGCTTAGATACTGTTGAGTTAGTAATGGCTTTTGAAGAGGAATTTGGTTCAGAAATTTCTGATAGTGAAGCCGAAAAAATATTAACAGTTGGTGATGCGGTTAAATTCATTGAAGGCAAAGCTAACTAAAAAATTATAATGCCCTCAGCTAATGAAGGGACAATGGTAATACTGTCCTCTCCTTCCGGGGCAGGGAAAACATCATTAGTAAATTTGTTGTCCAAACAAAATAATTTTAAGATCTCAATTTCTCACACTACAAGGAAACCTAGATATGGCGAGATCCCCAACAAAGATTATTATTTTGTTAACGATCAAGAATTTAAAAGATTAATAAATAATCAAGAATTTATAGAATATGCAAAAGTTTTTAATAATTATTATGGAACATCAAGAACTCCAGTAATTGACAATTTGAATAAAGGTAAAAATGTATTATTTGATATAGACTGGCAGGGAGCAGACCAAATCAAAAATAAAAAGTTAGATTATAAATTGATTACTTTTTTTATATTACCACCAAGTAAAGAAATTTTGTTTGATAGACTTTCTAATAGAGATATGAAAGATAAACTTATAGCAGAAGAAAGAATGCAACAATTTGAGAGAGACGTCCTTCATTGGATTAATTATGATTATGTAGTAATAAATGATGATCTTGAAAAATGTTATTTAAAGATAAAAAATTTAATCAACGCTGAAATTAATAATGAATCAAAAGATTATGATCCTGATTATGTAAGGGTTCATGTTGAAAAATTAACTTCTTGAGTACTCATACTGTCTTGTCAATTCATAGTATGTATCAAAATCTAAATTTTGAGGTCTTAGATTAAGATTAATTCCCATTTGGGAGGCGATATTTCCATTATTATTAAATAAATGATAATAAGTTTTTTTTATCATTTTTCTTCTATGCATGAAAAATGCCCTTGTAATTTTTTCAAGATTTTTTGGATTCTTAAATTTAAGAAAGTTTTTTCTTGGTTCAAAGAATAAAACAGAACTTTGAATCTTTGGTTTTGGCTGAAAACAAGATGGTTGTATATCAAAAATTTTTTTTATGTTTAGTCGCCAATTAGCTAAAATAGATAATCTCCCATAATCTTTAGTATTGAATTTAGATATTATTCTATCCGCTACTTCTTTTTGAAACATTAGAACTAAACAATTAAACCAAATTTTTTTTTGATTTAAATTCAATATCCATTTACTTAAAATTTCAGTTGAGATATTATAAGGTAAATTACCAAAAACTGTTAATATTTGATCATCCAATAGACTTTCATTTATCTTTAACACATCCTCATTTATTATTTTAACACTTCTGTTAAATTTATTTTGAAGTAGATCAACTAGATTATTGTCTTTTTCAATTAATATAATTTTTTTTGGTTTTCTTTTTAATATTTCTAAAGTTAAATTACCAGTGCCTGGCCCGATTTCTAAAATATTCTTATCTTTAATATTTACAATATTCACAATTTTGTTAATTATATTTTGATCAATCAAAAAATTTTGACCTAAACTTTTTTTTGCTCTCATCACCTTTTATCTAAAAAACTTATCGCTTTAATTAAACTTATCGGATTTGATTTACCTTTTCCTACCATCGTTTCATTTGGTCCATGATCTGGTGTTATTCTTAAGAAAGGCAAGCCAATTGTAATATTTATTGCATCATACTCAAAAAGAGTTTTTATTGGTGTAAGAACTTGATCATGATACATTCCCACTATTACATCAAACTTTTTTATATTATTTTTCATAAATATTGTATCCGATGGATAAGGACCACTTATTTTAATACCCCTCTTTCTGAGCAACTTAACAGTTGGAAGAATAATTTTGGTGTCCTCATTAAATTCTAATACACTTTCACAATGAGGGTTTAAGCCAACAACCCCAATTATTGGCTTGAAACCTAATATGTTAATATAAAATCGATTAATTATTGTAATTTTTTCCTTAATTAATTTTTTTGTAATCTTTTTTGAAACTAGTTTTATTGGTAGATGGGTAGTAATTGGGCAGACAGATAAACTATCGTTATAGATTAACATCGCAAACTTTTTTTGATTAAAGTTTTTAGCAACATATTCAGTCACACCTAGATGTTTCTTTTTTAGAGTTTTAGTTTTATTAATTGGACCGTTAATTAGTTTACTTGATAAGCCTTTTTTTATAATTTTAAATGCTAGTGAAAAGCATTCCTGAATATAATTTTTTGAATTATGATTTTTTATATTAATTATATATAATCTTTTTTTTTTTAGTCTTTTTTTAACTATCTGGTCTAAATTAATTAATTCTATTTTAGTCTTAGATTTATATTTTCTTGCTTCTTTATCTAGAATTTTTTTATTACAAACTAAAATCAGCGGACTTACAAATCTTTTTGATTTTATCGATTTAAAAAAAATTTCAAAAAAAATACTTTTTTTTTCTCCTGGAATAATTAAAATAGGACTAGAATTCACTTATTTCACTATTTAGTTTAATTTTATTATAAAAAATATTAGAAAATCTATCTAATTGTTTTGATGTCTCAACATATATCATTTTATTCAGCTCTTTCTCCTTATTAACTTCAGTTTGTACTTCTCTAATCTCATTAACCTTAAAAATAAAAAAATTGTTATCAATTTGTAAAGGTGTGCTGTAGTCATTTTTCTTTAAGCTGTTCAATTTATCTATTATTATATCGGATAAGTTATTTTTTTTGACCCAACCTATTTTACCACCAACTTTTGCACTTTCAGAAATACTATAAATATTAGCAGTGTTTTCAAAACCGTTTTTTAAAATACTTTCCTCAATATCAGAAAATAATTCTTTCAAGGTTAGGTCTCTCTTTTTTCTGAAAACTATTTCAGATAAGTTATATTCTAAAGTTGATTTATCTTTACTAGATTTTTCAATTTTTTTTATAAGTTCTTCTTTATCAATTTTTACTGTTTTAATATACTTACTATAGATTAAATTTTTCCACTCATTTTCAATTTCGATTTTCTTTTTTAGTTGCTCAATAGAAAAATCATAATCATTAAGATAATTTTTTAATTGATCCTCATTTTGAAAATTTAAATTCTTAATAAGATTATTTAAAACACTATCAATTTGTGAATTTGTTAAATCAAGTTTTTTATATTTTTGAATTTCTTTTTTTTTTATGAATTCTTTTACTATAGAATTTTTTGCTATAATTAATAATTTATTTTTATCAATTTCATTTAACCTTGGATTTAAAGCTTTTAAATAATTTATTTCTTGATTGATATCATGAGTTGTAATGATTTCATTATCAATTTTCATTATAATTCCCATCTGAGTTTTTGAAAAACTTATATTTATAAGCGATAGAAATAATATGATCAGGATAATTATTCGATTAAATAAAATCATTTTAAGTTAGGGGTATTAAAACCACCAAAAGGTAAAATTGTAATCTTAAACAATAAATTTTCAGATGGTTTTAAGTCCTGATCACTGTAATATTCTTTATTATATTCAATTCCTGCCTTAAGACAGTCGTTTTCATATTGATAAATAAGATTATAAAACTCAGTAAAACTTTTTTCTTTATTTTCACTCGTTTCAAAGATAAAACTATTTTTGTCGTTAAAATTATACCGAGTTTCATTTTTTAAATAAGAATTTCTTAAGCTAGTATTATTTTCATTGAGATATTCAAATTTTGTACTTAGATTTTTAAGGTAGTATTCAAATCCAAAGAGTTCATAATTTTTGTCCATTAAGTTATTTTTAAGAGAGAAATCATAATTAAATTTTAAATTATCATTATATTTGTACTCAAATATTCCTACAAAATCAGATACTTTTTTACCTAAATTACCATTAACTGGTAGATCTTTGTTTTCTTCAATTCTTAAATTATTTGCAAAACCAAATTTTATTTTTTGATTAAGGGATGACTTGTCAATTTTTACATATTCATAACCATACGTTGCAGATATTCCTCCCTCGCTAGACTCTTCTACCCCAAGTCTGTCAAAATCATAAATATTTTTATAGCTAATTTTTCTATCTATCGAACGTATATCTTTTGTGTGTGGTATGCTTAATCTTAATGAAAACTTAGGCGTCAGTATATTATTAAATTTTTCAGACTCTTTATTTAATGGTAATGTATAATTAGTTTGGATACTTGGGATTATAGAGTTTGTATCTTTATTTTTAAAATTGACTGAATTATTAGCATCTGTATTAACATTTTTAAATAAAACCTTTTTTTCGTTAATTACCCCATTATCAAAGTATTTAAGATTAGACTGAAACTCAAAATTATTTATTAAAACTTTTTCTGTTATATTTGTGTTATAATTTTTATAATACCCTTGTGAATTAAAAGCGTAATTATCATTTATAATTTTTGAAAAACTAAAATTTGGCACATATTCATATTTGTCACTATCATTTTTTGTTAAATCTTCGTATACATCAAGATTTGTATTAATTGTTAAATCTTCTCTGTACATATTTAAACTTAAAGAATTTGAAAGATTAGATTGGTTATTGATTATAGGACTTTCTATCTTATTTGCTTTTAAATATGTTTCATCTGAAACTTGTTCTAATTTTAAATTTAATTCTACGTCATCAAAAATGTCGTTTTTAAAATCTTTATCAAAGTTATAAAATAAATGACCTTTCGAGTTATTTCCACTAGAGATAAATTGACTAAGATCTGCAATATGAAACGAATTTTTATTTTTTTCCCTAAATTCTGACTGGACTAAAAATTTATCATTTCCAAAAAATCTAGGTGTAAGAGTTATATCTCTGTTTTCAGCTATAGCAAAAAAATAAGGTAAATTTAGAGATAAGCCAGTTGCGCTATTATCCTGAAATTTTGGAATTAGAAATCCACTTTGTCTTTTTACAGTCGGGTCAGGGTGAAAAAATTTTGGAAAATAAAAAATTTTTTTGTCATAAATTTTTAAACTCGCATTTTTATAATAAATTGTTTTTTTTTGTTTATCGTGTCTAATTTCATCAGCTCTCATTTCCCAGGGTGGACATTTTTCCCTTTTTTTACAAAAAGTAAAAGTTCCTTTTTTAACAATTGTATTTTTTTCATTACTAACTAAACTTCTACCTTTTAATCGTGGTTCATTTTCTGAATCTTCTATTAGTTTAAAATTAATACTAATATCTTTTGCAACTAATTCTTTTTTAATCAAATCAAGATATGATAGATCAACTAAAAATGAATTTTTATACTTATCTTCTGCAACTAGATTATTTAATTTGACAACTTTATCTTTAATAGAATATTCAAAACCATCTACTTTATAAATATTATCAAATTCATCAGAAATCTCTGAATAATCTTGGCTTATAATTTTTCGATTGTTTAAATTATAATTAATCTTATTAGACTCAATGACCAGATTGTTAAGATTGTCTTTCAAATAAACGTTGTCTTTAAAATCAATATTTGACTCATCAATTTTATATTCAATTATATTTGCATTAATTTCAAAATTTTTATTAATTGTTGAAATTTTTCCTCTATTAATAATCAATAAAGATCTGTCCTTAAAATATTCTATAATTTCTCCTTTGATAATTACTCCATCACTTTTTATGATTGCAGTACCATTTTTTGCAATTGTTAAATTCTGATCTTTTAAAATCTCAATTTCTTTTGCCTGAAAATCTATCTCTTTAGCAAAAAGTTTGCTTATGGAAAGAATTTGAAAAAAAATAACTAAGATTATTATAATTTTATTTTTCATTAACTCGAATCAATCCTATTGTTGAAATAATACTTAAGAAAATTATTGGGAAAAATACAGATAAATAAATAGGTATTTTATTGGTTAATCCAAAAACGTTAAATATATTATTAATATAATAAATTATCACTGATAATAAGATCCCAAGAAGGACATGAAATATATAAGGTTTATCTCTCTTAATATTTAGCATTATAATCGCAGATATAACTACCATGATACCTAAATAAATTGGTAAAGTTATAATTTGTAAAAAATGCAAATCGACATCTTGTGAGGAATATCCTAGTAACTCGTTTTCTCTTTTAAGATCAAATAATTCAAATAAATTTAGAGAATTAAGGTCTCTAAAAGATTTATTAATTTTATCAAAATTAAAATGGCTTGATAATATTAGATTTTCATTTAATTGAATTTGTTTATTTTCTCTAAAAATAGTTGGTTTTTCAATTACCCATTCGTTTGAGGATATATTTACTTTTTGTGATGAAATACTTTCAATAAGATTAAAATTTTTATCAAATTTATTTATAAATATATTTTTAAGAAATTTATCTTTGTTATTAGAAGATGCATTAATTATATAAATTTCATCATCTATCTCGTCTTTAATCCACAACCCATTTCCACTGTAATGTTTAAGATATTTTCCATCCTCAGAATAAATATTCTTAATATCAAAATAGAAAAATTTTAATTTAGATGATAAAGGGTAATATAAAGTAATTATTATTAATCCAAATAAAAAAGAACACACAGTTAATAGTTTTATTAAATAAAAATTATCCAAACTATTTATCTTAATTAGTTCATTCTCTTTTCTTTTAATAATTTCAACAAAAAATAATTGTGTAGACATAAGCACTATAAAAGGAAAAATTTCTAAAAGTGTTGAGGGAACATTTAAAAATGTAATTAAAAAAGGTAAATGCGCTTCAGAATTAGACTCACTAAAAAATGTAATTTCTTCAAATAAAGTTAAGATAAATGTTAAAGAAAAAAAAATAATAGTAAGTAAAAGAATTTTTTTAAAAAATAATTTTATAAAATATTTATCAAAAGTTTTTATCATGATTTAACTTTATTAATTAAAAAATTATAAATAAAAAAATAAACGATGATCGGCAAAAACATAATAGAGATAAACTGTAATTTAGATTCATCTGCATATCTCATAAATGCTTCAGATATAACTAAGATTAAAAAAACATATAAAAAAACTTTAATAGTTTTAAATGTAAAATTATTTTGTACTTTTGAAAAAGTTAATAGAAAACAACTTATCAATGCTAACAAAGGTATGTAAAAAGGCTTTACAAATCTTTTATAAAGTTCTTGATTCATATTTTTTAACATGCCTTTCTCACATCTAAACATTTCATCAAAGTAAGTTTTCTCAGATAGCAAACTAAGAGAACATTTAATTATTTTCGATGAGGGTAATTCCTGTATTTTAGCAACTGTAATTGTCTTTGACGAAAATTTTGATAGATTATAATCGATTTTATCAAATTCAAAACTTATCAATTTTTTATTATTTGTGCTTATTATTTTTCCATTCAATAATCTGAATATTTTTTTATTTCCATCAACCAGGAACCCTTCTTTGGCAAAAATAATTTGATTATTATTTTGATTTAGGTCAAACAAGTCTCCTTCTTGAATAAAAATATTTCTAAATGAATTGTTATTTACTTTTTCATTAATAAAAATTGTTAATCCTGAAACAGTATCTATAAATTTTCCTTGTTTAATTAAATTTGGTAAAAAATCCATGTTAGAATATTTTAATACTGATCTTGCTTTTAATTGACTTGATGGGGAGATGAAACTACCTATTAACATTTGTATAAACATTACAACTAGTGCAAAATTAAGTAAGTTAAGAATAAATTTTTTTTTTGTTATTCCATTAGTCCAAAACAACAACAATTCATTATTTTTTTCATATTTAAGTAATTCAAAAAAAATTGATATAGCAAAAACAAAAGGTAAAATTCTGTGAATTATTTTTGGAAAATTGAATAAGTTATAGTAGAAATAAATCAAAAAATTATGACCATCATCTATTACAAAATCTAGATAGTTTACGGCTTGAATTATCCAGACAATTAGACCTATAGTAAATATAATAAAGAAGGCTCTTAGAGATATATCTATAATTAGCTTCCTAAAAAGTATTTTTTCCATTGAAATAAAATTATTTTACTCATATATAGCACTATCTCGTATAGATTGTATTTAAATTTTATGAATATTAAAATTAACTTTAAAAATAAAGCTTTTAATAAAACTAATGGAAATCTGATATTATTTGTTGATGAGAAGTTTAATATCTCAGGTTTAAAAAAACTTATATCAAATTTTGAATACTCTTATATCCTTGATCTACTTAAGTCAGAGGATCTTAAGAAAAATATTTTATTCTTTGACATAAGCTCAAAAAGAAAAATAATTTTAATTTCTCTCAAGAAAAATTTTTCTAATTCAGATGCAGAAAATTTAGGTGCAAGGTGTTTTGATTTATTTAGTAAATTAAAAAAGATTGAATATACTGTAAATTCAGACTCGCTCTCTAATAAATTAAAAAATATTGTTGGGCACTTTTTACATGGTATAAAATTGAAATCTTATAAATTTGAAAAGTATAAAACAAAAAAAGATAAGAGAAATATTTTAATTAATATTATTGGTAGAAATATACCTAGCCAAAAAGATCAAAATAAATTTAAAGCTTTAGAGGAAGGAACTTTTTATACAAGAGATTTAGTATCGGAGCCTGGAAATGTACTACATCCCGATGAATATGCTAAAAGAATTAAATCTTTGGGTAAGTTAGGTTTAAAAATAAATATTTATAATGATCAAAAACTAAAAAAATTAGGAATGAATACTTTACTTGGTGTTGGTCAAGGAAGTATTAGAGGATCTTATCTTGTAACAATGGAATGGAATGGATCTAAAGATAAATCTGAACCTTTAGCTTTTGTTGGTAAAGGTGTTTGTTTTGATACTGGTGGTATATCATTAAAGCCAGCTAAGTTTATGGAGGATATGACTTATGACATGGCAGGCTCTGCAGTAGTAGTAGGATTGATGAAAAGCTTAGCTTTGAGAAAAGCAAAAATTAATGCAGTGGGAGTGGTTGGACTAGTTGAAAATATGCCTGGAGGTAATGCGCAAAGACCTGGTGATATTGTTAAGTCTTATAGTGGTAAAACAGTTGAAATTTTAAATACCGATGCGGAAGGAAGATTGGTACTCGCAGATGCTCTTACTTTTACTGAAGAAAAATTTAAACCAAAGTTTATTGTAGATCTAGCAACTTTGACAGGAGCAATTATTGTTTCACTAGGCTCTGAATACGCAGGTTTATTTTCTAATGATGATAAATTATCACAACAATTGATCGAGTCGGGTGAGCATGTTGAGGAAAAGGTCTGGAGGATGCCTTTAAATAAAAATTATGATAAATTGATAGACTCTAAAAATGCAGATATGCAAAATATTAATTACGTTGGTGGAGCTGGTTCAACCACTGCTGCACAATTTTTACAAAGATTTATTTTACATAAAACACCTTGGGCCCATTTAGATATCGCTGGAATGGCGTTTTCTAAATATGGTGGAGCCTTAAATTCAGGTGGTGCAACGGGTTATGGAGTTAGATTATTAAATAAACTTATAGAGGATCATTATGAGTAATATTGAACAAACCTTATCTATTATCAAACCTGATGCCGTTGAAAGAAATCTTGAAGGTGAAATTAAAGAAATGTTTAATAATAATGGTTTTCAAATTCTAAAAGAAAAAAAGATACAAATTGAAAAATCAGAGGCTGAAAAATTTTATAAAGTTCATGAAACGAAGCCATTTTATAATGATTTGTGCGCATATCTCTCATCGGGTCCAATAGTTGTAATGATACTTCAAAAAGAAAATGCAGTAAAAAGAAACAGAGAACTTATGGGAGCTACAAATCCAAAAGATGCTGACGAGGGAACTATTCGAAGAAAATATGGGATTTCAATTGATAAAAATTCTGTGCACGGATCTGATAGCATTGATAATGCTAAAATAGAAATTGATTTTTTTTTCAAAGATTAAAAATTTTTAATATAGCTCTTGGATAAAGTTTATGTTCTTGCGCAAGCACTTTTGCAGCTAGAGAATGTTTTGTTTCATTTCTTGAAATTTTTACTTTTTTTTGTAAAACAATCTTACCAGAATCTAATTTCGAGTTGACAAAATGAACAGTGCATCCTGAATGTTTTTCTTTATTGTCCAAAGCTCTTTGATGGGTATTTAACCCCTTATATTTAGGAAGTAATGAAGGATGAATATTTAAAATTTTACCCTTAAATTTAGTGATAAAATTTTTTGATAAAATTTTCATAAATCCAGCCAAAAAAATCATCTTAATATCATAACTTTTTAAAGTAGCGAGTAACTTATTTTCACTTTGATTTTTTTTATCAAAATTTAATATTTTTTTTCTAATTTTAAATATTTTTCCAAAACCTAAACCTTTAGCTTTTGGATTATTTGAAACAATTAAGTCAATCGATATAGGAGATCGATTTGTTTTAGAAAATTTTATTAGTGACCTTAAATTACTTCCAGTACCTGAAATGAAAACTGCTGTCTTAACTTTTTTATTGCCAGTTAACTTTACCATTAAGACTTATTTTTCTTTTATTTTTAGAGATTTTACCAATTATGTATGGTTTATATTTTTTTAAAAAAAATTTATTAACTTTTTTTATATTTTTGGGATTAATTATTAAACAAAATCCAACGCCGCAATTAAAAGTTTTAAGCATTTCTCGATCACTGATTTTATTTTTCTTAAGCCAATTAAAAATCTTAAGAGGTTTAATTTTATTTAAATCTATTTCTGCACATAGGTTATTAGGGATAACTCTACTAATATTATCAGCCAATCCACCACCAGTAATATTAGCACAACCATTTATTAAATTTCTTTTAACAAGATTTAAAATTTCTTTCACATAGATTTTTGTTGGCCTTATTAATTCTTTTTTAAGAAAGAGATTTCTTTTAATATTTATTTTTTTTATTTTCAATAAGTGTCTAACCAACGAAAAACCATTTGAATGTAAGCCACTAGATGGGATAGCTAAGATTAAATCCCCATTTCTTATTTTATCTTTATTTAATATTCTTTTTTTATCTATAATCCCAACTGCAAAACCAGCTATATCAAATTTACCTTTCTCGTAAGTATCTGGCATTTCGGCAGTCTCACCACCAACCAAACTACATTGCGAAATATCACACCCTTTAACTATCCCACGAATTATTGATTTCATCTTTTTTAAATCAATTTTATTAATTGAAATATAATCTAAAAAAAATAAAGGTTTTGCTCCCTGTACAATTAAATCATTTACACTCATAGCAACCAAATCTATTCCTATAGTGTCATACTTATTTAGAAGGTTTGCGACTTCAATTTTTGTCCCTACACCATCAGTACAAGCCACTATTTTTGGATTTTTTATATCTTTAGGTAAGTCCGAGAGAGAACCAAAGCCACCAATATTAGTATTCTTTTTATTGCCTCTTTTTTTTGATGAAATATTGGATATGAAACTTACAAATTTATCTGCAGCATCTATATTGACCCCACTTTTTTTATAGGTAAAGAGATTTTTATTCATTAATATAGGTTTTAAATTTAAGTATGTATTATATCAAACGTTTATATATTTTTTTTTCTACTCTAGCTTTAATAATATTTTTTTTTTCCACAGAGGTTGTTAAAGCAAAATCTTTTCAAATCAATAATATTGAAATTTCTCAGCCATTTGAAATTAATTTTGATAAAAATAAAGTAATTGACACAGGGTTTAAGAAAGCTTTTTTTGAATTAGTTTACTCTTTAATTAAATCCTCAGATTTCAAAAAAATTGACAATATTAGGTTGAATGAAATCAAAAGCATGATTGAAACATTCTCGATTAAAGAAGAAAAATTTATAGATCAAAAATATTATGTAAATCTTGGTGTTTCATTTAATAAAAAAAAAATTTTTAGATATTTAGAAAAAAAGAATATTTTTCCATCACGAATACTTAATGAGCAATTTTTATTTATCCCAGTCATAATAAATGAAAAGGGAAATGATATTTCAATTTTTTCAAATAATCCAATTTATGCTAATTGGAATAAAACAAATAAAAGATATCAATTAATAAAATATTTACTTCCCTCAGAAGACCTTGAAGATTTAAATCTTATCAAAGAAAAATTAGAAGTAATAGAAACTTATGATTTTAATGAGATTACAAAAAAATATTTTTTAAAAAATTCTATCATTTCCTTAATTTTTAGAAGTAAAAACGAAGTAAGAATTTTAACGAAAATTTATAACGATAAAAATGAAATAATAAAGAATGATACTTTTAAGAATATAAATATAGATAACGAAACAGACCTTAATTTCTTAATCGATAATTTGAAAAATTTATTTGAGGATACTTGGAAAAAATTGAATGAAATAAATACTTCAATAAAAGCTCCTATTACAATTAAGATGAAAAATGACGATTTAAAAAAATCAAATAATTTTGAATTATTTTTAGATGAAATAGATATGGTTAGCGACTATTCTATAAAAAAATTTGACAAAGAATTCGTATTTTATGAAGTTTTATTTAATGGCACAGTCCAAAATTTTATTAATATAATGAAAAATGAAAAATATAATTTAAATACGCAAAAAAAAGTTTGGATGATTGAATGAGAGACTTAGATCAAACAACAATCAAATTTGATTATGATAAAAATTTTAAAAATGATGATTTTTATCTTTCCAAAAGTAATAAACATGTTTTTGATTTTTTAAACATATGGCCAAAATGGGAGAGAAATTTTGTTAATGTCACAGGGGAAAAATTTTCCGGAAAAACCCATTTAATGAATATTTTTTTACATAGAAACAGAGGAATAAAAATTGAGGGTAAATCTTTAGAAAATGATGATCTAAAAAAAATAAAAATTTATGAAAATATTGTAATTGAAAATTTGTCTTCAGATATTAATGAAAAATTACTTTACAGTCTTTTTAATTTAATTGAGCAAGATAATAAATTTATTATTGTTACATCTGTAAAACCAATTGTTAATATCACTTTTAACTTAAAAGATTTAAAGTCTAGAGCAAAAAACTTTATCTTATTAAATATTGAAAAACCCGATGATGAGTTAATATTTGCAATTATATTAAAAAATTTATCTGATCGACAAATCTCTTTAGATGATAAATTTATTAAGTTTATTGTTAAAAGAATTGAGAGATCATATAGTAAAATATATGATTTCATATATAAAATCGATCAATTAAGTTTAAAAAAAAAAAAATCAATTGACTTTAAAATTATTAAAGAAGTCTTAGGAGAATAATTGAACAAATTTAGAACTCATAAATGTAACGAATTAAGAAAGGAAAAAGTTGGAGATGAGGTGACCCTGTCTGGTTGGATAAATAAAAAAAGAGACCATGGAAATCTTTTGTTCGTAGATTTGAGGGATAATTATGGAATAACACAATGTATTATAGATAAAGAAAATTCTAATTTCAAAAAGTTAGAAAAAATACAATTGGAAACTGTAATTAAAATTGTTGGAAAAGTTGTTGAAAGGTCAAAAGAGTCAGTCAATAATGATATTGAAACAGGTGAAATTGAGGTAGTAATCAAAAATTTTCAGGTTCTTGGTGAATGTAAAGAACTTCCTTTACCAGTTTTTACTGATCGAGAGTATGCGGAAGAAATAAGACTTAAGTATCGTTTTTTAGATTTAAGAAGAAAAAAAATTCATGAAAATATTATATTAAGATCAAAAGTAATTTCATTTATTAGAAATGAAATGAATAAGTTAGGATTTTTAGAATTTCAAACACCAATCTTGACCTCATCAAGTCCAGAGGGAGCAAGAGATTTTTTAGTACCAAGTAGGTTAAATCCTGGCAAATTTTATGCACTTCCCCAAGCACCTCAGCAATTCAAACAATTAGTGATGGTCTCTGGCTTTGATAAATATTTTCAGATTGCTCCTTGTTTTAGAGACGAAGATGCAAGAGCAGATAGAAGTCCTGGGGAGTTCTATCAATTAGATTTAGAAATGTCTTTTGTTGAGCAAGAAGATGTATTTAATGTGATTGAAAAGTTATTTGTTAACACATTCAAAAAGTTTTCAAATAAAAAATTATTGTTTAATCAGTTTCCAAGAATTTCATTTAAAGACTCAATGATTAAATATGGAACAGATAAACCAGACTTAAGAAATCCTTTAATTATTAGTGACATCACTGAAATTTTTTTAAGAGAAGATGTTTCGTTTGAAATATTTAAAAAACTAGTTAAATCTGGATCTAAAGTTAGATGCATCGTTACAAAAAATACAAAAGATAAACCGCGAAGTTTTTTCGATAATATTGATAGATGGGCTAAAGAACAAGGTGCTTCAGGACTCGCTTACTTTACCATTGAAAAAGAGAAAGAAATTTCAGCCAAAGGGCCAGTAGGCAAATTTTTTTCAAAAGACTCTTTAAATGAAATAATGATTAAAACTGAAGCAAAAGTAGGTGACAGTATTTTTCTTGCTTGTGGTAAATTAGAAGAAGTAGAAAAGATAACTGCATTCGCTAGAGATAAAATTGGAAAAGATCTAGGTTTAATTGATGAAAACGTTTTCGCATTCTGCTGGATTGTAGATTATCCAATGTATGAAATAGACAATCAAACTAATAAAATTAAATTTAGTCATAATCCTTTCTCAATGCCACAAGGGAATATCGACAAAATTAATTTTGATAAACCATTAGAGATACTTGCATATCAATATGATATTGTGTGTAATGGAATAGAATTATCCTCAGGTGCAATTAGAAACCATATACCGGATCTAATGTATAAATTATTTGATGTTGCAGGCTATTCGAAATCTGATGTTGATCAAAAATTTAGTGGGATGATAAATGCTTTAAGTTATGGTGCTCCGCCCCATGGTGGTATTGCCCCAGGAATAGATAGAATAATTATGTTACTAGCAAACGAAAAAAATATTAGAGAGGTTACCATGTTTCCGATGAATCAAAATGCACAGGATTTAATGATGAATGCACCATCAAACGTAAGTGATAATCAACTAAAAGAATTAAATTTATCTTTAAAAAATAAAAAATAATTATTTTTTACCTTTTAGATTAATTTTAACATCCGATAAATCTACAAGATTCTTTTTGTAGTTATTTCTAACAAATCCTTTGCTTGTTATATCTTTTACAATTTTTAGTAATTGATTTTGTTCATCAGAACTTTTTTCATCTGAAGATGAAGTATCTAAATTACCAATTGATGGAGTGTGTGCTAAATCTTCTCTATTTAGATAAGAAATTGCTAGTTCTCTAAATATATAATCTAAAATTGAAGAAGCACTTAAAATTCTGTCATTTCCATTAACTTTGCCGGAAGGTTCAAATTTAGTTCCTATGAAGGCGCTTACAAATTCATCTAATGGAACTCCGTATTGAAGACCCAGTGAAACAGCGATCGCAAAATTATTCATTAAAGCTTTAACTAGCTCTCCCTCTTTACTTGTATCAATAAAGATTTCTCCTATTTTACCATCCTCATACTCGCCAGTATGTAAATAAACTTTATGGTCACCAATAGTTGCTTTTTGAATATAACCTTTTCTTCTGTCTGGCATACCAAATCTTTTTCCAGAATTATCAGATTTTGCAAAAGATTGAGAAACTATTTTTTCAACATTTGTTGTTTTGTTTTCGCTTTGAGTTTGAACTAAGTCAATTTTTTTACTCTGATCATTTTTTTTATTATTAGGATCAAGACTTTTTGTCTTTCTGTTATCTAACTTTACATCCAGAACCTCAAATTTTCCATCATCTCTTTTTTCAAGATTCTTTAGTTCTGTTTCATTAATATCATCTAAATAATGATTTACTTTAAAAGTGCATGTATAATAAGTTTCTACAAGATATTTTGACATTTTTTTATAATCCTTAAATTAAATTTGAATTTTGAATCTTTTTACTTATATACATTTACATATTTTAGTCTAATTTAATTTATACAATTAAAAATTGAATTTAAAAAATTTTACATGTTGACTTTCTTGAAAAAAATTTTCACTTGGTGGAATCGCGATACATTCGGTACTAGAATTAAAACTATATTGTTTGGTAAATTTATTGGATCAGATGAATATGGAAATAAATATTATGAAAGTAAAAGAGGAAAAAGGTGGGTAATTTATGCGAATGAAATTGACGCATCAAAAATTCCAGTTGAATGGTACTCTTGGATACATTTTATGCCAAATAAAATTGAAAATATTCATGAATTAAAAAAACATGATTGGCAAAAACCCCACCAACCAAATTTGACAGGCACTGACTCAGCGTACTATCCAAATAAGAACAACAAGGATGCAACTGAAAAAAAATATAAAAGCTGGAAATAAGCTAAATTTGTTTTTATTTATATATTTATTTAGCATATTTGTAACATTTAAGACTAGTGGCGAAATTAATCTTGATGGAAATAATACTGAAATAAAAATATTGGATAAGATTAGTTCTAAAAATGAGTTGATAAAATTAGTCAACGATGAGGAGTTTGTTTATAAAGATTTAGCAATAAAAAGCATTAAATGCACAGACTCAAAATTTGATGATAATCCTGAAGTTAAGGCATATATCCAAGTAAGAGATTTAACAAAAAAAAATAGAAATAATGTTTTTGTTTTTAACGGATGGATGTTTTCATCAAGCCCTTCTATAGCACCCTTTGATCATCCAGTTTATGATATCTGGCTTGTTAACTGTTATTAAAGTATTTTATCTTTATCTAGCCAACTAACGTTGAAATCAGAATCAATAAATTTTTTATGATTTAGTAATTTTTTATGTAATGGGATTGTCGTTGTGATTCCTTCTATTACAAACTCATCTAAAGATCTATTCATTCTCTGTATAGCTTCTGATCTATTTCTTCCATGACATATTAATTTACAAATCAGACTGTCATAATATGGGGTAACTTTGTAACCCTGATATATTGCACCATCAACTCTAGTTCTGAAACCTGATGGTTGATGACACATACCAATTAATCCAGGTGAAGGTTGGAAATTTTTACTAGCATCCTCTGCATTTATTCTACATTCTATAGCGTGCCCTCTTGGATTTATATCACTTTGTTTTAAAGCTGTTTCTCCTGAAAATGCTATCGAAATTTGCTCTTTAATAATGTCTATACCTGTTACCATTTCAGTAACTGGATGTTCAACCTGAACTCTTGTATTCATTTCTAGAAAATAAAATTTTCCATCCTCATAAATGAATTCAACAGTCCCAGCACCCATATATCCAATTTTTGATACCATATTTACGGTTTTCTCAAAAAGGTCTTTTCTTATCTCATCAGTTAAAATAGGACTCGGTGTTTCTTCAATTAGTTTTTGATGTCTTCTTTGTACGGAACAGTCCCTTTCATGAAGATGAACAGTTCTATTTTTCCCAGCTAAAATTTGGACCTCTATATGTCTAGGATTTTGAAAAAACTTTTCTACATAAACTTCATCATTACCAAAATATTTTTGAGCTTCAGACTTTGCGGTTGAAAACAATGTTTCAAACTCTTCTTCTTTGTAAACGATTTTCATACCTTTTCCACCACCACCACCAGAAGCTTTAATTAAAACTGGAAAACCAATTTTTTTGCACAATTCTTTTGCTTCTTTTATATCTCTAACTCCACCTTCAGATCCTTCAATAACTGGTAAACCATTTTCTTTAGCAATTTTTTTTGCTTGAATCTTGTCTCCCATCATTTCTATCAATTCTGATGATGCACCTATAAATTTAATATTATTATCCTCTAGAACTCTCGCAAAATTTGCGTTTTCAGAGAGAAAACCATAACCGGGGTGTACAGCTTCAGAATTTGTTATTTCTATAGCTGACATCAAAGCAGGAATATTTAAATAACTATTTGTAGGCTGATGTGACCCTATGCACACACTTTCATCTGCCATTCTAACATGCATACTTTCTTTATCTACATCTGAATGAACAGCAACAGTTGCTATGCCCCATTCTTTGCAAGCTCTAATAATTCTAACTGCAATTTCCCCACGGTTTGCAATCAAGATTTTTTTAAACATTATTCTAAAATGATAATTGTTTGACCGAATTCAACTGGTTGACCATCCTCAACACAAATTTTCTTAACAATGCCGTCAGATGTAGATGGAACATGATTCATTGTTTTCATTGCTTCTACAATCATCACAGTATCACCTTTTTTAATTTTCTTTCCAATTTCTACAAATTTTTTTGCTCCAGGCTCAGGTGCATGATATGCTGTTCCTATTATTGGTGACGTAATTTCTATACCTGTTTTTACCTCATCTTTTTTATTAATTGAGTCTTGCGTCAGATTATTTCTTAAATTAGGAATGTTCTGACTATTAACTGATATATTATTTTTTGAAACTTTTATCTTTGTATCTTTTTCTGTGTATTCAAGCTCTGTAAGATTAAATTCATCTAAGTAATCACTTAGTTCTTTAATAATTTTTTTATTAATCTTCATTTTTTTAAGAGTTCTTGCATTGAAATTATGGCTAAAATATAACCATCAGCACCTAATCCAAAAATCCCTCCTGTCACAATATCACTTAATAGTGATTTTTGTCTGAATTCCTCACGTTTATATATATTAGAAATGTGTAATTCAATAATCGGTTTTTTAAAAACACTTAAAGCGTCTCTTATAGCGACCGATGTGTGCGTAAAAGCAGCGGCATTTATAATAATTCCATCAAAATTTTTAATTGAATCTTGAATAATGTTTACAATTTCTCCTTCGATATTTGACTGAGAAAATTCGGTAACTAAACCTAATTCTTTAGATTTACTTAAACAAATTTCTTTTAATTCGTTAAAAGTAATAGATCCATATTGTGATTGTTCTCTTTCTCCTAATAGATTAAGATTTGGACCATTAATAATTATAATCTTATTATTCATTAAATATTTATATACGATGAAAAAAAAAATAAAAATAAAAATTAATGGTAAATTAAATATAATTGATGACAAAACTAAAGTATCTGTTCTTTTAAGGAGTCTGAAAGTACCATTAAGAAAAGTAGCAATTGAACTAAATAGAGAAATAGTAGATAAAAAAAAATTAAATAAGATTTTTTTAAAAATGAATGATAAATTAGAAATTGTACATTTTATTGGAGGCGGTTAAGTTTGAAGCAAAATAAATTGGTTATTTCAAAAAAAAAATTTAGCTCACGCTTAATTGTTGGCACTGGTAAATATAAAAATATGGCAGAATGTGCGAAGGCAATTAAGATTTCAGGAGCTGACATTGTTACAGTTGCAGTAAGAAGGGTGAATATTTCTGATAAAAAAAAACCTCTTCTAATGGATTTTGTTGATCCTAAAAAAGTAACATACTTACCAAACACTGCTGGATGTTTTAATTCTAAAGAAGCTTTAAGAACACTAAGATTGGCAAGAGAAATAGGAGGATGGAAATTGGTAAAACTAGAAGTCTTAGGAGATAAAAAAAATTTATTTCCAGAAATGATTGAAACTCTTAATTCAACTGAAATTTTAACTAAGGAAGGTTTTAAAGTCATGGTCTACTGTAATGATGATCCACTTATGGCGAAGAGATTAGAAAATGCAGGTGCTGCTGCTATCATGCCTCTTGCAGCACCAATAGGCTCTGGTTTGGGAATTCTTAATAAAGTCAACATCCAAATTATAAGAAAACAAACCAAATTACCTTTGATAATTGATGCAGGTTTGGGTCAAGCATCTGATGCGACTATAGCTATGGAATTAGGTTGTGATGGTGTTTTAGTGAACACTGCTATTGCAAAAGCTAAAAAACCTTTTGAAATGGCTAAGGCATTTAAAAATGCTGTTATCGCTGGAAGACAATCTTATCTTTCAGGAAGAATCGAAAAAAAGATAATGGGTGATCCTTCGTCTCCAACCAAAGGAATTATTTAGATTTTTTATAAAAATTTTTTTTTCTAAAAGTTTTTTTTCGTATCTTAATATTCTTTATTTTTTTTTCCTTTTCTTGAATTTGAAGATTTTTAAGTTTTTCAAAATTTTCTAAAAGCTCAATAGTTTTTTTAGATTTATTCTTAATATCAATAATATACTCTGGAATAATTAAAGAATTATCAGTAATTATATCTATTTTAATTTTATTTTTTTTCTCAAAATAGGTTAAGTTTTCAATAAAATTTTCTTTTAAAAAATCAGATATTTTTTTACACACTTTGAGTTCAACATATTTAGCTTTATTTAAGACAGCTTTAAACTCAACTAATTTCAAAATTTTTTGTGCAAAAGACTCGTCAGTAAGCCCAACCTTCCATCTGACTGCGCTTTCTCTTAATCTTTGCCTTGACATCTCCAAAAGCCCAAAATTACTAATTCTTCCAATTTGGATTCTAGCTCTATCTGATCTACATTTTTCTTTAAGTCTTCTTTCTACTGTTTTTCTATTTCCGTAACTCAGCATATCTATGAAATCGATTATAATTAATCCAGATAAGTCTCTAATTTTAATCTGTCTCGCGATTTCTTCAGCAGCTTCTAAATTAGTATCTAAAGCAGTGCTTTCAACATTTTTCTGCCTAATTGAGCTCCCTGAATTAATATCAATTGATACAAGCGCTTCAGTTGGGTTTATTACAAGATAACCACCAGAACTCAGCTTAACTTCTGTATCAAAAATTTGATTTAATTTTTGTTCTATACCTTCTTCAATGAATAAAGGGATTTTTCCTCTATATTTTTTGATCCTTTTTACATGAGAAGGCATCAACATTTTCATAAAATTTTGAGCTTTTTTATAACCTTCATTTCCTTCGATAATTATACTTTTAGTGTTTTCATCATACATATCTCTTAAGGTTCTATTAATAATTTCACTTTCTTGATGAATTAATGAAGGTGCAATAGCATTAATTGCATTGTCTTTAATTTGGTTCCAAGATTTTATCAAAGTTTCTAGATCATGATTTATTTCATTTTTTGTTTTGTTACTTCCAGCTGTTCTAACTATCAATCCCATTTCTTTAGGTATTTCAATTTCATTTAAAATTGATCTTATTTTTTTTCTATCAGCTGGGTTAAATATTTTTCTTGATATTCCACCACCTTTTGGAGTGTTAGGCATTAAGACAATATATTTACCAGCAATTGAAATAAATGTACTTAATGCAGCACCTTTCTGACCTCTTTCGTCTTTAATTACTTGTACTAAAATTACCTGATTAGGCTTGATTACCTCTTGAATCTTATATCTTTTAAATTTATTCCGACTTTGGAACTTCCCTTCTTTTTCTTCCTCATTTTTTTCAACATCATTAGTTTCTTTTTTTTCTATATCAATCGGATCGTCTATCTCTAAATTCCCTTTTGCTAAATTTTCTTCCTCTTTTTCCTCAACCTTTTTAGATAATTCCTCTCTTAATTTTTCTTCCTCTTTTTTAATTATTTCGAGGTCACTTTTGGGTATTTGATAGTAATCAGATTGAATATCATTGAATGATAAAAAACCATGTCGTTCTCGTCCAAAGTCTACAAAAGCAGCCTGTAATGACGGCTCTATTCTGCTTACTTTACCTAAATATATATTATTCTTAATTAGATTATTTTTTGAACCTTCGTACTCGTAATCTTCAATATTATTATTTGATTTAAGAACAACTCTAGTTTCATTAGGATGCGATGCATCAATATATAAATTTTTTTCCATAATTTTGTAATTGAAAGTTTCATTTTTTTTTAAATTTTGTAAATATTTATGCCTTATCTTTAACAAATTCCTTTATATAATGGAAATAAAATGACTAAAGTAATAAGAAATATTTTTATTGTATTTTTAATTATCTCTTTAATTACTTTTATAGGGATTTTTGGGATTTTATGGTCATTTTCTAATAAAATCCCTGATTATAAATTTCTTAAAAGTTACAAACCTCCAGTTTCAAGTAAAATGTACTCTGGTAATGGCAATTTAGTTGCTGATTTTTCAAAAGAAAAAAGAATATTTATACCTTATAGCGCAATTCCCCAAAAAGTGATCAATGCATTTTTATCAGCTGAGGATAAAAATTTTTTTTCTCATCCTGGAGTAGATGCAAAAGGTGTTCTAAGAGCAACATTTAACAATATAACTAATATAATGACCTCTAAAAGACTTGAGGGAGCATCTACAATCACCCAGCAGGTTGCAAAAAATTTTTTATTAACCAATGAAGTTAGTATTAATCGAAAAATTAAAGAGGCAATTTTAGCATTTAGAATTGAAAGAGCTTTAAGCAAAGAAAGAATATTAGAATTATACCTCAATCAAATATATTTGGGCAGTGGAGCTTATGGTGTTGCTGCTGCTAGTTTAGAATATTTTGACAAGTCAATTAAAGAGCTTAATTATGCAGAAGCTGCTTTATTAGCAGCTTTACCAAAAGCTCCTAGCAGATACAACCCTTATAACAATATTGATTTAGCAAAATTTAGAAGAGATTTAGTCTTGAAAAATTTAAATCAAAACGGATTTTTAAATCTTGACAAATTTAATGAGTACAAAAATCAAAACATTGAATTAAAAAAAAAGAAAAAAGTTTATTTAGAAGATGCACAGTATTATGTTGAAGATGTTAGAAAAAATATAATAGATAAACTAACTTATGAAAAAGTTTACAAACAAGGTTATTATATAAACACTCCAATCAATTTAAATCTACAAAAAATCGCAACTGTATCTTTAAGAAATGGTTTAATCGCTTATGATCAAAGAAAAGGATGGCGTGGACCAATTACAAATATAAAATATGATAATAATTGGCATAAAAATATAGATAAAAGACTTAAATTAGAGAATTCTATTAATTGGGAAATAGCAATCGTTAAAGAAATTGGTCAGTTTCAAACCAAAATTGAAACTATAGATAAATTAAATGGTGTAATAAAATATAATGAAATCTCATGGACTAAAAAAGAGTTTAGGGATTTACTCAAAGTTGGAGATTTAATTTATGTTAAAAAAGTTAAAGATAACTATTATAGTCTAAAACAACTACCAAAAATTAATGGTGGTATTATTGTAATGGATCCTTATACAGGACGTGTTTTAGCCTTAAGTGGAGGATTTAGTTTTAAATCAAGTGAATTTAATAGAGCTACGCAAGCACTAAGACAACCCGGTTCAGCATTTAAACCATTCGTTTATGCTTTGGCATTAGAAAATAAATATACTCCATCATCTCTAGTGCTTGATGCACCTCTAGTCTTAGACCAAGGAGTTGATTTAAAAAAATGGAAGCCAGAAAATTATGGTAAAAAGTTTTATGGTCCTTCAACACTTAGGGTCGGGCTTGAAAAATCAAGAAATTTAATGACAGTAAGAATTGCTCAAAACTTGGGCGTAGATAAAGTAGCGAAATTTTCTAAAGAATTAAAAATATATGATAACCCTGATGAATTACTATCAATTTCTCTAGGATCTGCTGAAACAACTCTTTTAAATTTAACATCAGCTTACTCATCATTTGTAAATGGTGGAAAATTGATTAGTCCTATTATAATAGACAGAATTCAAGATAGTGAAGGAAATACAATAATTAATAATGAAAATAGAAAGTGTATGAATTGTGATAAGATTTCATACACTGGTAAAGATTATCCTCAAATAAAAGATAATCATAAGCAGGTAATGTCTGAGCAAACAGCTTATCAAGTAACAACTATTTTAGAGGGAGTTATAAAAAGAGGAACTGGAAAAAAATTAAGAGATTTACAATTAAACTTGGCTGGAAAAACTGGAACCACTAACGAAAATACCGATGCATGGTTTATTGGATTTACATCTAATTTGGTGATTGGAGTTTATGTTGGAATGGATAATCCTGAACCATTAGGTAAATTTGAAACTGGATCAAAAGCAGCATTACCAATTTTTAGAGAATTTATTGAAAAATCAGTTAAAAAATCTGAAGCGAGACCATTTAAGGTGCCTGAAAATATGACATTAATGGTAGTTGATCCGTTGACTGGAGAAAAGGCTAAATTTAATTCAAAAAATACAATCATTGAGTCTTATAAAAGTAAAAATGTTTTAAATGGAAAAGTATTGTATTCTAATAATAATAGAATCGATACAAATAATATATTAAAGTTTTATTAATGGACGATAAATATTTAGATCTTAAAAAAGAAATAGAAAAAATTAACCACAGAGTTAAGGAGTATCTTTGAAAAAAATAAGATTTACTCAAAACTGGATGATCTAGAGAAAAAAATGCTTGGCGCCAATTTTTGGCAAGATAAGGCAGATTCTCAAAAAACCATTAAAGAAAAAAAACTTTTTGAAGATTTAGTAAATACATTCAAAGACTCAACTAGACAACTTAAAGATCTAGACGACCTTTATACTTTGGCTACAGATGAGAACAATCTTAATGTGAAAAAAGAAGTTATGGAAAATATTAGAGAATTGAGATCAAAAATTAAGAAGAATGAAATAAAATGTTTTTTATCTAATGAGGCAGACTCATTTGATTGTTATGTGGAAATTCATGCTGGTGCTGGTGGCACAGAAAGTCAAGATTGGGCTAATATGTTAAGAAGAATGTATATGAAGTGGTCAGATGGAAAGAATTATAAGTGCAATTTAATAAGTGAACATAAAGGAGAAGAAGCAGGAATTAAATCTTCAACTATAAAAATTGAGGGGGATTATGTGTTTGGTTGGCTAAAAAAAGAGTCTGGAATTCACCGACTTGTAAGAATATCTCCCTTTGATTCTGGAGCAAGAAGACATACGAGTTTTGCAAGTATTTGGGTTTATCCAGTTGTCGATGAAAATTTGAATATTGAAATATTAGACAAAGATTTGAGAATTGACACTTACCGCTCAAGTGGCGCCGGTGGACAACATGTTAATACAACTGACAGTGCTGTTAGAGTAACTCATATCCCATCAAAAATAGTCGTACAATGTCAAAACGAGAGGTCTCAACATAAAAATAAAGAAACCTGTATGAATATGCTAAGAGCAAGACTTTATGATTTTGAAATGAAAAAAAAAGAGGAAGAGAATCAAAATAATGAAGCTTCTAAATCTGAAATAGGGTGGGGTCATCAAATTAGATCGTATGTGCTTCAACCTTACAGATTAGTTAAGGACAATAGGACAAACTTTGAAAGCACAAGCCCAGATAAAGTTTTAGATGGAGACATTGATGCCTTTTTAGAGAAATCTTTGTATCAAATTAAATGAAAAAAATAATTTTTAGATTTTTAATCTTCATATTATTACTAATCTTTGGTTTTATTATTTACTTAAGCACCATCGGCATTAAAACGAATGCTTTTAATGATCAAATAACTAAAGAAGTTAAAAAAATTAACAATCAAATAGAAATAGAGTTAGATAAAATTAGTATCATTTTAGACCCTTTTAAATTTAAATTAGTTTTAAAAACAATTGGGGCAAATCTTAAGAATAAAAACAAATTAATTAAACTAGAAAGTGTTAAATCTAATATTGATATAAAGACATTCATAAATAAAAAATTTTCATTATCTGAATTAGATATTACTACTAGGACAATCGAAATTAAAAATTTAATTTCATTTATAAGATCTATTAAGGATAGCCCTCAAATTTACATATTAGAAAAGTTTGTGAAAAAAGGATATTTGATAGCAGACATAAATCTTAAATTTGATCAGAAGGGTAATATTAAAAATGATTTTATTATAAAAGGATTTATAAAAGACGGTGATGTTAAACCTTTTAAAAAAATAAATTTATCGAAAATAAATCTTATTTTTAATCTTCAAAATGATAAATTTGAATTTAAAGATATAAATTTATCATATGATAATAATGATTTGACCTTTCCAGAATTAAATATCAAAAAACAAAAAAATAAATTTTTGGTTTCAGGCAAAAATAACAGTAAAAATTTAGTTTTAGATAATAAAAAGATTAATCAATTATTAAATATCGATTTTTCTAATCTAAAGATAAAATCAGCCGAGTTCGATTTATCAAATACTTTCTCATTTAAAATTGATAATAAATACAAAATAGATGATTTTAAGATAAATTCCTTATTGAATTTAAAAAATTCTAAAGTTGTAAGTTCAAAAAATTTGAAAGAGTTTTTCCCAGAATTAAATGAGATAATTGAGTTATCAGATCACCAAATACAAATTGAATATAAAAAAGATCTCCTAAGTATTATTGGCAACGGAAATGTATTTATCCAAAAAGAAAACGATAATATCAAATATAATTTTTTTAAATCAAAAAAAAATTTAAAATTTGACACTTCATTAGAAATCAAAAAAAACCCGTTTCATCTGAATTTTTTGAATTATAAAAAAGATCAAGATGATAAATTAAAAATAATTATTCGTGGAGTTAAAAATCTTTTGTCAAATGAAATTAATTTTAAGAATATCTCAGTAAAAGAAAAAAATAATAAATTTGAAATTCAAAACTTATCATTATCGAAGAAATATAAAATTAAATCCTTTAGCGGGGTAGATTTAAGTTATTTTGATAATGACTTATTGAAAAATGATTTATCAATTAAAAAAAAAGATAAAAATTATTTATTAGAATCTAAGAGTTTTAATGCTACTAAAATTATAAATGATTTATTGAAAGCTGATAAAGGTTCAGAAAGTAAAAAAATTTTTTCTAATGATTTTAAATTAGATATTAAAATAAAGGAGGCATTTCTTGATAAAGATCATCAAATAAAAGATTTAGATGGATATTTGACTTATAAAAATAGTGAGGTAATTGATGCTAATTTAGAGGGAGATTTTTCTAATAACCAGAGGATTAATTTCACAATTAGATCCACTTCAAATGAAAAAATTACAACTCTTTATTCTGATATAGCTAAGCCATTTGTTAACAGGTACAAATTTATAAGAGGTTTTGAGGAAGGTAATTTAGATTTTTATTCTATTAAACAAAACAATATTTCTAATTCAAAATTGATAATAGATAATTTTAAAGTGCAGGAGGTACCAGCTTTAGCAAAATTATTAACATTAGCATCTCTTCAAGGTATAGCTGACTTGTTAACTGGTGAAGGAATAAGATTTACAGATTTTGAAATGAAATTTTCAAACAAGAATAATTTAATGAGAATAGAGGAACTATATGCTATAGGCCCTGCAATTTCTTTATTGATGGAAGGGTACATTGAAGATAATGATTTAATTAGTCTTAGGGGAACGATGGTACCAGCAACAACAATTAATAGAACTATATCGTCAATTCCTCTTATTGGAGATATTTTAGTAGGAAAGAAAGTTGGAGAGGGTGTTTTTGGGGTAAGTTTTAAAATTAAAGGTCCACCAAATGAATTAAAAACGACTGTTAATCCTGTCAAAACTCTTACACCTAGGTTCATCACAAGAACTCTTGAAAAAATTAAAAAGAATTAGTTTATTTCAACTTTGATATGTCTTTTTTTTCCCAAAGATAATTTGATCGTATTATCTTCAAATAATTTTTCACTAATTATTAGTTTTTCATCATTGATAATTTGATTATTAATTCTGACACCATTACCTTTAATTAATCTTCTTATCTCACTTTTAGATTTTTCTAATTTTGAAAGAATTATTAAATCAACAATACTTAACTTGTCATTCAATTGATTTTTTTTAATTGAAACAGAAGGCAATGCAGAACCCATTGAATTTTCTGAAAATGTTTTTTTCGCAGTTTCTTCACTTTTTTTTGCTTCTTGTTCTCCATGAAGCATAGAAGTAGTTTGATTTGCTAAAACAATTTTTTGTTCATTAATATTTTTTTCTTTAATTTTCTCAATTTCATTAATACTTAAATCTGTAAAAAATTTCATGAATTTCGACACATCTCTATCATCTATATTTCTCCAAAATTGCCAGTAATCATATGGTGTTAAAAATTTTTCATCTAACCATATTGCTCCATTTTCAGTTTTTCCCATTTTAGCACCTGTCGCTAAAGTGATTAAAGGGGTGGTTAAACCATATGTTTGTTGATTAGAATGTCTTTTAATTAAATCTACACCATTAACTATATTACCCCATTGATCAGATCCACCGATTTGCAATGCACAATTTTCTTTTTTATTAAGTTCTAAAAAATCGTAAGCTTGTAAAATCATATAATTAAACTCCATGTAACTTAGAGATTGCTCTCTATCCAATCTTGTTTTTACACTTTCAAATGTTAACATCTTATTTATTGTAAAATGTTTTCCAATATCTCTTAAAAAGGAGATATAATTTAAACCTTTGAGCCACTCATAGTTGTTGACAAATATCGGTTTTATATTTTTATCATTCGTATCTAAAAATTTTTTTAAAATTCTTTTAATATTTTTAGAATTTTTTTCAATTTCATCTTCACTTAAAATTTTTCTTGTTTTATCTTTACCAGATGGGTCTCCAATTCTTGTAGTTCCTCCACCTAATAATACAATTGGTTGGTGACCATGTTTTTGAAGCATTCGTAAACACATAATTTGTAGGAGACTGCCAACATGTAAACTTTCAGCTGTGCAATCAAAACCAATGTAGGCTTTAATTTTTTTTTTATCTAATAAAGAAGATAGCTCATTCTCATCGGTACATTGATAAAAGTAGCCTCTATCTTTAAATTCTTTTAAAAATTTATTCATAAGCGTATAATTCTACAATATACAAATTTTGTTAAAAAAAAATAACAATGAAAAAAAAGATATTTACCTCAATAGGATTAATGAGTGGTACATCTATGGATGGAGTTGATTTATCTGTTATAAAATCTGATGGTAACAACCAATTTTCCAGTATTTATAATACTTATAAAGAGTTTGATGATGGACTTTACAAGCAATTAATTAGTTTAAGAGATAAAATCATCAATTTTAACGATTTAAAAACTCATTCTATAGAGATTAATGATGTAGAAAAAAAATTCACATTATTCAACAGTCATTTAATAAATGAAGTAATTGAATATATTAATGAGGATATTGATTTAATAGGTTTCCACGGTCAAACAGTGTTTCACGACCCAAAAATTCAAATTTCAAAGCAGTTAGGAGATGGAAGACTTTTATCAAGTTTATTTAAAAAAATTGTTATCAATAATTTTAGACAAAATGATTTGAGTCACGGAGGCCAGGGTGCTCCACTTACACCAATATTTCATAATTTGATTTCAAAAATTATCCAAAAAAATTTTAAAATCAAATTGCCAATTAACATAATTAATATCGGAGGTATTACAAATGTCACCCAAATCAAGGAGGATCTCAATAATTCTATAAACTTTTTTGCTTATGATGTAGGCCCAGGAAACTGTTTGATAGATGACTGGGTCAGAAATAATAAAGACGTAAAATTTGATAGAGATGGAAACTATGCGAATATTGGAAAAGTTGATGATCTAATTTTAAATCAAGCAATAGATAACTTTGAGTTTAAATCTTACGAAACATCGTTAGATGTAAAAGATTTTGATACATCATTCGTAAAAGGTTTATCATTTGAGGATGGGTGTTCGACTTTAACAAAATTTACTGCTCATATAATCGCAGATGGTTTAAGGAAAATTAATAAACAAAATGATGTTAATCCTCATCAATATATATTTTGCGGAGGTGGAAGAAAAAATAAATCTTTGATGCAATCAATTGAAAATTATTTAGTAGATAAGAATATAATTATAAAAAATATAGATGATTATAATTTTGATGGGAATTTTATCGAGTCACAAGCCTTTGCCTATTTAGCTATAAGATCATATTTAAAATTACCAATCTCATTTCCAAGCACTACAAGATGTAAAAAAGCCATTTCAGGTGGTGATATTTTACAAAATTTTTAGTAAAGCGCTGTCTCTTTTTTTATATATTTATAAATACATTTTGTTAATTCGGACTCACTTTTTGAAAAAAAATGATTAGCACCCGGGATAGTTTCAAATTCAACATTAATACCTTTTTGAGCACTTAGTTTATTATCTAAATCTTTAATAAATTCAAAAGGAACTAATTCATCTTTTTTTCCATGTACCATTAAGCCTGATGAAGGACATGGTGATAAAAAAGAAAAATCATAAACATTTGGTTGAGGTGAAATTGCAATGAATCTATTTATCTCAGGTCTTCTCATTAATAATTGCATTGCAATTAATGAACCAAAAGAGAACCCCGATACCCAACATTGTGAATTATCAAAATTTTCTCTTTCTAACCAATCTAGTGCAGCTGCAGCATCTGCCAGTTCTCCTTGACCATTATCAAATTCTCCATCACTTTTACCAACACCTCTAAAATTTACTCTACACACAGAAAAATCATTTTCCATAAAGGTATGAAAAGTTTCTACAACAACTTTATTATTCATTGTTCCTCCATATTGAGGATGAGGCTGTAGTACTAAAGCAATTGGTGAAGTACTTTTTTTACTTTTAAAATATTTCGCCTCTAGTCTACCAGCGGGACCAGGAATAAATATTTCTAAAATTTTATTATCCATAATTGATATTGATAATTATTCTCAAAAAAAAATTACGTTTAACACATGTACGTGACAAAATGTTAGTGTTTTTTTATGTTAGATACTTGACTATTTTAGTCGGGTTTATATATAACCCTGATAAATATAGGTTTTATGAAACTAACATCTAAAGGCAGATATGCGGTAATGGCTTTAGTTGATCTGGCAAGGTTTGACAGTATAAACCCGGTATCACTAAGAGACATATCGCTTAGGCAAGGTATCTCACTTGATTACCTAGAACAAATTTTTTCTAAACTTAGAAAAAAAGAAATTGTTCAAAGTGTTAGAGGTAATCAGGGAGGTTATGTTTTAAACAAAAAAGCTAAAGAAATTAAACTTACTAATATTTTTGATGCTGTAGATGAAAAAGTAAAAACTGTTCAGTGCAAAAAAGAGTCTAAAAAAGGTTGCAATGGAAGATCTACAAAATGTTTAACTCATAATTTATGGGATGAGCTTGAAAATCATATTAATGATTTTTTTGAAAAAAAGAGTTTAGAAGATCTTGTAAAAGAAAATACCGAAAGAAGAATTTAAAGATGGATACAAGAGAAAAAGATATAGAAAAATTAAAAGATTATAAGTACGGTTTTACTACTGATATAGAAAATATTAAAGCTCCAAAAGGTTTAAACGAAGATGTCATAAAGTTTATTTCTAACATTAAAAAGGAACCACAATGGATGTTAGACTTTAGATTAAAAGCTTACGAGAGATTAAAGCTTTTAAAAGAGCCAAACTGGCAAAAGCCGAAGTATCCTAAAATTGATTATCAAGATCTATACTATTATTCAGCACCAAAAAGCATGAAGGATAAGCCAAAGAGTTTAGACGAACTTGATCCTAAACTTTTAGAAACATATAAAAAACTTGGAATTCCACTTCAAGAACAAGCAAGATTAAACGGAATTGCTGTAGATGCTGTATTTGATTCTGTTTCAGTAGCAACTACTTTTAAAGGCGAATTAACAAAGCATGGAATAATTTTTTGTTCAATGTCAGAGGCAATTCAAAAACATCCTGATCTTGTAAAAAAATATTTAGGTACAGTAATACCAGTTACAGACCATTTCTTTGCTACACTAAACTCTGCTGTATTTACAGACGGATCATTTGTTTATATTCCAAAAGGTGTTAAGTGCCCTATGGAACTATCAACTTATTTTAGAATCAATGCGTCTCAAACAGGACAATTTGAAAGA
Organism: uncultured Pelagibacteraceae bacterium; assembly: GCA_902625035.1. Classification (GTDB taxonomy): domain Bacteria; phylum Pseudomonadota; class Alphaproteobacteria; order Pelagibacterales; family Pelagibacteraceae; genus Pelagibacter. The sequence goes on from CACNZK010000006.1 coordinate 58,712, forward strand.
ACTTTGATTATTGCTGATGAAGGAAGTTATGTGAGTTACCTTGAAGGATGCACTGCTCCAATGAGAGATGAAAATCAATTACATGCTGCGAATGTTGAATTAATTGCTTTAGATGATGCAGAAATAAAATATTCAACTGTGCAAAATTGGTATCCAGGTGATGAAAATGGCAAGGGAGGGATTTATAATTTTGTGACTAAAAGAGGATTATGTAAGGGAAAAAATTCTAAGATTTCTTGGACGCAAGTTGAAACGGGCTCAGCTATAACATGGAAATATCCAAGTTGCATATTAAAAGGTGATAATTCAATTGGAGAATTTTACTCTATAGCAATAACAAATAATCATCAAAAAGCAGATACTGGAACTAAGATGATTCATTTAGGAAAAAATACTAAAAGTAAAATTATTTCCAAAGGTATAAGTGCTGGATTTTCTGATATGACTTACAGAGGCTTAGTAGATATTAATTCAAAAGCTAAAAATTCCAGTAACTATACACAATGTGACTCATTACTTATGGGAAATAAGTGTGGTGCACATACAGTGCCGTATATTAAAAATAAGAATTTTGACTCCAATATTGCCCATGAAGCCACGACATCAAAAATAAGTGAGGAACAATTACATTATTGTCAACAAAGAGGACTGAATCCTGAAGAAGCTGTAGGATTAATTGTAAATGGTTTTTGTAAGGAAGTATTACAACAATTACCAATGGAGTTTGCGGTCGAAGCTCAGAAACTTGTAGGTATTAGTTTAGAGGGGAGTGTTGGCTAATGCTTAAAATCAATAATTTAAATGCTAACGTTGAAAATAAGACAATATTAAAGGGTTTTTCCTTAGACATAAATCCTGGTGAAGTTCACGCTATTATGGGTCCAAACGGGTCGGGAAAAAGTACATTATCAAACATTTTATCAGGTAAAAAAGGGTACGAGGTGTCTGGTGAGATCCTATTTGAAAATAAAAATTTATTTGAACTTGAGACAGAGGAAAGAGCACATAAAGGGATTTTTTTAGCTTTTCAATATCCATTAGAAATTCCAGGAGTAAATACAAATATATTTTTAAAAACATCATTAAACGCAATTAGAAAAGCACGTGGAGAAAAAGAATTAGATGCAATTGAATTTTTAAAGCTTGTTAAACAAAAAGCTAAAGAATTAAAATTTGATGAAGAAAAACTAAATAGACAATTAAATGTTGGTTTTTCTGGAGGGGAAAAAAAGAAAAACGAAATTCTACAAATGTCTATGTTGGCTCCGAAATTATCAATTTTAGATGAAACTGACTCAGGTTTAGATATTGACGCTTTAAAAATAGTTGCGGATGGAGTTAATACTTTAAGAAATAAAGATAATTCTTTTTTGATAATAACTCACTATCAAAGATTATTAGATTACATAAAACCTGACTTTGTCCATGTTTTAATGAATGGAAAAATAATTAGATCTGGTGGCCCAGAATTAGCAATAGAGTTAGAAAAAAAAGGTTATGAAAGTTTTAATTAAATGAATGAACAATTACAATTAGATTTTGATAAAATAATAAAGACTTTAAAAATTTCAGAAAAGGAAATTCAATTAAAAAAAAGTTTTTTAAAGAAATTTATTGAAAACGGCTTTCCAAATAGAAAACAAGAAGATTGGAAATTTTTAGATATCAGTCAAATTATTAAAAAAAATATTGGTGAATTAACCTTCTTTAATGATTACTCATTACCAAATAAAATTGATGCATCTATTTTTGTTGATGGTTTAGAGCACAATAAGATTATTTTTATTAATGGTAGAATTGAAAAAATTGATTTTAGTTATGAAGATCAAAGTCAAATTGAAATAAATGACGAAATTGGAAAAAATATTAGATTTGATTATGAAAATTCTTTAATTGATTTAAATAATGCTTTCACTAATAAAGTTTATAAAATTTTAATCAAAAAGAATTATTCGTTAAAGAAACCTTTAATAATCTATCATTCAACAAATAATAAGATTAGGTCAAAAAATGTAAATTTAAGTTTAAATTTTGAATTAGAGGAAAATAGTTGCTTAAGACTAGTTGACTATTTTAGTGACAACACAGACAAAAATTTTGTAAATATTTTGTATAATTTTAATTTAAAAAAATATTCTATTCTTAAAAATTATAAACTTGATAAGTTAAGAAATAACAATTTAAAGTACTCATTTAATAATATTGAGCAAGACGATAATAGTATTTCAGAAACATTTATATTGTCTGCTGGATCAGACTATTTTAAAAATGAAGTTAATTGCAATTTAAGGGGCCAGTATTCATCTGCTTTCATTAATGGGGTTTTTTCATTAAAAGAAAATCAACAACATGAAATTAGATCTACAATAAATCATTTGGTCGAGAACACCAAAAGTTATCAACTTATTAAAAGCGTACTTGGAAAAAATTCAAAATCTGCGTATCAAGGAAGAATTTTTGTAGACTCTAAAGCTCAAAAAACTGATGGCTATCAGTTAAGTAAAGCAATATTATTAGATGAAACCTCTGAGTTTAATGCAAAACCAGAATTAGAAATTTATGCTGATGATGTAAAATGCTCCCACGGATCAGCATCAGGAAGTTTAAATGAAAACTCAATCTTTTATTTAATGTCTCGAGGTTTAAACTATCAACAATCTAAAGAACTTTTAATAAATGGATTTTTACTCGATGTTGTTGAAAAAATAACAGATTCAGAAATTAGAAATTTAGTTAAAAATATTATTGGATTAAAAGAATGAATATAAATAATATTAAAAAAGAATTTCCAATTTTTGATGAAAAAATCCAAAATAATGATTTGGTTTATTTGGATAGTGCCAATTCATCTCAAAAACCCAAGGTAGTTCTAGATAGAATTAATGATTTTTATTCTAAACAATTTTCAAATGTAGGTAGAAGTATTCATTATTTGGCTGTTGCAGCCACTAATTTGTATGAAAATACAAGATCTTCAGTTCAAAAGTACATAAACGCTAAAGATAAAAATGAAATTGTATTTACCAAAGGTGCTACTGAGGCTCTTAATTTAGTTGCAAATACTCTTGGCCAGGCAATCTTAGAGCCAAATGATGAAATTTTAATTACAGAATTAGAGCATCATTCAAATTATGTTCCATGGCATTTTTTAAGAAAATCTAAAAATATTAAAATAAAGTTTGCAGAGGTTAATGAAGATGGAGATATTCCAATTGAAAATATTGAGAAAGAAATTACAAATAAAACTAAGGTAATAGCAATAACTCATTTATCTAATGTTACTGGTGCAGTTTTACCAATTAAAGAGATAACTCAATTAGCACATTCAAAAGGTATAGTTGTTGTAGTTGATGGATGTCAGGGAGGACCACATTTAAAATTAGATATGCAGGACTTGGATTGTGATTTTTATGCAATTTCATGTCATAAAATGTATGGACCAACTGGGCTTGGAGTTTTGTATGGAAAAAAGAAATGGTTAGAGCAGCTTCCACCATATCAAGGAGGTGGAGGCATGATTAATGAGGTAAAAAAAGATAGAATCTCTTATGGCGAACTTCCAAATAAGTATGAGGCTGGAACAATGGCTACAGCACAAGTAATTGCGTTTGATCAATCAATAAAATTTTTAGAAAGTATTGGAATTGAAAATATAATTAAACATGAAAAAGAACTTATAGAATACGGGCAAGAAATTTTAAAAAAAAATAATTCTGTGAAACTAATTGGAAATCCAAAAGAAAGGGGAGGAGTATTATCTTTTACTGTTGAAGGAGTTCATCCACATGATATTGCAACTATCTTAGATGAAACTGGAGTTGCTATAAGAGCGGGGCATCATTGTTGTCAAATACTTCATGACAAGTTGGGAATACCTGCAAGCGCAAGAGCATCTTTAGGTGTTTATAATAGTAAAGACGATTTAGATAAACTAAATGATGGAATTAATAATTGTAAAAAAATTTTTGATCTGAAATGAATTTAAAAGAATTATATCAAGAAATAATCTTGGAGCATGGAAAGAATCCAAGAAATTTGGGAAAAACAGAAAATTTTAATAAAGACGCTAAAGGAAACAATCCTTTATGTGGAGATAATGTTCATGTGTATTTGAAATTAAACGAACAGAGAAAAGTAGAGGATATTTCTTTCGAGGGAAGTGGTTGTGCAATATCGATGGCATCAGCTTCGATCATGACTGATTTGATTAAAGGCAAAAGTGATAATGAAGCAAAAGAAATAATTGAAGATTTCCTAGGAATGATAAAAGAAAATCCTGAACTTAAAAATAATATTTTGAAAGAGGACGATAAAACAAAGTTAATGTGTCTCTCAGGTGTTAAACAGTATCCAATGAGAGTTAAATGTGCTACTTTATCCTGGCATACTTTAGTATCTGCAATGGAAAATGATGGAAAAGAAATAACTACTGAAAATTAAACATGGATATAAAAGACAAAATAATTGATGAAATTAGAAAAATCTATGACCCCGAGATCCCGGTTAATATTTATGAACTTGGTTTAATTTATGATATTGAAGTTAGTGGTAAAAAAGCTAAAATTAAAATGACATTAACTACACCGAATTGTCCAGTTGCAGAAAGTTTACCTAAAGAGGTAAAAGAAAGCGCGATGCAAGTTGAGGAAATTGATGAGGTTGATCTTGAATTAGTTTGGGATCCTCCCTGGAATAAAGATATGATGTCAGATGCTGCAAAATTGGAGTTAAATTTGTAATGAGTCCTATAATAAAGTTGAGTGATAATGCTGCTACAAGAATAAAAGAAATAATATCTAATGCTGAGACAAATGCAATTGGTGTCAGAGTTTCAGTTAAATCTGGAGGTTGTGCAGGAATGTCGTATGTTATGGAATATTCTAAAGAAGTTAACCCCAACGATGAAGTAATTGAGGACAAAGGTGTAAAAGTTTATATCGATTCTGCAGCTGTTATGTATCTTTTAGGTACAGAAATGGATTACAAAAAAGAGGATTTTTCCTCATCTTTTGTCTTTAATAATCCCAATGAAACCGAGCGATGTGGCTGTGGAGAGTCATTCAAAGTATAGTCCTATTTTGGACATATCAGAGTTGCAATAAACGCATAGATAATATATTATCTTTTCATGAACGTTTTTGAATTTAGAAATTTGCTCAAGAGCGAGGATAAAAAAGAGAAAAGAAAGAGTTTTCTTAGATCTCTAATTAAATCTGTTGATACTGGAGCAAATGGAACACAAGATTACATTGTTAAAAAGGGTTCTGGCAAAAATAAAATTGCTACAACTAGACAATAAAATTTAACAACTGTAATACATCTCAAACTCTATCGGATGAGGTGTGTGTTCAAAGTTGTGAATTTCCTCAAATTTTAAAGCTATATAAGCATCTATTTGATCATCAGTGAAGACATTACCTTCTTTTAAGAAATCTCTGTCTTTATCAAGACTTTCCATTGCTTCTCTTAATGAACCACAAACAGTAGGAATTTTTTTAACTTCCTCTTCAGACAAAGCATAAAGATCTTTATCAAATGATTTACCTGGATCTATTTTATTTTTAATCCCATCTAAACCTGCCATTAACATCGCAGCGAAAGTTAAATATGGATTACCTGCAGCATCACCAAATCTTATTTCACATCTAGCTGCTTTTTTACTTAATGTAATTGGAATTCTGCATGATGCTGATCTATTTCTAGCTGAGTATGCTAATAAAACTGGAGCTTCAAATCCAGGAATTAGTCTTTTATAACTATTCGTTGTGGCATTTGAAAAAGCGTTTATCGCTTTAGCATGTTTTAAAATTCCACCTATATAATACAAAGCTGTATCGGATAAACCTGAATACTTATCACCAGAGAATAAAGCAGTATCACCTTTCCAAATTGATTGGTGAACGTGCATTCCCGAACCATTGTCGCCTTTAACAGGCTTAGGCATAAACGTAGCTGTTTTACCAAATGAATGAGAAACCATATGAACAGCGTATTTATAAAGTTGTAAATTGTCTGCTTGATCTACAAGAGTACCAAAATACATTCCAAGCTCATGTTGACTTGGAGCAACTTCATGGTGATGCTTTTCAACTTTTATCCCCATCTCTTTCATTGCTTTCAAATACTCACTTCTCATATCTTGCTCACTATCAACTGGGGGAACAGGGAAATAACCA
>CACNZK010000007.1 GCA_902625035.1 uncultured Pelagibacteraceae bacterium
TCCAATTGCTCCTCTTTTTCGATTGTTAAAAATTTTAAATTTTGCCTCTATATAATTTTTTAAATTACCATGTCTCTCCAAGTGATCTGGCGCAATATTAAGGATAGCGGCAAATTTTGATGAAAAAATTTTACTATATTCTAATTGGTAGGATGAAGCCTCAATAACGAAAATTGTTTTTTTTGAGATCTTATTTATAGATAGAATTGGTGTACCAATATTCCCTGCTAATCTTACGTCTTTTTTTTGATCTTTTAAGATATCATATAGAAGTTTGCATGTTGTGGACTTTCCGTTTGTGCCAGTTATTGTTAATGAGACATTATTATAAAATGAGTGAAAAACATCTAAATCTGTATAGATATTCTTATGTTTTTTTTTAAGTAAATTTTTTAACTTACATTTTTTTATATCAATTCCTGGGCTTAATATAATTAAATCAAATTTGGTTTTTAATAATTCTTTAAAATTGAGAGTTTTTTTTTTAATCAACTTATTTATTTTAAGATTCGGGTTATCATCAAATAAATAAACATCATTTTTATTTCTTAAAAAATTGAATGATGAGAGGCCACTTTTTCCTAATCCATAAATTAAAATTTTTTTATTAAAGAAAATTTGTGAATTATCACTCATTATCTTAGTTTTAATGTAGCAAGTCCTATCATTGCTAAAATAATAGAAATTATCCAAAATCTAATTACAACTGTTGATTCAGGCCAGCCTTTCTTCTCAAAATGATGATGGATTGGTGCCATTTTAAAAACTCTTTTACCAGTAAGTTTAAATGATATTACTTGCACAATCACTGAAACTGCTTCAAGAACGAATAAACCTCCGGTAATTGCTAAAACTATTTCGTGTTTTGTTATTATACCAACTGCTCCTAAAGAGCCACCCAAAGACAAAGATCCAGTGTCTCCCATAAAAATTTTTGCTGGAGGTGCGTTGAACCATAAAAAGCCTAAGCAAGAGCCAATGATTGCTCCACAAAAAATTGAAACTTCCCCAGTTCCCTCTATGTAAGGAATTTGTAAATAATTTGAGAATACAATGTTTCCTGTAACATAACTTATAAATGCAAAACAAGCTGCTACAAGTATTACTGGTACCGTAGCTAAACCATCTAATCCATCAGTAAGATTTACTGCATTTGATGAACCAATAATCACAAATATTGAAAAAGGTATAAAAAACCATCCAAGATTAATGATAAGGTTTTTAAAAAACGGAAAGTATAAATTTGTTAAATCTTGATAGTCGTTAAAGAAAACATAAAAACTCACACCAATTATTGCTAGTATTATTTGAAGGGTTAATTTTAACTTTGATGAGATACCTGAAGAGTTACTATACTTTATTTTTTTATAATCATCGAATGCCCCAAGCAAACCAAAAGAAATTGCGATATATAAACAAAATAAAACATTTAAATTCGATAAATCAGCCCAAAATAATACTGATATCAACAAACCAAATAAAATAATTACTCCACCCATAGTCGGAGTTCCAATTTTTTTAACTATATGATCTTCTGGACCATCATCACGGATAGGATCTAAAATTTTTTGTTTTGAAAAAAATTTTATAAAAGATTCTCCTAAAATTAAGACAATAACCAACGAAGTAAAAAAAGATAAACCAGTCCTAAATGTCAGGTATTTAAATACATTCAAAAAACCAAAGGTATCGACAAAATTTAGTAAAAATTGATAAAGCATTTAATTTAAACCCTTCAAGTTATTTGCTATACTATTGAAACCTGTCGCATTTGAGGCTTTAATCATTAAATAATCATTATTATTAAAATCTTTCTTAATTAATTCAAAAATTCCTGATTTATTTTCTAAAATTCTTCCTCTTTTTACTTTCACAATATTATCGAATATTTCTCTTACCATTTTTCCCATAACAAATACTTTATCAATATTTGTCTCATTTATTAAAGGCACTATTGATTGGTGAAGTTTTTTTGAATGTGAACCAAGTTCCATCATATCTCCAAGCAAAAGATATTTACGATATTTTTTTGTATCTATATTATCATAATTTTTTAAGGCTGATTTTAAAGATAGAGGATTAGAATTATAACTTTCATCAATTAAGTTTATTTTTTTGTTACCTATCTTTATTATAGAATGATCTCCTCTTCCTGCTGGACTTCTAAAATCTAAGAAAATTTTTTCATTAAGTTTAAGCACATCTTTATAAATACTTATTACACTTAAAGCACTTAAAATATTATAAATATTACTTTGAAAATTATTAGAAATTATAAAATATTTAAACTTATTATTAAGTTTAACTTTAATTCTAAATGCCTTTTTAACTTTTTTAATATTAAACAACCTAACATTTGCTTTTTTGGTTTTAATCCCAAAAGAAATCACATTAATATTATTATTTTCAGCAATTTTTTTATGTAATTTGAAAAAACTATCATCAGCATTCAAGACAACAAAACCATTAGGTAATATATTTTTGATTATCTCTGCTTTGGCTAAAGCAATTTGTTTGATATTTTTGAAATTTTTTGCATGTGCATAATTAATATTAGTTATCAAACCAACATTCGGTTTTATAATATTTGTCAAATTATCAATTTCACCTTTTTTATCCATACCAACCTCTAAAATTCCAAATTCATCACTATGTTTCAAATTAAGTAAACTCAGGGGTACTCCAAATTTGTTGTTATATGATTTTGGAGAAATGCTTACACTAGAAACCTTTCTTAACACATTGCCCAATAATTCTTTGAGAGTAGTTTTCCCACAACTCCCTGTAATAGCTATTATATTTGTATTGATATTTTGTCTAAATATTTTTGAAATTTCAGTCATAAATCTTAACGTATTTCTTACTTTTATTTGACGTTTACTATCAAATTTATTTTGAATTTTATTTACTACAACTAATGATGCCTTATTTTTAAACGCCTCTTCAATATATTTATTTCCATCCTTTTTTTTTCCTTTAATAGCAAAAAAAATATCATTCTTATTTATATCTTTGGAGTTAATTATTACTTTATCTGATTTTACTAAATGAATTTTATTTTTGATTTTCGATACTTCTTTAATAATATTTATCTTTAAGTTTTTTGATAAATTAATATTTTTTAGTCTAATACAATCCAAAATGATTTTTTTATCTGAAAAGAAAATTTTCTTTTTACCGAAATCTTGTGTTTTTTCATGACCTTTTCCAGCAACTAACAAAATATCACCTGTATTCAAATTTTTGATAGCCTCAGATATAGCTTGTTTTCTGTCTGGAATTTCTTTTATTAAAGTGTTTTGAATACCCTTTTTAATATCATCTCGTATTTTCTTCGGATCTTCAAATCTAGGATTATCATCAGTTAAATAAATTTTATTGGAATAATTACTTGCAATCTTTCCCATTTTGTATCTTTTATTTTTGTCTCTATTTCCTCCGCAACCAAAAAGTAAAATTATTTTTTTATTTGGAAATTGCTCTTTCAGGTTTGAAAGACATATTCTCAGTGCATCAGGTGTGTGTGCATAATCAAGTATTACTCTAGACTTATTTCTGATTTTACCTATTTTTTCAAATCTTCCATCTATTGGTTTAAGTTTTGATAATACATTTAGAATCTTGATTAAACTTAAATTGCTATTTTTTGCTGCAATAATAGCCATTAAAATATTCTTCAATTGTATTTTTCCAATAAGATTTAAATGTACCTCTCTCGTTAGATTATTATATTTTATCTTTAATACCTGTTTCTCACCTTTAAAACTATGAGATAAAATTTGAAATTGATTTTTGTTATTATTTAAAGCCTGCAATTTTAATTTTCTAGAAATTGCAATTTTTTTTATTTTTTTAAATTCTGGTATTGTTTCATCTGCTATTACATTTCCTTTTTTTTTTATCAAATTTTCAAACAAGTACCGTTTTGCCTTAAAATATTCTTTAAAATTTTTATGATAGTCTAGATGATCTTGAGATAAATTTGTGAAAATACCTGATGAAAACTTTAAACCATCTAACCTATGTTGACTTAGACCATGGCTAGAGGCTTCCATAATTACATTGTTAATTTTTTGAGATTTTAATTTGGATAATATTCGACCTAATCGAATTGGATCTACTGTTGTATTTGGCAAATTAGATGTTAAATTTTTTGATTTTACACCTAATGTTCCGATTGAGGCGACTTTTACTTTATTAAGATTTAATAACTGAAAATAAAAATCTGAAACAGATGATTTTCCATTTGTTCCAGTTACAGCAATTAAATTATTTGGTTTATTCTTATAAATTTTAAAAGCAGTTTCTGCTAAAAGTTTTCTAATATTTTTAGTATGAATGAATAAAATATTCTTTTGAAAATTTCGAATTCTTTTCTCGCTAATAATAATTTTTGAGCCTTTTTTTATTGCAGTAGTAATGAATTTATTTCCGTCAAAATAGTTCCCTTTTATAGCAAAAAAAATATTATCTTTTTTAATATTTTTTGTATTGAAAGAAATTCCTGAGAAAAAAATTTTTTTTTTTCTATTATCTATATTGGTAAAATAATTGCCTAATAACATTGTTAATTAACTTCCGTGTATTTTGTGGCTAAAATAGGCCCAATCTTTTCTATAATTTGACCAACAACTTCAACCGAAGTCCAACCTGCAGTATTAAAAGGAGTTCCTTTGTATTTTATTCCTGATCCATCTCTATAATTATAAACATATTCACTATTTGTTTTAGGCTCATCCAACATCACAACTAGGCTATACTTGGGATTTGAAGCAGGAAATATAGACGCAAAGGTATTAATTTTTTTTCGAGAGTATCCACCTTCTAAAATTTTTTCAGCAGTGCCTGTTTTTCCTGCTACTTCATAACCCTCTACATTAGCTAATGTTGCGGTTCCATCTTTTGTGTTTACAATTTTTCTCAATATTGTGACTAAATTTGTTGAAACATTTTCATCTAAAATTCTTTCTCCTCTGGTATATTTTTCTTTTTTTATAAGAGTAGGATTAATCTTATAACCACCATTAGCGATAGTGGAGTAAGCGCTAGTTAATTGTAAAATTGTAGTGGTTATTCCATGTCCGTATGAGGTAGTTGCAAGCTTACATTTTCCCCAATTAAAGGATATTGGTTCACCCATTTCCTCTATATCAAATTTTATTGAATTAATTAAGTCGAGATCATTTAAAAATTTTTTGTATTTTTCTATCCCTATTGCTTGACCGATTCTAACCGAACCTATGTTACCTGATCGGATTAGTATTTCTTCAGCAGTTAAATTGGAGGGAATTTTTTTATCGTATTCACTTATTTTATTTTTTCCGCAAGTAATACTTTTTTCTAAATTTTTAAATTGAGTATTTGGCTCTATTGTCTTTTCATTTAAGGCTGCTGCCAAAGTAAAAGTTTTAAAAACAGAGCCCAATTCATAAACACCTTTAGTTGCTCTGTTAATATAATTCACATCTGTAATATTTTGTCTTTGGTTTGGGTCAAAATCAGGAAGGGAAATAATTGATAGTACTTCGCCGTTATTTATATCCATTAAAATCGAGGCACTTCCTTTAGTTTTAAATATTTTATTAAATTTTATTAGCTCCTCTCTAATTAAAAACTGAATATCTTTATCGACAGTAAGTTTAATAGATTTATCATTTTTTTTTAAATTCAAATCTAATGATTTTTCTAACCCAGAAATCCCTTGGTTATCGTCATCAATTTGTCCAATTATATGACTAAATAAATTTTTTTGAGGGTAAATTCTTGTAAGATTTTCATGTGGTTTTATTGATTTATCACCCAACATCATAATTTTCTCGTAATTCTCCTCTGAAATTTTTTTTTCAAACCAAAAAAATTTATCTTTTGAAATTTTGGAATTAATTAATTCAAAATCTTTATCAGGAAAAATATATTTTAGATTAAGTAACAATTTTTTTTTATCTATCGCTTCAGTTGGATTAATTCCGATATCAATAGAATTAACAGTTTTTGCTAAAAAATGATTGTTTCGGTCTAAAATATTTGCTCTCTGAATTTTATTAAAAGAGCCATAATTTTTTGAAATATTGGAATTCAAATCTCTAGAACCAAGATGAGTAAGATGAATACAATAAATTATAGAAATAAGGAAAAAAATAAAAAAAATAAATGCAATTCTATTAAATCTAATATCAAAATTTTTTTTGTCACTTTTAAATTCAAATTCCTCTTTGTTTTCTTGGAGAATAAACTTCATATCATTATTTTTCGCTATCTATAATTTTGACATTGTTTGTAAGAATTTTTTCCTTTGTGAAGTCAATAATTTCAATTTCATTAATATTCTTTAGGGTCAACTTATTTTCAAAATAAAGATTTTGATAACTAAGTAGTTTTTCTGAGGAACTTAAATAATCAAATTCAAGTTTCACATTATCTAATTCTAAATTTAAATTGAGTATATTCTCTTTTAAACTAAACAATTCTTCATCAATTTTCTTTGTGGAATTTTTTATAAAAGAAGTAATTACAATAAGTGAAAAAATTAAACTAATAGTTAAAATTTTTTTCATAAGTTTAGTCCAAGATTTTCGATTTCTATTAAATCTTTAAATTTGTCCAAGATATCGGTTTTAAAGTCATAAAAATTTTCCTTTTTTATTAAGCACCTTAATTTTGCAGACCTAGAAGGAGGGTTTTCTTTTAGTTCTAGACTTGATGGCACTATTGGCTTTTTTTGAGGTAAGTTAAATAAGATTTCTTCGTGTATTTCCTCAGGTTGGTATCTAGATACACTTTTATGTTCTGAGAGACTTCTAAAAAAATATTTTACAATTTTATCCTCTAAAGAATGAAAAGTTACAATAACCAAAATACCATCTTTTTTTAAAACTTTAGCTGCATGGATCATTCCATGAATTAACTCACTTATTTCTTTATTAACAAAAATTCTTAATGCCTGAAAAACTTTTGTTGCGGAATGAATTTTTTTATTATTTCCTTTTTTTGATTTTTCAATAATTTTTACTAAATGAGGGGTATCTATTTCTTTTAACAATCTATCTTTAAGAATATTTTTAACGATTAATTTTGCATCTCTTTCATCGCCAAAAGATTTGAAAATTTTAACTAGGCTTTTTCCATCTAATTTATTTATTGCCTCTTTAGCTGAAAATTCATTTAAACCCATCCTCATATCTAATGATCCACTAGAATTAAAAGATAATCCTTTTTTTGGATCTTTAATTTGCGTAAATGAATAACCTAAATCAAATAATACACCTCTGATATTTTCATTTTTGAGTTTTAAATTTCCTAATTTACTGAAATTTAAATTCTTAAAGATAAATCGGTCTGGAAATTCTTTTTTAATTTCTTTTGCAACTTTTAAACTTTCTGAGTCTCTATCAAAACCAATTACTTTGTTGTCTTTATTCTTAAGAATTTCTCGAGTGTAGCCGCCTTGACCGAAAGTACAGTCAATAAATGTGCCACCATATTGAGGGGAAATAATGCTAATAATTTCTTTTAGCAGTACTGGATAATGTTTTGTTTTATCCTGTACTATGGTGGCTTCCATTTATTTTTACGAAGACCATTAATTTTTTTGTCTTCTTAAAAATGCTGGTATCTCTAAATCATCTTCCTGATCATCATTATCTTGAGATAACAAATTTTCTGGGGACGATGTTTCGTTTTGAGAACTAAATAAGTCTGGTGCATCCCTATCTACTCCAAACTCTTTTAAATCATCTTTTATCTCATTTTCTAAAGTTGTTTCTTCAACAGCTTCCTGTGTGAAAGAACTTTCCTCATCCTCTTTAGTGTTTTCAACTAAACTTTCAACTTGTTGATTTTTTAATAATTCCTCATGATATTGATCATTAATTTGATTAATATTATCACTCGCAATAGTCTCACTAATATTTTCGGTTGATGCTTCATTCTCTAATTTTAATGCATTAGCACCACTTGAAATTGGTGTGCTAGTTGAAAAATTAAAAGAAGTATTAGATCCTAAATTGGAAAAATCAGAATATCCAGGATTTCTATTTTGTATCCTGTGTACCATATTGATGACTGATTTTGTTTCAGGTTGTTGTCCATCTAAAGCAGTTGCAACAATTGACACTCTTATTTTACCTTCAAGAGAGGGGTCGGTTATTGCGCCAATAATAACTTCAGCATCAGCCTCTACCTCAGATCTTATTTTATTAACTACTTCGTCGACTTCAAATAATTTAAGGTCTTTACCACCTGTGATATTGACAAGTAATCCCTTTGCACCTTTAAGAGTATAGTCATCTATTAAAGGATTGCTAATTGCCATCTCTGTAGCTTTCATAGATCTACCTTCGCCTTCAGCTTCTCCTGTACCCATCATGGCTTTACCCATAGATGCCATAACTGTTTCGACATCTGCAAAATCTAAATTGATTATTCCAGGTCTAACCATCAGATCTGTAACGCTTTGAACACCATGCATTAAAACATTATTTGATAAATTGAACGACTCCTCAAATGTAGTTTGTTCATTTGCTATCTTAAATAAATTTTGATTGGGAATTACTATTATAGTATCTACATGCTTTCTTAATTCCTCAAGACCAATTTGAGCTCTTCTCATTCTAGATGGACCCTCGTACAAAAATGGTAGTGTAACTACTCCAACAGTTAAAATATTTAATTCTTTTGCAGCTCTTGCAATTACATGTGCAGCACCAGTTCCTGTTCCACCACCCATTCCAGCAGCTATAAAAACCATATTTGCACCTTGTAAAACATTAACGATGTCATTTAAAGATTCATCGGCTGCAGCTTGACCTATGTCAATTTTAGCACCTGCACCTAGGCCTTTAGTTAAATTTAAGCCAATTTGAATTTTTGATTTTGCTTTGCTATGTTTAAGATCTTGTGCATCAGTATTAACAGCAATAAATTCAACACCTTGCATTCCATTTTCAATCATCTCGTTTATTGCATTTCCACCAGCACCACCTACTCCCATTACCAAAAGTCTTGGTTGTAACTCTCTAATCTCCGGAGTTTTAAAGTTAATTGTCATTTTGTTATCCCCCTCTTTTTTATTTATTTAATTGATTCTCCCATTTAAGAATTGCACGATTTAAATTTGCTTTTTTTCTTGCAATGACCTTAAATTTTTCAAAAATTGTTGGTTCCCATATCTGGAAAGTTTTGCCCTGACCAACAAACACCATGCTATTTTTAATTTTTGCATGTTTTAGTAATTTTGGCGTAAGTGAAATTCTTCCTTCGCTGTCAAATTGTAAATTTATGCTTTCTGATAATATTGATGTTGCAAAAAAATCTCTTTTTTCTTCAAATGGATTTAATGTGTCTATTGAATTTGAAATTTTCTCAATTCTATCTTGGGGCCATGCCTCTATTGATTGATTGTTAAATGATGGATAACAAATAACTCCATTGTATCCCAAATTAGATAAATAAGATCTAAAGCTTGCCGGCACTGACACCCTTCCTTTTTTGTCTAATTTGTTTTCGTAGGTTGATAAAAACATAAACCATATATTCCTTTATACCCCTATTATGGGAATATATGGGATATTATGGGTTTTTAGACTAGGTGTCAATACATTCAATTTAGGGTTTAAATAACCAATTTTGAGTAAATTATTTATAAATTGTCGATAACTTAAATTAAGAAAAATTTGCCAGATAAACTATAAGCCGGGTTCTGTCATTTAAACCTATCATTTCTCTAGGTTTGAAATCACTTCCAAACTCAAGCGACTAACCCAGGTGACTAGCCAAGAATTGCTTTTAGTTTTTCAACATTGTCACCTCTACTTAGTCTTGCTCCCAGTGGGGTTTTCCAGCGTTCATTGTTACCAATAGAACCGGTGTGCTCTTACCACACCTTTTCACCCTTGCCATGTTATGGCGGTTTATTTTCTGTGGCACTATCCCTAGGGTTGCCCCCGCCAGGTATTACCTGGCACTGTATCCTTGCGGAGCCCGGACTTTCCTCTTTAATTTGTTAAAGCGATAAGTCATTTATCTGGCGGAAATAATTTACAATTAAATAAATTTTTTTCAACAATAATTGTTAGGATTTTATTAAATCTTTACTAATCATTAAACATTCATGGTCAGGAATTCCGTTTATTAGGTTCTGCCTGAAATGTCGTTGAAAAGCCCTAATAATATTTCTTTTTTTTATATTATTGTTTTGTTGTGAAGTTTTTAAATAACCAATCTTACTCAGATTTGCCATAAAATTACTTTCTTCAACCAGATTCAATAAAATTAATCTTTTATGTTTGAGTTTGTTTTCATTCAAATTGTGCCATTGGGACAATTGAGATTTAGCCAACTTCTTCCATGGAAACTTTTCTCCAGGATCTTTTTTGCGATCTGGAGCGATATCAGAATGCCCTAAAACATTTTTTGATTTAACTTTGTATTTATTTTTTAAATATTTTAATAATTTTTTAGTTGAGTTAATTTGTTTTTGAGTAAAATTTTCATATTTATTATCATGTCCAGAATTTTGTATTTCAATACCTATAGAATACTTATTTATAGATTTGAAACCTTTCCAGTTAGACTTACCTGCATGCCATGCTTCATAAATTGGAGGTACAAGATTTAATATTGAACCATCTTTTTTTATAAAATAATGCGCACTGACTTTTGTCTTGATATCACAAAGTCTATTCAAAGCAGATGATTCATTTTTCATACCGGTGTAATGAATAATAATAAATTTAATATCTTTTTTAGATCTTTTGTTTGCATTAAAGTTGGGTGAATAATTTGTTGATATTTTAGGCCACATTTGAGCTATAAAAATGATTTATTCTTATTTTAATTTATTTAACATTGTATTATACAGTTCCATATATGATGAAGAAAATTATAGTAATTTTAATTACAACTTTTACGTTAGTTGTAAATGCTTACGCAGGTTCTGATGGAGAACTTATTATAAAAAAAAATGAACCATCAGAAATCAAGGATTGCTCTGAAACTTTCAATAAAGCTTCATTTGCTCTTAATAAGGGTTTAGATAAAATAATTTTTAAACCCGTTTCAAGTGTTTACAGAGTCTTACCATCGCCAGTTAAAACTGGAGTAAGTAACTCACTCAATAATTTATCGAATGTGGTAACTATACCTAATAATATTCTTCAAGGTGAATTTGCTCTTGCTGGTATTAATACCGGAAGATTTTTGATTAATACAACGGTTGGTATTTTAGGATTATTTGATGTTGCAACATTATTAGGTTTTAATGAATATGTTAAAGAAGATTATGGGCAAAGTTTAGCTTCTCATGGTGTTGGTCCTGGGTGTTACTTAGTGCTACCTGTTTTAGGGCCTAGCACTGCTAGAGATACAATAGCGTCTTTGACAAACTTTATCGGTGGAGATGCTTGGTATAATGTGACAGTGAAAAATGATACTCACTATTTCAGAGATTTTGATTACTATGCATCAAGGGTAACTGCTGGGGTAGATTTTAGAGCGAAAAATTTTGACTCAATAGAAAATTTAGAAAAAAATTCATTAGACTTTTATGCATCAGTAAAAAGTCTTTACTTGCAGGATAGACAGCAAAGAATCTTGAACAGTACGAAAATTATTGAAACTCAAGACGATAGTGATTGGGAAGAAATAGAGACACAGTAATTTCATTTATAAATAATGAAACTGAAATTTTTAACATTTTTAATTATTTTCTTTTCAATTTCATCAGTTTCTCTTTCAATTGAACCAGATATTTTTGTCCAGTCTACTGTTAATAGAGCTTCAAAATTACTAAGTGAAAATATTTCTAAAGATGAAAAAATAGAAAAATTGAAATTAATTGCTAAGGAGACAGTTGATATAAGAGGTATTGGTTTTTATACGCTTGGTTCAAAGAGAAAGAGCCTAAATGAAGAGGAAAAAAAAAGATATGCTAAATTATTCGAGGTATACTTTTTAAAAAGTTTCTCTAGCAGATTAGCAGAGTACACAAATCCAGAAATTGACGTATTTAACAAAGAAAAACTTAATGACAGTTACACTATTGTAAATAGTTTACTAAAAGCCACCAATGAAAGGCCTGAAATAAACATAGATTGGAGAATTTATACAAAAGATCCTAATAACCCTCTTATAAGAGATTTAATAATTGAGGGTCTAAGTCTAGCAAGGACTCAAAAAGAGGAATTCGCGTCAGTTTTAAGCTCCAACGATGACAATATTGATGCTTTATTTAAAGTTTTAGAAGAATTTTCTAATAATTAAACTTTTTGTTAAATATAATTTGGTGGGCCCGCCAGGACTCGAACCTGGGACCAATACATTATGAGTGTACTGCTCTAACCAACTGAGCTACAGGCCCAAAATCAATAATGATGTGTACAACGTTTTTCTTTACCACGCAAGTCGAGATATTTTAATATAAATATTGTCAGTTTTTCGGTTATATATAAATTTATGAATCAAAGTACAAAAAAACTTGAGTTATTCAAACTATTTAAAAAGTCAAAAAAATTTTCAATTAAATGGAGTAGCTACTTTCAAGTTTATGAAAAAATATTTTCAAAATACAGAAATAAGAAAATTAAATTTGTGGAAATAGGTGTAGCTAATGGTGGATCATTATTTATGTGGCAGAAATTCTTTGGTAAAAGGGCAAAAATAATTGGTATAGATTTAAACCCTAATGCAAAAAAGTTAGAAAAATACGGATTTAAGATTTATTTAGGTAGTCAAAGTGATAAAAATTTTTGGGAAAATTTTTATAAGAAAGAAGGGAAAATTGATATTCTTTTAGATGATGGTGGCCACAAAAACTTACAACAAATCAGTACTGTGCATTACTCATTGCCGCATATAAAAGATGGTGGAAAAATAGTCATTGAAGATACAAGCGTAAGCTATGTAAAAAGAGAATTTTATAATCCCTCTAAGTATTCTTTTATAAATTATGCCAAAAATATTATTGATATTATCCATAGAAGATCACCATTATTAAATAAAAACTTAAATTTTTATGCCAAGAAAATATTTTTTGTAGAATTCTTTGAATCAATAGTGGTGTTTTCTATTGATGCGAAAAAATGTTTTTTAAATAAACAGGTCAAAAATGACGCTAAAAATGAATGGGCAATAGATTATAGACATAATGAATACTTTAGAGGAATAAAAAGTAAACTTGGTAGAGAATATGGTCTCCTTAATAAGAGAAACTTTTTTAGAAAAGTTACTAGAAAATTATTTTATAGAAATTTTTTGTTTAATTTGCTCGATAATTTTAAGATTAAAAAAATTTTTAAGGAAATTCAGAAATAAATTTTGATGGTGGGCCGTGTTGGTTACGCTCCAACTACCCCTGCAATGTCAATGCAGTACTCTACTATTGAGCTAACGGCCCAAATTAACTTTCCAAAAAACTTTTTAGTTGTTTTGATCTACTTGGATGTTTTAATTTTCTTAAAGCTTTAGCCTCTATTTGTCGAATTCTTTCTCTTGTTACCGAAAATTGGAGGCCTACCTCTTCAAGTGTATGATCTGTATTCATTCCTACACCAAATCTCATTCTTAAAACTCTTTCCTCTCTTGGGGTAAGTGTGGATAAAATTTTTGTAGTTGCCTCTCCTAAATTTGATTTGATTGCTTGTTCTAAGGGGGCTAGTGCTTTTGTATCTTCTATAAAATCACCAAGACTACTGTCTTCCTCATCACCAACTGGTTTTTCTAATGAAACTGGTTCTTTAGAAATTTTCAACACTTTTCTTACTTTATCTAAGGGCATTCTAAGTTTTTTTGCCAATTCTTCCGGAGTTGCCTCTCTTCCAAATTCGCTTAGAATAAGTCTTTGTGTTCTCACTATCTTGTTAATAGTTTCAATCATGTGAACAGGTATTCTTATTGTTCTTGCTTGATCCGCGATAGATCTTGTAATCGCTTGCCTTATCCACCACGTTGCATAAGTCGAAAACTTATATCCTCTTCTATATTCAAACTTATCAACAGCTTTCATAAGACCAATATTACCCTCTTGAATTAAATCTAAAAATTGCAAACCCCTATTAGTATATTTTTTTGCAATAGAAATAACTAATCTCAGATTTGCCTCTACCATTTCTTTCTTAGCTATTCTTGATTCTTTTTCACCTTTTTGAACTCTGCTTACTAATTTTTTAAAATCTGTCACAGACATTCCAAGCTTGTGGCTGATTTCTATCAATCGTTCTCTTATATTTTTAAACTCTTCCTTGTTTTTGCTAAAAAATTGCTTCCATAAAGAATTGGTGTCTAAGAATTTCTTTAAATTAGGATTTATTTCATTTCCTATATAAAATTTTATAAATTCATTTCTTGGTATCTTTTGATCCATTGCTAATCTCAAAAGATTTCCCTCTAAAGATATAATTTTTTTATTTTCAATATAATGTTTTTGCACTAATTCTTCTAACACTGATGGAGATAATTGGAGAGATTTAATGTTTTCTAAAATACCATTAACAATTTTCTCATATCCTTTCTCTTTGGATGTTGAAAAAGTTTGAGAATTTAATACACAATCTAATTTTTCTTTTTGATATTTAATTAATTTACGATACTCTTTTGTTAATAAATGAACTGTTTGTAAAACTTTCGGTTTAATTTCAGACTCCATGGCTGCGAGTGTTGGGTTAAAATCATCATCACCTTCATCACTTGAATTTTCATCTTTTTCATCCTCTCCTGCATTTTTTTGTTTTGCACTTGGACCTGTATTTTCGTCCTCCATATAATTAGTATCAATATCAATTATTTCTCTGACAAGTATTTCATCTTTTTGCAATTTTTCATCCCAATCAAAAAATTGTTGCGCGGTTATTGGGCTTTGAGATAATGCAATTAACATTACATCTTTTCCAGCTTCTATTCTTTTGGCGATTGCTATCTCACCCTCTCTTGAAAGCAATTCAACACCACCCATTTCTCTAAGGTACATCCTTATTGGATCGTCACTTTTTTCTATGGTCTTTCCTTCTTCTTTTGATGAGTTCTCTTTTTTTCTTAAAACTTTATAATCTGATTTTTTTTCTACTAATATTATTCCTTCATCTAAAATATGAATAAAAGCTTGTGATAAATTTTCATCTGAAAGATTTCTTTTACCAAGTGATTTACTAAGTTCTTCATATGTAATGAAACCTCTATGAGTCCCACGACCCATTAATCTAGCAAATGATTTTGTAATTATTCTTTCCACAGCAATTTTAATTAGAGAAACTTATATAATATCAAATTAACAAAAATCCATTGCTAATTTATTCGTATTAGTTGATTTTTCTCTCATTTTTGAGCTCTTTTAGCTCATTAAATGTTGTTTCGCTTAAATCTTTTGAAAACTTCGATTCTAATTCTTGGATTCTTAATTCTAAATCATGATTAAATAAATCTTTTGAAATATCATCCAGTAGCTCTATCACCTGATTGTCATTATTAGGTTTATTTTTAAGAATATGTTTAATTGGCGCGAACTTGTTTATCTTATCTAGCAATTGTTTATCAAAATCAAATTTTTCAATATCAATAGTTTCATTTGATTTTAATTTATTAATAACTAAATTAAATATTTGTTTATTAATTTCTGTGAATAATTTGATGTTTTCAACTAAATGAATGTTTGACTGAAAAAGAGATAAATTATTTAAGAGCAAATATAATAGAGAAAACTCTTTCAATTCTACCCCAGTAATACCTTGGCTTTCATTAAAAATTTTTTTTGTTGACTCGAGTGATTTAGTTTTTCTTACAAAAAATTTATTTTTATTTTGATTAGAATGTGGTGTTAATTCGGCAATTTTCTCTAAAAAAAATTCAAGAACATATTTTTTAATAAAATCATCCTTAATGGTATTTGCTATTGATCTTAGTTTTTTCTCAAATATTGCCATTGAAGAGGGATTGTTTTCAGTTTGTTTTTTGTAATGACTGAAAATAAATTGATGAATAGAAAGTTTATTTTGTTTAGTAAAATTTAAAAAATAATCTTTACCATTTTTATTTACAAAACTATCTGGGTCCTCTTTATCTGGTAAAAATAAAAAAGATATTTGTTTTTCAGGTTTTAATTCTTTTATAGAATTTTCTGCTGCTCTTAAAGCAGCTTTATATCCACTTTCATCCCCATCAAAACAGATTATGATATCATCAAAAAACTGATTTAATGTTAAAATTTGTTTATCAGTTAAAGAAGTACCGAGATTTGCAACAACGTTTTCAACTCCATTTTTACTTAAACCAATTACATCCATATAACCCTCAACCAAAAAAATATGGTCAAGTTTATTAGACAATTTTCTAGCGAGATCTAGATTATAAAGATTTGAACCTTTTTTAAAAAAATTTGTCTCCGGTGAATTAATATATTTTGCTAAATAATCTAAATTTTCAATTATTCTACCACCTAAAGCAATAGGTTGACCTGAAATATTATTTATTGGAAAAATTAATCTTCCTTTAAATCTTTCAACACAGATTTTCTTTTTTTCGTCGAAATAAAACAAACCACTTTCTAATAAAGTTTTTTCACTAAAGTCTTTTTTAAGTTCTTCGAAAAAACTAGGATTTTTTTCAATAAAACCAATCTTGAATTTTTTAACCTCATCTTTGCCTAATGATCTATTTTTCAAATAATCTCTTGCGTTCGAAAGTTTTTTATTTTTTAATAATTCAGCGTGATAAAAATCAACATACCTACTGTAAATCGATAAATACTCCTTCCATTTTTTTTCCCTTTCTTCATCTTGTTTAGTGAAGAGATATGGTTGCATTCCTGCGATATTCGCAAGATATTTGACTGCCTCGCCAAATCTCAAATTTTGGGTTTTCATAACAAAATCAAAAATATTGCCATGCTCTGAGGTTGCGAAACAATGATAAAATTCTTTTTCATCATTGACGGTAAAGGAAGGTGTCTTCTCATTTTTAAAAGGTGATAGTCCAACAAACTCTTTTCCTCTTTTTTTTAAAGCTACAACTTTTGAAACAACACTAGAAACCTTAAGACGTGTTTTGATTTCATCTAAATATTCTTTTGGATATTTCATTATTTATTTAATAATTGTTTCAACAAGGCACCAGCTTTTGAAAAATCAATTTCATCAGCATTATTTTTTTTTAATTCACCCATTACTTTTCCCATGTCCTTAACAGAGTTCGCTCCTAATTTAGAGATAATTTCCTCACATATTTTTTTAGTATCTTCATCATTCAGCTGTTTAGGGAGAAAACTTGATAGAATATTAAATTCGTTTTGCTCAATTTCTAGAAGATCGGAGCGATTATTTTTTTTATAAATATCGATTGATTCGTTTCTTTGCTTCATCATCTTTTTTAATAATTTTTTTATATCCTCATCATCTGTCTCTTTTTTGTTAGGGCCAGACCTGTTTAAGATATCGAGATCCTTAATTGATGATAAAATTAACCTATAAGTTGAGATTTTAATCTTATCTTTAGATTTTAAGGCATTTTTATATTCAGTTTCAATTGTTACTTTTAATGACATAATTTTTTTAATCTACTTTAAAGAAAAAATTCTTCAAAAGAAAAATTGTTTTTTTACAATTTTATAATACATCTCTGTTGCGATTATAAATCAATTATTGTATTAACCTTTAACTTATGAGTTGTAATTGATCAAAAAAGTAAAAAAAACTCACTTAAAAAATTCTCAAAAAAATACAGGTATTTTAGTTTTAGAAAATAAGAAGGTTTTTAAAGGGATCGGAATTGGATATCAGGGAGAAGCAACAGGTGAAGTTTGTTTTAATACTTCATTAACGGGATACCAAGAAATAATATCAGATCCATCTTATGCCGGACAAATAATAAACTTTACCTTTCCTCACATTGGAAATGTAGGGACAAACAAAGAAGATTTTGAATCTGATAAAATATGGACTAAAGGGGTTATTTTTAATTCCGAGATAACTTCACCTTCAAACTATAGATCTTTTCAACATTTAGATGCCTGGTTAAAAAAAAATAAAATAGTGGGAATTACTGGACTTGATACAAGAAGTTTAACAAATTTTATTAGAGATAAAGGTGCTCCAAAAGGAACCATTGCTTACTCAAATAAAAGTAAATTTAATATTAATAAACTCATTAATTCTACAATTAAATGGAGTGGGCTAAAAAATTTAGATCTAGCAGAAAAAGTTACTACACAAAAAAATTATATTTGGAATGGACTAAAAACTTGGAGAAAAGAACACGGCTATAGAAAAAATAATCAAAATTCATTTCATGTAGTCGCCATTGACTATGGAATAAAAAAAAATATTTTGAGATATTTTTCTGATTTTAAATGTAAAGTTACTGTAGTTTCTTGTAAAACACCCGCAGAAAAAATTTTATCTCTTAAACCTAATGGTGTTTTTTTATCTAATGGGCCTGGAGATCCAGCAGCAACAGGAAAATATGCAATTCAAATAATTCAAAATCTTATTAAAAAGAAAATTCCATTATTTGGTATCTGCCTTGGCCATCAGATACTCGCTCTTGCATTAGGTGGTAAAACAAAAAAAATGAAATTAGGTCATAGAGGAGCAAATCATCCAGTTAAAAATTTAATTAGTGAAAATGTGGAAATCACTAGTCAAAATCATGGCTTTGAAGTTGTAAGAGAAAACTTGCCAAAAAAAATTCAGATTACTCATAAATCATTGTTCGATAATAGTATCGAGGGAATAAAATTGAAGAATAATCCTGTATTCTCAGTTCAATATCATCCAGAGTCAAACCCTGGACCACAAGATAGTGTCTATTTATTCCAGGAATTTATTAACAACATGAAAAAAAATGCCAAAAAGAAAAGATCTTAAAAAAATTTTAGTTGTAGGTGCTGGACCAATTATCATTGGTCAAGCTTGTGAATTTGATTATTCAGGAACCCAAGCTTGTAAGGCATTAAAAGATGAAGGTTATAAAGTTGTATTAATTAACTCAAATCCAGCTACGATTATGACAGATCCAGATGTTGCTGATAAAACTTATATTGAGCCTATTACTTTAGATGTTTTAGAAAAGATTCTTAAAAAAGAAAAACCAGATGCAATTCTTCCAACCATGGGTGGCCAGACTGCTCTTAACCTTGCAATGGAAGCAGAAAAAAAAGGAATTTTAAAGAAATATAAAATTGAATTAATTGGCGCAAATTCAAAAGCTATTTCTAATGCAGAAGATAGAAAAAAATTTAGAAAAAACATGATTGATATTGGTTTAGATCTCCCAAAATCTGAGATCGTAAGCAATATTAATCAAGCATCAAAAGTTTTGAATAAAATTGGTTTACCAGCAATTATTAGGCCAGCTTTTACGCTTGGAGGTTTAGGAGGAGGAATAGCAAAAAATAAAAAAGATTACCTAAAAATTATCAAAAATGGTTTGCACGAGTCTCCAGTGAGCCAAGTACTTGTGGAAGAGTGTTTAGAAGGTTGGAAAGAATTTGAAATGGAGGTTGTAAGGGATAAAAAAGATAATTGTATAATTATTTGTTCAATAGAAAATGTAGATCCAATGGGAATACATACGGGAGACTCGGTTACGGTTGCTCCTGCATTGACATTAACTGACAAGGAATATCAAGTAATGCGAAATGCCTCTATTGCGTGTTTGAGAAAGATTGGAGTTGAAACAGGTGGTTCAAATGTTCAATTTGCAATAAATCCTAAAAATGGACGAATGGTTATAATTGAGATGAACCCTAGAGTATCAAGATCATCAGCTCTCGCATCAAAAGCAACTGGATTTCCCATAGCAAAAGTTGCTGCTAAACTTGCAATTGGCTATACATTAGATGAATTAAAAAATGAAATTACCAAAGTAACTCCAGCATCATTTGAGCCAAGTATAGATTACGTAGTTACTAAAATTCCAAGATTTACTTTCGAAAAATTTTCAACTTCTCCAGCAATCCTGGGTACTTCAATGAAATCAGTTGGTGAGGCAATGGCAATTGGTAGAAACTTTAAGGAGTCTCTTCAAAAAGCATTGGTTTCTCTTGAAACTGGTTTCTCAGGGTTAGATAGAATATTTAATCTCAATAGAAGACAAATTGAGAAAAAACTAAAAGAAAATATTCCAAATAAAATCTTGCTTGTTGCTGAGGCGATGAGAAAAAAAATAAACCTTAAAAGAATTTATAATTTGTCAAAAATTGATCCTTGGTTCTTAAATCAAATTAAAGAAATTACAGATTCTGAAATTAAGATCAAAAATAATGGATTACCTAAAAATTTTGATGATTTTAACCAAATAAAATCAATAGGTTTTTCAGATAAAAAACTTTCTGAGCTGTCAAATTTATCAGAAGATATTGTGAGAAAAAAAAGAACTGCACTCAAAATTTTACCCGTATTTAAAAAAGTTGATACTTGCGCAGCAGAGTTCAAATCTTTTACACCATATATGTACTCAACATATCAAAGAAATTTCTCAATAAATTCAGAGTGCGAGGCTGACCCCTCTGTTAAGAAAAAAATTATAATATTGGGTGGTGGGCCTAATAGAATAGGACAAGGAATAGAATTTGATTATTGCTGTTGTCAAGCAAGTTTTGCCTTAAAGGCTACTGGTTTTGAAACTGTAATGGTTAATTGTAATCCTGAGACTGTATCAACAGATTATGACACTAGCGATAGATTATATTTTGAGCCTTTAAAGGAAGAATATGTTTTCAATATTATAAAGAGAGAGAAAGATAAAGGGAATTTAGTTGGTATCATTACGCAATTTGGTGGTCAAACTCCAATTAAATTGGCAAAATTTTTACATGATAATAATCTTCCAATTTTAGGAACTCAATACTCATCTATAGATCTAGCAGAAGATAGAGATAGATTTAGAAAACTTTTAGAAAAATTAAATTTAAATCAAGCTGAAAGTGGAATTGCAAAAAATTTTAAACAAGCAATTAAGATATCTGAAAAAATTGGTTTACCCTTAATGGTAAGACCCTCTTATGTTCTTGGAGGGAGAGCAATGGAAATTGTTTATGAAAAAAGCCAGCTCAAAAATTTTGTGGAAGAAGCTTTTAAAGCTGCAGAAAAAAACCCAATTCTTATAGATAAATTTATTGATCATGCGATGGAGGTTGATGTTGATGCTATATCTGATGGTAAAGAAGTGCATGTGGCTGGAATAATGCAACATATTGAGGAAGCAGGAATTCATTCTGGCGACTCTGCTTGTAGCTTACCACCTGTTTCCATAAAACCTTTTTTAATAAAAGAAATTGAAAGGCAAACAAAAAATTTAGCTATAGCTCTTAAAGTAAAAGGTTTTATGAATGTTCAATTTGCAATTAAGAAAGATGAAATTTTTGTAATTGAGGTAAATCCAAGAGCTAGCAGGACTGTTCCTTTTGTTTCAAAAGCTAAGGGAATACCATTGGCAAAGATAGCCTCAAGAGTCATGGCTGGTGAAAAACTTTCAAAATTTAATTTAAAAGATAAATCTAAAGGAATGTTTGCAGTAAAAGAGGCTGTTTTTCCGTTTAATAAATTTCCTAATAGTGATTTATTGTTAGGTCCAGAAATGAAATCAACTGGAGAAGTGATGGGTTTTGATAAAAATTTTGGGATGGCATACGCGAAAAGCCAGATAGCATCGTCCAATTCATTACCTACAAATGGACTAGCTTTTTTATCATTAAAAGACTCTCATAAAGATGAAGGTTTAGGTCTCGCAAAGGAACTTTTAAAACTAAAGTTTCATTTATGTGCCACAAAAGGAACTGCTGAATATATTCAAAAACATGGCATGAGATGTAAAATTATTAATAAAGTAAGTAGTGGATCACCTCATATCGTTGATGTTCTTGACTCTAAAAAAATAGCTTTAGTAATTAATACAGGTGGTGGCAACACAGAACATAGATTAAACGATGCTATTGCTTTAAGAAGAGCAACACTTAAAAATAAAGTGCCGTACTGCACAAATATGTCAACGGCACTTGCGTGTATTGAGGGTATTAAATCACTTAAAACAAAAAAATTAGAGGTGACGTCTCTACAAAGTCTTTAATCAACTTTCCAATCAGTTTTAAATGTAACATAATTGACTTGGATACATCTTCTTTCTTTAACAATTTTTTTCTTTTCCATACCGTGCCATGTATTAGGACCACTTGTAAATAAATAACCATAATTATGCTTGTAAGGAACTGTTTTAACTTTTTTTAATTTTTCATTATAAAAATCAGTACCTAATTCTTCTGACTCATTCGTATTATTAACAAATATAAGTCCTGACATTAATTTTTCTTTAATGTCACAATGTGGCTTTAACCAAAAACCTTCACGATCACATATAACTTCAAGCCTGACATATGATCCAGATAAATCTTTATTTATCATTTTGGAGATCGTTTCGTATGTTTCTTTAGATTGAAGTTCATTAATAAATTTTACTAAATTTGGAAATTGGGAAGCATTTTCTTTTGTAATAAAACATCTAAATTTTATTGCCTTACCACCTGAAGCTATACCTTCTCTAAATTCGGCAGCACCACCATCGATTGCTCTTGTACCATCGTAATTGAGATTATGTTTGCTTACATCGGGAATGTCTGCACTCTCTATTTCTTTAATAGCCGATTCACTTAAAGCGTTATTATATTCCCAGTGATTAAATGGAAATTCATACTTTTTTGAGTTTTTTTGTATAGAATTAAGAAAAGTCATAATTTTTAAATTGTTTCTCTATATATCCCGATATTCTATGAGTTTCATTAAGTTTTTTATAATTCCATTCCTCCACTGTGTCCTCTAAGTTTTTAATTATATCTAGGGATTTAAAAAGTTCAAAAAATTTTTTGAAACGAATATTTTTTTTAATAGCTGGCATTTGAGCTACATATATTGGTTTTCCTGAAATAGCTGCTTCAGATATCATAGATGTAGAGTCGCAGGTTACAATAATATGATTAGCTAGCTTGAGTGATGATAAATAGGCTTTCTTGTCGATATCTTGAATTATAATCTGGTCATCATCAAAAAAATTTTGGGCTTTATCTATTATTCTTTGAGGTGTTCTCATAGAGGGTATAAAAATTAGCTGATAACCTTGATTGATAAAATTATTTCTAGTTTTAACAAAAATATTTTCAATTATCTCATCATTAAAATCATAATACTTATTTGGACCACCGGCAATAAACACTATTACTTTTTCTTTTTTAATTCGAGATTTTAGATAGTCAATATTTTCTTCTAATTCTTTTTCAGTGAGATAATGAATTGCTCCTTTTGTTTGTAGAACATTTATACCCTCAAGACCATCATGCTCTGGCGCAATAACAAAATCAAAATTATTTAATGATACTTTTGGATCCTGAATATGAATATTCATTATTTTATTTCCAAATTTTTTTTTTAAAAAGATGGATGGAACTACACTTTTTCTCCCACATGAAATTACTAAATTAAATTTTTTTGATATATCATTTTTAAAAACAAAATTTTTTACAGGTGTCAATTTTGGAGGAATCATTTTCCAAAAATTATTTAGTTCAATTTTTTCGTGTATAAATTCAATATTGAGAGCTTTAGCAAGCCCCTCAACTTGGCTAATCATGCCATGCATACCCTCGGTCAATAATAAACCTTTTAATTTAGTCATTTATCACTATATAGCTTCCATATGAGTCAAAATCCAACTAAACACACAAAAGTGTTAATAATTGGGTCTGGTCCTGCCGGATACACTGCTGCAGTTTACGCGGCTAGAGCAATGTTAAATCCAATTTTAGTTTATGGGTCAGAGCCTGGAGGCCAACTAACTACAACAACAGATGTTGAAAACTTTCCTGGCTTTGCTGATGTAATTCAAGGTCCATGGCTTATGGATCAAATGAAAGAGCAAGCAAAAACAGTTGGAACAGAAATGATTGAAGATCATATAAGTTCAGTAAATTTGAAGACAACACCTTTTGAGGCTGTAGGTGACACTGGTCAAAAATATACTGCTGATAGCATAATAATTTCCACTGGTGCCCAAGCTAGATGGTTAAATATTAAATCTGAACAAGAGTTCAGGGGTTTTGGTGTATCGGCGTGTGCAACATGTGATGGTTTTTTCTTTAAAGATAAAGAAGTTGCTGTTGTCGGTGGAGGTAATGCTGCTGTTGAAGAGGCGATGTTTCTTACAAAATTTGCTTCAAAAGTTAAATTAATTCACAGAAGAGATAGTTTGAGAGCTGAAAAAATGCTTCAAAAAAAACTTATGGAAAATAAAAAAATTGAAATCATTTGGGATACGGTTGTTGAAGATGTAATTGGAGATAAAGATCCAAAGAATGTTAAAGGAATAAAAGTCAAAAATGTTAAAACAAATAAAATTGATGAAATAAAATTAGACGGTGTTTTCATTGCTATTGGTCATGACCCTGCAACGCAATTATTTAAGGATCAACTTAGTATGGATAATGAAGGTTATTTGATAACAAAACCAGATTCAACAGAAACTAATGTACCAGGTGTTTATGCGGCTGGAGATGTAAAGGATAAAACATTTAGGCAAGCGGTAACCGCTGCTGGTATGGGGTGTATGGCAGCACTAGAGGCTGAAAAGTTTTTATCTCATTAAAGTGAAAAATAATCTTCATGTTTTCTTAGGTGCTACAGTTGCTGATGCAGCTGCCAGACCATTGCATTGGGTATATAATCAAAAAAAATTAAATATTTATATTAAGGGAAAAAAAGACTTTTCTTTCTCAAAAAAAAACAGAAGCCCTTTCTATAATATAAAAACTGGAAAAGTCTCTGGTTACAATGAAATTGGCCAAGTAATGTTTAATACACTACTGAAGGGACACGAAAACATAGAAAAACGGTTCAAAAAAAATATCTTTAAAGATTTTGGTCCTGGAAGTAAATATTGGAAAAATTTAAAACTGAGATCTAAATATAAAAAAGTCAAAGACTGGCGTGGTATGATTAAAGGACCATGGATACATCAAAATATTATTGAGACGATAAATAACATTAAATTAAAAAAGAGAATTTCTGGTGGTGTAAAAGTAAATGAGTCAGATGGCTTTTGTGCTACTCTTCCATACTTTCTCTATGGTTTTGATTTTAAAAGTTTGGAAAAAGTTTTTAAAATTGTAACAGTTTCAAAAATAAGTTTTAAATATGCTATGGCAAAATTTTATTTAATAGATTTTGCACTTAAGGGAGCCAAAGATCCAATCAAAGAATTTATTAAAAAATTCAACAGAAATTCTTTTTTTAAGGTCATTGTTAATGACATTAAAAAAATAAAAAAATTTAAATCAAAGTTTGATCAAACTACTATTAAGAAACTGGGTATGGCTTGTAGCTATCCAGGAACCTTTAATAGTTCAATATATACAATTATTAATTCAAAAAATTATAAAGATGCTATTTTAAAAACAATAAAGGGTGGTGGATGCAATTGTTCCAGGGCAAATTTTACTGGAGCGTATTTTGCAGCTTTAAAAGGTATTAATTCTATTCCAAATGATTGGATTAAAAAAACGATTCCAGCAAAAAAGATTTTAAATCAAAAATAACTATTTGTTTAAGGCTTCACAGAAAGACTTTATTCTCGTCATTGCTTTTTTTAAATTTTTCATCGATGTAGCGTAAGAAATTCTAAAATAGCCATCTAAACCAAAAGCAGAACCTTGGACAACAGCAACGTTCTCTTTTTCAAGTAATCTTTGAACAAAATTAGTATCTGTTTTTAATTTTGTTTTTTTATTTAATAATCCTTTACAGCTTGGGAATACATAAAATGCTCCATTTGGAGTTAAACAATTTATACCTTTTATACTATTGAGGCTTTTTACAACAAAGTTTCTTCTATTTTTGAATGATTTAGCTCTAATTTTTATGAATCCTTGTTTACCATTTAATGCTTCGACAGCTGCTGCTTGACTTATTGAAGATGGATTTGAAGTTGATTGTGATTGGATTTTTCTAATGGCTTTTATTATTTCCTTTGGACCAGCAGCATAACCTATTCTCCAACCAGTCATAGCATATGATTTACTAACTCCATTCATTGTAAGTGTCCTATCTTTTAGTTTAGAAATTTGAGCAATTGTAAAAAAATTAAAGTTATCATACCTAACATGTTCATAAATATCGTCACTTAAAATAAAAATTTTTTTATTTCTGATTAAAATTTTTGCTAAATCATTAATTTCTTTTTTTGAATAACCTGCTCCTGTTGGATTTGATGGAGAATTAAGAATAATCCATTTAGTTTTTTTAGATATTGCTTTTTTTAATTTTTTTGGAGTAAGTTTAAAACCTTCCTGTTCAGTACATTTAATTATTTTTGGTTTTCCTCCAGCTAAAAGAACCATATCTGGGTATGATACCCAAAAAGGTGCTGGTATAATTACTTCATCTCCTTTATTAAGAGTTGCCATGAAAGCGTTATAAAGGACTTGTTTTCCTCCTGTACCAACAGTTATTTGATCTAGAGAATAGTTTAGTTTATTTTCTCTCTTAAATTTCTTGATAATAGCTTTTTTAAGTTCAGGTGTACCATCAACTGCAGTGTATTTTGTGTCTCCTCTTTTTATAGCTTTGATCGCAGCATTTTTTATATTTTCTGGAGTGTCAAAATCTGGCTCTCCAGCTCCTAAACCAATTACATCTTTACCAGCTGCTCTTAATTCCCTTGCTTTCTGAGTAACAGCGATAGTTGGGGATGGCTTAATTCTTTTTAAATTGTCTGATATTATGCTCATTGAAATATAAATTAATTCTACTACTTTCTTTAATATATGGAAAATACATATCAAGATTTAATTACGGATATTCAGAGTAAAAACCCAAAAATCAGTGGAAAACTTGAAGGTGGTAAAAAATTTAAAATTAAATCTGATTTTAAACCAGCAGGTGATCAACCGGAGGCTATTAAAAAATTAGTTAAAGGTGCAAATAAAGAAGAATTTAATCAAGTATTACTGGGCGTTACTGGGTCTGGAAAAACTTTTACAATGGCAAAGGTAATAGAGGCCACAAATAGACCAGCCTTAATTCTTGCTCCTAACAAAACTCTCGCAGCTCAACTTTATGGAGAGATGAAGACATTCTTTCCTGATAATGCTGTTGAGTATTTTGTGTCTTATTATGATTACTATACTCCAGAAGCTTACGTGCCAAGATCTGACACATACATAGAAAAAGAGGCATCAATCAATGAGCAAATAGACAGGATGAGACATTCTGCAACAAGATCTCTTTTGGAAAGAGATGATGTTTTAATTGTAGCCAGTGTATCATGTATTTATGGTTTGGGCTCAGTTGAAGCTTATAGCAAAATGACTCTAACACTACAAAAAAATTATGACTACAATAGAGAGCAAATAATTAAGTCTTTAGTTGCATTACAATATAAAAGAAATGATCAAAATTTTTACAGAGGTACTTTCAGAGCTCGTGGTGAATATTTAGAAATCTTTCCATCTCATTTAGAAGATAGAGCATGGCGATTAAGCTTATTTGGCGATAAACTTGAAAAAATTGAGGAATTTGATCCACTAACAGGTGATCAAGTAAGAGAATTAAACTTAGTAAAAGTTTATGCAAATAGTCATTACATAACTCCTAAACCAACTATAGAACAAGCAGTTTTAAATATAAGAAAAGAATTAGAAATTACTCTAAAAAAACATAAGGCAGAGAATAAATTATTAGAGGCACAAAGACTTGAGGAAAGAACTAAATTTGATCTTGAAATGATTGAAGCAACTGGTTCGTGCGCTGGAATTGAAAATTACTCAAGATTTTTGTCAGGTAGAAAACCAGGTGAACCGCCTCCTACTTTATTTGAGTACTTTCCGGACAATACTTTAATTTTTGTAGATGAATGTCATGTAACAGTTCCTCAGCTTAATGGTATGTATAAAGGTGATAGATCAAGGAAAAGTACTTTGGCTGAGTACGGATTTAGACTTCCATCATGCATGGATAATAGACCTCTTAAATTTGAGGAATGGGATTTAATGCGAACACAAACTGTTTTTGTATCTGCCACACCAGGTCCTTGGGAATTAGAACAAACAAAAGGTAAATTCATTGATCAAGTTATCCGACCAACAGGATTAATTGATCCACCAGTGGAAATAAGACCCGCCAAAAATCAAGTTGATGACTTAATGCATGAATGTAAAAAAGTCATAGAAAGTAATCATAGAGTATTAGTCACTACACTTACAAAAAAAATGGCTGAAGATCTTACAGAATATCTTCATGAAAATGGTGTTAAAGTTAGGTACCTGCACTCAGACATAGATACTTTAGAAAGAATTGAAATAATGAGAGATCTAAGAATGGGAGTGTTTGATGTTTTAGTTGGAATAAACCTTTTAAGGGAAGGTTTGGATATACCTGAATGTGCATTAGTTGGTATTTTAGATGCTGATAAAGAGGGTTTTTTAAGATCTGAAACTTCCTTAATTCAGACTATAGGAAGAGCAGCAAGAAATGTTGAGGGTAAAGTGATTTTATATGCTGACAAAGAAACTAAAAGTATAAAAAAAGCTATGCAAGAAACTGATAGAAGAAGATCTATACAACTTGCCTATAATAAAAAACATAGAATTGATGCTAAAACTGTAAAAAAAGAGATTAGTGATATCTTAGAAAGTGTTTATGAAAAAGATTATGTAAAAATCAGTGAAGGGTCTAATGTAGGTGGAAATCTAAAAAAACATCTAAAAGCTTTGGATAAAAAAATGAAAGAATCTGCATCTAACTTAGAATTTGAGGAAGCAGCTAAAATAAGAGATGAAATTAGAAAATTACAGAGCACTGAACTTGAAATAACTTTAAACCCAAAAATAAGACAGTATGATGTAAAAAATAAAATTTACCCAAAGGGAAGGTCTACTCTTGGTATGCCTGGCACCAGAGTTACAAAAAAAAGAGATAAAAAGTGGAAGCACGGAAGATAATAATTACAGGTGGAGCTACTAGAATAGGTGCTGCTATTGCTGAAAAATTATCTGGTCCTAATATAGAAATTACTATCCATTTTAATAAATCAAAATCTAAAGCAGAAAATTTAAAAAAGAATTTACAGAAATTGGGAACCAAAGTTTATTTAGTAAGCGCAGATTTAAGTAAAGAAAAAGATATTCATAAGATAATTAAGTTCTCGAAATCAAAAATGAAATTTTTTGACTGCTTAATAAATAATGCTTCATTATTTGAAAACGATAAACTAGAAAATTTTAGCTCTAAAAGTTGGGAAAAACATATTTCTACTAATCTTAAAGCCCCTGCTCTTTTATCAAAAGAATTTTCAAAAAATATCAAGGGAAAAAATAATAATATTATAAATATAATTGATCAAAGAGTGTTTAAATTAACTCCATTTTTTTTTTCTTATACATTGAGTAAAACAGGTCTATATACTTTGACTAAGACTAGCGCTATGAGCCTTTCACCAAGGATTAGGGTTAACGGAATAGCTCCTGGGCCAACAATCAAAAATAAAAGACAATCTGAAAAACACTTTAAAAGCCAATATTTAGCGACCCCACTAAAACAACAAGTAGATGTAAATGAGATTTGTAATGCGGTTGACTTTTTTATAAAAAATAGTTCTATTACAGGACAAGTTTTAGCGATAGATAGTGGTCAAAACTTGAATTGGCAAACACCTGATATTACGAGAGGAATAGAGTGAAAAAGAATAATTTTAAAATTGTAAAAATAGACAAAAATAAAACTCTATTTAATTACGAAAAAAAAATTTTAATTAACGAGTTAATTTTAGACTTAAAACTTGGGTACTACGATTTTGAAAAAAAAAATTCTCAAAAAATTAAATTTAGTCTTGAAATAGATTATCAAGATAAAAAGCCATCAAATGACAAAGATTTAAGATCAATTGTAAATTATGGAACTATTGTGAAACTAATAAAAAAACTTGTAAAAAAGAAACATTATAATTTTTTAGAGACTTTAGCAGAGGCAGTTTTTGACGAGCTATTCAAAGATAAAAGAATCGGTAAAATCATGCTAAAAATTGAAAAATTAGAAATTTTAAAAGACTGTTCATCAGTTGGAATACAAATTTCCAAGATAAGAACCCATGTCAAACCCTGAGTCTGGAAAAGAAATAATTAAAAAAGAACTTCCTTTAATTCCTAAATTGCCAGGTGTTTATCGAATGCTCAATGCTAAAGGAGATATCCTTTATGTTGGAAAAGCAAAAAATTTACCTAACAGGTTGAAAAGCTACGTCTCTGAAAAAAATCATATCATTCGAACTGAAAGAATGTTGTCTCAGACTGAAAAACTTGAAATCACTACGACCACAAATGAAAGTGAAGCTTTATTGCTAGAGGCTAATTTAATTAAAAAACATAAACCAAAATTTAATATCTTGCTTAAAGATGACAAGTCTTTCCCCTACATCTTTATTTCAAATCACAAATTTCCAAGAATAGAAAGACACAGAGGTGCAAAAAATAAGTCTGGGAAATATTACGGACCTTTTGCAAGTTCACTTGCTGTTAATAGTGCAATCAAAACTATTCAAAGAATTTTTTTGTTAAGATCATGTACAGACAAACAAGTAGAGTCTGGAGATAAAACTTGTTTTAATTATTTTTTAAAAAGATGTGCCGGACCATGTGGGGGCAAAATCGATCAGGAAGATTATTCTAAATTAGTAGAAGCAGCTGATGAATTCTTAAGTAAAGGAAGATCAAGAAAAATACAACAAACACTTTCATCACAAATGGAAAATGCTAGCGAAGAATTAGATTTTGAAAAAGCTGCAATAATTAGAGATAAAATAAAATCTTTAAACATAATTCAATCCTCTTTGACCATAAGTGACGTAAATTTAACTGAAGCAGACGTAATTGCTGGATATAAAGAGTCTGGAAAAACATGTATTCAGGTATTTTTCTACAGGTCAAAACAAAATTGGGGTAACCAATCTTTTTTCCCTAAACATGACCCTGATGAAAAATTAAATAATATTTTAAATTCTTTTGTGTCTCAGTTCTATGAAAACAAAGCCGTTCCTAGATCAATTATTCTTAGTGAAGAAATTAAAGAAAGAAAGTTAATAGAATCCACTCTTTCAAAAAAAGAAAGTAAACAAATAAACATCTCTGTTGCTAAAAAAGGATCAAAACTTAAAGTTATAAATCTAGCGATAAAGAATGCTAAAAATAGTTTAAATAGAAATCTTTATGAAAACCAAAATAATAGAGAGTTATTAGATAAGATTGCAAAAAAATTTAAAATTGAAAATAGTTTAAGTTTGATTGAAGTTTACGATAATAGTCATATTCAAGGAACAAATAGTGTTGGCGCTTTGATTACATATGGAGAAGAGGGTTTTATTAAAAAAAGGTATAGAAAATTTAATATTAAAAATGAGAATTTTAAACAAGATGACTATGGCATGATCAGAGAGGTTTTGGGTCGAAGATTTAAGCGTGCAATTCAAGAAAAAGGTAATTACTTATCTTTTCCTGATCTTGTACTTATAGATGGTGGAAAAGGGCAATATTCTTCAGCAAGAGAAACACTCAATGCATTGGGCTTAAATGAAATTCCTGTAATTGCTATTGCCAAAGGAAAATTTAGAAATAGTGGGAATGAAACCTTTTTCCACAATGGTAAAGAATTTAAATTTGTAAAAAATGATCCTACTTTATTCTTTTTACAGAGAGTTAGAGATGAAGCTCATAGATTTGCTATTAGTGCTCATAGAGCAAAAAGAAAAAAGGGTATCAGTCAGTCATTGCTAGATCAAATTGAGGGTATTGGTTCTATTAGAAAAAGAGCCCTGTTAAATCATTTTGGCTCAGCACGAGCTGTTGAGTCTGCTAGCCTTGATGAGATAAAATCAGTTGAGGGCGTTGAGGCAAAAGTTGCAAAAAAGATATATAACTTTTTTCATGAATAAAAATAAATATGCTTAAAAAAATACCAAATATTTTAACTATTGGAAGAATTTTAATTGTTCCTTTTTTTGTATTGGCTTTTTACTTGCCTGGATTTTATGGGGATTTAACAGCTCTAATTTTATTTATTGTTGCATCTTTCACAGATTTTTTAGATGGAATGTTGGCCAGGTTTCTTGGTGAAGAGTCAAAACTTGGGGAATTACTCGATCCTATAGCAGATAAGATTATTGTTGCAACTGCTCTTATACTTCTGGTAATGGATGGAACTATTAGAAACTACGAAGTAATAGCTGCGATCATTATCTTAACTCGAGAAATACTGATATCAGGATTAAGAGAATTTTTAGCTAAAGGAAAAATTAAACTACCAGTTTCAAATCTAGCAAAGTTGAAAACTGTATTACAAATGGTTTCTATAGCTCTTTTGTTATCAGGTGATACTGGAAATAAAATTATTAATTTTCAAGACTATAATGCCCAAACTATAGGAATAATTCTTTTATGGCTTTCAGCTGCTTTAACACTTTTTACTGGATATGAATATATGAGAAGAGGAATTGATCACGCAATTTCAGAGGACAGCAAAGATTAGGCTGCTTTTTTTTTTCTAACTAGTTGCTGATAACTTTCGTTTAAGCCAATTATTAGATCGCAAACTTTAAATTCATTTTCAGCAATACACGATACTGGAGTTACTTCAGCTGCAGTTCCAGTTAAAAAACATCCAATAAAATTTTTCAATTCATTCGGATTAATTTTTCTTTCATGAACTTTAATATTTTTTGATTTTGCAATTTCAATTACTGTCCTTCTTGTAATTCCATCCAGAAAAGAGTCTGGAACAGGTGTATGAAGGGCACCACTCTTATCTTTAAAAAAAATATTTGCACCAGTTGCTTCAGCAATATTACCCTCATGATCTAACATTAAAGAATCTGTATAGCCATTTTTTTCTGCTTCATGTTTTGAGAGTGTACATATCATATATAGACCTGAAGCTTTTGTATCCCATGGTATTGTATTGGGAGCTGGCCTTCTCCAATTTGAAATATTTAATCTAATTCCCTCAACTTTTAATTTTGGATCAAAATATGAACCCCATTCCCAAGTTGCTATTGCAACATGAATTTTTGTTTGTTGCGCTGAGATCGCCATCATCTCACTACCTCTCCAAGCTACTGGTCTTACATACCCATTATCAACTTTTTGATTTTTAATTATGGAATTTGAAGCGGCATTTATATCAGCTTCAGAGTAAGGTATCTCGAAACCCATTCGTCTTGCTGAGTGAAAAAATCTAGAGGTATGTTCCTCTAGTTTGAAAATTGAACCATCATAAACTCTCTCACCTTCAAAAACACAGCTAGCGTAATGTAATCCATGGCTTAAAACATGCACTTTAACATTTGACCAATCCACTAATTCGCCGTTGTACCATATTTTACCAGATCTTTTATCGTAAGGTATCATGTCTGAAATATAAAATTATTACTGAAAAATATCTATGTATATATAATATGTCAATATAACTTACCTGTGATGAAAGAGCTTTTATATTTAAAAGATGAACAATTAAAACATTTAATTGAAAAATTATTTATAAGTTATAGAGAAACTTTTTCAGACTCAAAAAGAATCCTCAATAAATATCATATTGGCCTAGCTCATCAAAAAACTATTCATTTAATATCCATGTATGAGGGAATATCCATTTCACAACTTATGAAGAAGCTTAAAGTATCTAAGCAAAGTCTAAATAGAGTTTTAAAAGATTTAATCAAACTTGAGATAGTTTTCTTCAACAAAGATGAAAGTGACACAAGAATTAAACATATTTTTCTTAATGAAAAAGGAAAAAAAATTTTTAATGAAATTTTTGAGGTACAAAAAAAAAGAATTTACAATGCTTTACTTAATTCAAGTTCACAAGAAGTGCTTAATTTTGATGAAGTTTTAAATAGAATTATAAATGGATAAATTTATTGCTCATATTTTAGTGGTAGATGATGATGAGGGAATTAGATCTTTGTTAAAAAAATATCTTAATGAAAAAAAATATTTGGTTTCTACAGCTGATAGTGCTGAAAATGCCTTAGAGAAAGTAAAAATTATGAAATTTGATTTGATTATTCTCGATATAATGATGCCCGGAAAAAGTGGGCTTGATTTTTTAAATCAAAATAAAGAGCACATCAACACTCCAGTAATCTTATTAACTGCAAAAGGTGAGCCAAATGAAAGAATACAGGGGTTAGAGATGGGCGCCGATGATTATTTACCCAAACCATTTGAACCCAAAGAACTCGATTTAAGAATTAAAAATATTATTAATAAAACCAAACAAAGTAACTTAAAGAGAATTATAGAGTTTGAAAATATTAAAATTGATTTGAACAAACAAATTATTTTTCAAAATAATTTGGAATTTAAGATTAATAATACAGAAAAAATAATATTAGAAAGAATGATTAATAATCCTGGAAAAATATTTGCAAGAGATGAAATTGGAAAATTAATTGATTTAGATAAAGAAAGATCAATAGATGTAATTATAACTAGATTAAGAAAGAAAATTGAGATTGATCCAAAAAACCCAAAATTTCTTCAAACAATAAGGGGAGCTGGCTATGTTTTATGGATTGAATAAATTCTTTAAAAATTTATTACCTAAAAGATTGTTCTACAGGGCTCTTCTTATAGTAGCTATTCCAATAATTTTAATTCAATTGACAATCACTATTGTATTTTTTGACAGTCTTTGGATCAAAACAAATAAAGGAATGACAAGAGCTCTTGTTGGTGAAATACAAACCTTTATTGAAGTTTACAGTAATGACGAATATGAAAAAGATGAAATAAAGAATATCTTTTCCTTAAATCAGGATTTAAATATTGAATTTATTGAAGACGATAATTTTAATTTTTTTTATAATGAAAGATGGTTTAGTCCGATTGATAGAACTTTAAGGAGAGAATTAAAATCTAAATTTGGATCAGAAATATTTTGGTTTGATACAACTAGCTATAAAGAATTAGTTGAATTAAGGATAAAATATCAAAATGGTTATTTTAAATTTATAGTTCCAAAAGATAGACTTACAAGTACCTCAGCAAGATTATTTGGGTTATGGATCACTGTTCCAGCTTTTGTAGTTGTAATTATATCTTTAATTTTTTTAAAAAATCAAACGAGGCCTATTACAGCATTGGCCAAAGCTGCGGAAAAATTTGGAAGAGGTGAAAGTGTTGATGAATTCAAACCTTCTGGCGCAGCTGAAATTCGTCAAGCTGGTTATGAATTTGACAGGATGAGAAAAAGAATAATGAGACATCTCAACCAAAGATCAGAAATGCTCTCAGGAATTAGTCATGATTTAAGAACTCCTTTAACAAGAATGAAGCTACAAACAGCATTTATAAAAGATAAACCTTTGGCAAGTAAATTGACTGAAGACATTAATGAAATGGAAAAAATGCTCAATGAATACTTGCAATTTACTAGTTCATCATTTCTTGAACAAGATGAACTTTTTGATCTAAGTGAGTTAATGAATGAAATTATAATAAAATATAATAACGAAAATATTTTAAAAAATATTCCATCTAAGATTTATTTTAACGGGAGAAAAAATTTAATAAAAAGATGTCTTAATAATCTGATTGATAATTCCATTAAATATGGAAATAAATTAAATGTTGAACTTTCAAAAAAAAAAATGAGTTTGGTCATTAAAGTTGAAGATGACGGTCCGGGCATACCAGAAAACGAATATGAGAATGTTTTTAAGCCTTTTTATAAAATTGATAAAGGAAGAGCAGATTCTAAATCAAGCGTGGGTTTAGGACTATCAATAGCTTCTGATATTATACGGTCACATGGTGGAAATATTAAGCTTAATAAATCTTCCTATAATGGCCTTGAAGTTAAGATTTTTTTACCCGTTTAATCTTTTTTTTTAAAACTGTTTTTTTTGCAAGTTCTTTCTCTAAATTTTCGACTCTTTTAGTTAAGATATCAAAATCATCCTTACTCGTTAATTTCATTTTGAATACAATTTCATCTCTTTTTGATTTTAAAATGTTTACTATCTCATTTTTCAAGTCTCTAGATGAGACCAATCCTTGTTCTAGAAGTTTAGTTAATTTATCAAATACAAATTTTGAATTTTTCATATATTTATTAAATAAGTTATTATATCTTTAATCTATTATTATAATTAAAAATGTTCATTAATAATTTTGACCCAGTTGCATTTAGTTTATTTTCACTAGAATTTAGATGGTATTCTTTATCATATATATTTGGAATTCTCGCTGGATGGGTTTTAGCAAAAAGAATTTTTATAAAAGATGATAATTTAAAAGAGAAATTTGACGACTACATTACTTATATAATTTTAGGTATTATAATTGGTGGAAGATTAGGTTACGTAATATTTTATAATTTAGATTACTATTTAGAGAACATTTTCGAAATTTTTAAAATTTGGAATGGAGGAATGTCATTCCATGGTGGACTATTGGGTGTAATTGTGATG
Organism: uncultured Pelagibacteraceae bacterium; assembly: GCA_902625035.1. GTDB lineage: Bacteria > Pseudomonadota > Alphaproteobacteria > Pelagibacterales > Pelagibacteraceae > Pelagibacter. The sequence continues at coordinate 36,481 of CACNZK010000007.1, forward strand.
AGCATATGGTTTGCAAAAAAACATAATCATAAATCTTATATTTATCTTGATATTGTCTCGTTAGTCGCCCCAATAGGAATTTTTTTTGGACGTATTTCAAATTTTATAAATTCAGAGCTTTATGGCAAAGAAACAACTTTACCATTGGGAGTTAAATTTGAAAAAATTGATGAAATATATCGTCATCCATCTCAACTTTATGAGGCTTTTTTTGAGGGACTGTTATTATTTTTTATATTAATATATTTTAGAAACGCGTCCTCAGCTAAAAATCCTGGTTTCCTATCAGGAATATTTTTAATATTTTACTCTGTTTTCAGATTTTTTATAGAATTTTTAAGAATGCCAGATGAACAATTAGGTTACGTTCTATTTAACTTAAGTATGGGGCAAATTTTATGTTTAGTTTTTTTTATATTTGGTTCTTATTTGACTTTAAAAAAATATGACCCTCAAAAATAATTTTGAAATCTCTCTAGATAAATTTATCAATTTTGCTCTATATGATAAAAAAAAAGGATACTATATGCAAAAAAATCCTTTCGGGTTAAAGGGTGATTTTATAACTGCACCAAATATTTCTAGAATGTTTTCTGAAATGATAGCTGTTTGGATTTTAGGCTTTTGGGAAAATTTAGGAAGACCAAAAAAAATTAATTTAGTGGAACTTGGTGCGGGAAATGGCGAAATGATGAAAATATTTTTAGAAACTTTTAAAAAATTTCCAGCATTTTTAGATTCGTGTAATATTTTAATTCATGAAAAAAGTCTTAAATTAAAGAAAATTCAAAAAAACAAATTAGAAAAAGAAAGAGTTATTTGGGTTTCTGATCTGAAACAAATAAAAAAATCTCCAACTATTTTTATTGCAAACGAATTTTTTGATGCAATAGCAATAAAACAATTTATTAAAAAAAAAAATCTTTGGTTTGAAAGATACGTAAATTTTAAAAATCAAAAAAAAGCTTTTTTTTGTGAAAAAAAGTTTAATATGAAAAAATTTGAAAAAGAAATTGATTATAATATTTCAAAAGATCAAAAATTTATTGAGTACTCATTAATTGGAGTAAATTATTTAAAAAAAATCACTAAAATAATTAAAAAAAATAATGGCGGTCTTCTAATGATAGATTACGGTTATATGGAAAAGAAGATGAAAAATACTCTTAAATCGATTTCAAATCACAAACATAGCAGTGTTTTAAAAAATATTGGTACTTCAGATATTACTCATAATATCAATTTTTTCTTATTTAAGAAAATAATAAAGAAATTAGGTGGTTTAAATGACTTAATAACAACTCAAGGAAGCTTTTTAGTAAAATTAGGAATAAAAAATAGAGCAGAAATAATATCTCAAAATCAAAGCTTTTCAAAAAAAGCAGATATTTATTTTAGATTAAAAAGATTAATAGATGAGAAAGAAATGGGAAATTTGTTTAAAGTAATGTTTATCAAAAACAAACGCAATAAATATAAGTTAGGGTTTAATTGATAGTTTCAAAAAAATTATCCAAATTTAAAGAGATCAGTCATGGTTTTTTTAATAAAAAAGGTGGGTGTTCGAAAGGTATTTATAGAAGTTTAAATTGTGGACCAGGTTCCAATGACCATAAAAAAAAAATTATTGAAAATTTAAGAATTGTAAAAAATAAGATTAGTAGGAACTCAAAAAATATTTTTTTATTACATCAAATACATAGTAATAAATTTGTTTTCATCAATAAATATTCCAAGTATCCTAAAAAAAAGAAAGCAGATGCATTAATTACTAATATTCCAAAATTGCCAATTGCAATTCTTACAGCTGATTGTGCACCAATATTAATTTATGATAAACAGAAAAAAATGATAGGTGCTATTCACGCTGGATGGAAAGGTGCATATAAAGGAATCATTTCAAAAGTGATAAATTTTATGATTAAAAAAGGCTGTAAAAAAAAAGATATAATTGCAGCTATAGGTCCCTGTATTGCACAAAAAAATTATAATGTAAGAGAAGATTTTAGAAGAAAATTTCTAAAAAAAGATAAAAGAAATATGGTCTTTTTTAAAAAAAGAAAAAACTTAATTTGTTTTGATTTATCTAAATATATTAAATCACAACTCAAATTAATGAAAATTACAAATCTAGATACAATAAATATTGATACTTTTCCTAAAAAAAATAATTTTTTCAGCGCAAGAAGGTCTTTGCATTTAAATCATGATGATTATGGTAGAAATATTTCATTAATTATGATTAATTAGGGTCTTTCAATGAAATTATTAACTGGAAATAGCAATAAAGTTTTAAGTAAAAACATTGCTAAATACTTAAAAACAAAACTGGTAAACTCGAGTATTAGAAAATTTGCTGATGGTGAAATTTATATTGAAATAAATGAAAACATAAGAGGAAACAGTATTTTTATTGTTCAGTCTATCTCTTCTCCGGCAAATGATAATCTAATGGAATTGTTATTAAGTATTGATGCTCTTAAGAGGTCATCGGCGAAAAATATAACAGCGGTAATACCATATTTTGGATATGCAAGACAAGATAGAAAAGTTGTTCCAAGAACCTCGATATCTGCAAAACTTGTTTCAAATTTAATTACTAAAGCTGGTGCAGATAGAGTGGTAACTGTAGATTTGCACGCGGGTCAAATTCAAGGTTTCTTTGACATTCCTGTTGACAACTTATTTTCTACTCCAATATTTGCAAGACACGCTAGAAAGAAAATTAAAAGTAAAAAAATTATTTGTGTTGCGCCTGACGTGGGAGGAACAGAAAGAGCTAGGGCACTTGGAAAACTTTTAAATGTAGGATTAGCTATTGTAGATAAAAGAAGACCAAAACCTGGGCAATCACAAGTTATGAACGTCATTGGTGATGTAAAAGGTCAAACCTGTATTATAGTTGATGATATAATCGATTCAGGTGGCACAATTGTTAATGCAGCGAAAGCTTTAAAATCAAGAGGAGCTAAAGAAGTTTATGTTTATATTACTCATGGAGTTTTAAGTGGAGACGCAGTAAAAAAAATAAAAAATTCAGTTATAAAAAATTTAGTAATCACTGATACAATTGACAATGTGGCTAAAACTAAAAATGTTAAAAATATTGAGGTTTTACCTATTTCAGGCCTTATGGGCGAGGCAATTAAAAGAATTTCAAACTCCACATCTGTTTCAGATTTATTCAAATAAATTCCTTGATTATTTGTAAACATGGGGTAAAAAACTCTGTTTTATGAATTCGCTTGAAGCAAACATTAGAAATAACACTTCTAAAGGACAACTAAACACGATTAGAAACAGTGGAAATGTCCCTGCTATTATCTATGGAGGTAAAGACCAAAATCAGAAAGTATCTATTTCAAAAAAACTTCTTAAAACATTAATTGAAAAAGAAAATTTTTTCTCAACAATTATATCTTTAAATGTAGATGGAAAACCTCAAAATGTTTTACCAAGAGAAATTAAATACCATATTATTAGTGATGAACCTACACATGTAGATTTTCTTCGAGTTATACCAGGGGTAAAAATAAAAATTGAAATACCAGTAAATTTTATTAATCATGAGAAATCTCCAGGTTTGAAAAAAGGTGGCGTTTTGAACATTGTTAGAAGAAAAGTAGAGCTTAAATGTCCGAGTGAAAAAATTCCCGAAGGTTTAACTCTAGATCTCGATGGTGTTGATATCGGAGAAAGTTTTAAAATTTCATCAGTAAAACTTGACCCTGAAGTTGTACCAACAATTCAAGGAAGAGATTTTGTAATAGCAACACTAGCAGCTCCAACAGTTATGAAAGAACCTGAAAAACCTGCTGAAACTGAAACTGCAGAGGGTGAAGAAGGTACAGAGGGTGCAACTGCAGCGGCGGCCGAAGGAGATAAAGCTACTGCTGAGGGTGATAAAAAAGAAGGTGATGATAAAAAACCTGCTGATAAAAAATCTCCTGAAGAAAAAAAATAATCAACTAAATTGAAAATTAATCAATAGATCATGCTTTTATTTGTAGGTTTGGGTAATCCAACGCCAGACAGCGAAAACAATCGACATAATGTCGGGTTTAAAATTATAGATGCTATTAACAAAAAATTTAGTTTATCAAAACAAAAACCGAAATTTAAAGGCCTTTTAACCACTGGTAATATAGGAAATGTGAAAGTTTATGCCATAAAACCTTTGACCTTTATGAATAATTCCGGAATTTGTATTAGAGAACTTATTGAATATTTTAAAATTGATGCTCAAGATGTGATAGTTTTTCATGATGATCTAGATGTAGAATTTGGAAAAATCAAAGCTAAATTTGGAGGATCGAGCGCAGGACACAATGGAATTGCGTCGATCGATAAGTTTATCGGCAAAGATTATTCTAGAGTAAGAATAGGTATTGGTAAGCCAAAAGGAAACATCGAGGTTGCAGATTACGTTTTACAAAATTTTGACGAAGATGAGTCATTAGGCATTGAAAAAATATCTAACCACATAAATGACTCAATTTCTTTTCTTGTTGAAAAAAAATTGGATCTTTTTTCTAGTACAGTAAATAATAAATAATGAGCTTCAAGTGTGGGATTGTTGGTTTACCAAATGTAGGTAAGTCTACTCTCTTCAATGCTTTAACTAATTCAAACAAAGCCCAAGCAGCTAACTTTCCATTTTGTACAATTGATCCAAATATTGGTGTAGTTAGTGTGCCTGATTATCGATTAGAAAACCTGGCTAAAATTTCTAAATCAAAAAAAATTATACCTACTACTATTTCTTTTGTTGACATAGCTGGTCTTGTAAAAGGTGCTTCTAAAGGTGAAGGTTTGGGAAATAAATTTCTATCTCATATTAGAGAAGTAGACGCCGTAATACATATGATTAGATGCTTTGACTCTAGTGATATTCAAAATGTAAATCCTACAGTTGACCCTGTCAGAGACCTTGAGATAATTGAGACTGAAATGAAACTAGCAGATTTAGAATCTATTCAAAAAAGACTTGAGAAGAATAACAAGAAAAATATTGATCAAGATCAAATTAAAATTCTTCAAAGTTCTCTAGACTTGATTAATAATGATCAAGATTTAAAAAGTTTAAAATCAGAATTTACAAAAAAACAACTAAATTTAAGTGGTTTATTGTCTTTAAAGCCAAAAATATTCGTTTGTAATGTTGATGAGAAAAGTGTCCAAAATGGAAACAGTTACACCAAATCATTTCTAGAAAAATTTGATCTAGAAAACACTTTGATAGTATCAGCTGATATTGAAAATCAAATCAATGAGTTAAATAGTGAAGAAAGAAAAAACTACATGGAAATGATTGGTTTAAATAATACTGGGCTAGATATGTTGATTCAAAAAGGTTATAAAATTTTAGAATTAGATACTTTTTTTACCTCAGGGCCTGAGGAAACAAGGGCCTGGACTATTCAGAAAAATTGTTTGGCTCCAAAAGCTGCTGGTGAAATACATACTGATTTTGAAAAAGGATTTATTAGAGCTGAGACTATTTCTTATAATGATTTTGTTGAAAATGATGGATGGGTAAATTCTAAGACAAATGGAAAAATGCGATTAGAGGGTAAAGACTATATTGTTAAAGATGGTGATGTTTTAAACTTCCGTTTCAATACGTGACCAAATCCTCTTCATGCTAAAATAAACTAAAACTGTTAAAATAATAAGATAAACTATTGCTTTAAAACCCATTCTGTGACGTGTCTCTAAATGAGGTTCTGCAGTCCACATCAAAAAAGTCGTAACATCTTTTGCCATTTGTTCTACTGAAGCATTGGTACCATCTGAATATTCAACTAAACCATCAGAAAGTTGATTAGACATTTTAATCTTGTTTCCATACATATATTTATTATAGTAAACACCATCATCTAAAGTCACTCCAGCTGGCGGATCCTCATATCCTTGAAGGAGTGAATAAATGTAATCAACTCCACCACCTCTAGCTTTAACTAGAACAGTCATATCAGGAGGATAGGCACCACCATTTGCTGCTTGAGCGGCTTTCTCATTGTCATAAGGCATCACAAATTTGTCCGATAATCTTCCTGGTCTCATAAACATTTCACCATCTGCATTTGGTCCATCTTTTACCTCGAAAGATGCTGCAATAGCTTTTGCTTGGTCAATTGAAAATTCAGGTCCACCCTCTTCTACTAAGTTTCTATAACTTAAATATTTCATTGAATGGCATGAAGAACATACTTCTTGATAAACTTGGTATCCTCTTTGTAGCGCTGCTCTATCAAACTTACCAAAAGGACCTTTAAAGCTCCAATCTGTTTTTAAATATTCAACCTTTTCAGCAGCGTTAGAATTAAGTTGAAATCCAAGAAATAGTGCAATTAAAAACGATATTCTAAAAAAATTTTTCACTGATTTTTAAAGTCATCCTTTTTTTTTACTGCTGCAAGATTTGGTGATCCACCCAAAATAGGTTCGGTTATACTTAAAGGAACAGGTGTAGTCCTTTCCTTAAATCCTAAAATTGGTAGCACAACTAAAAAATGAAGGAAGTAATACGCGGTAGCAATCCTAGCAATTAATAGGTAAAGGCCTTCTGCTGGCATAGCTCCAACGTATCCTAAGATTAAAACATCAGCCACTAAGATCCAGTAAAACTGTTTATATAAAGGTCTGAAAACCGCTGATCTAATTTTTGATGTATCTAACCAAGGTAATGCAGCTAATATCAAAATAGCAGACAACATTGCTATAACACCTAAAAGTTTATCAGGAACTGATCTCAAAATCGCGTAGAAAGGTAACAGATACCACTCTGGAACAATGTGCGCTGGTGTTACAAGAGGATTTGCTTCAATGTAATTATCAGCATGACCTAAAATGTTTGGTGTATAAAAAACAAAAAAGGCGAAAACAATCATAAACATTAATAAAGCAAAACCATCCTTGATAACTATATATGGATGAAATGGAACTGTATCTTTTGATGGTTTTTTAATATCGATACCAATTGGATTATTATTACCAGGTACGTGAAGAGCCCAAATATGTAGAACAACTAAACCTAAAATTAAAAAAGGTATTAAATAATGTAGTGTGAAAAATCTTGTAAGTGTTGGATTATCTACGGAATACCCTCCCCATAACCATGTTACTATTCCTTCACCTACTAAAGGAATTGCGCTAAATAAGTTTGTAATAACTGTTGCTCCCCAAAAACTCATTTGTCCCCATGGCAAAACATATCCTAGGAAAGCTGCTGCCATCATAAGAAGATAAATGATTATTCCAATAATCCATATAATTTCTCTAGGTGATTTATATGAGCCGTAAAACAAAGATCTAAATATGTGAATGTACACTGCCAAGAAAAACATTGAAGCTCCGTTTGCATGTATATATCTTATTAACCATCCATAGTTCACATCTCTCATTATGTGTTCAACACTTTGGAACGCCATATCAGCATGTGCGATATAGTGCATTGCTAAAACTAATCCGGTTACAATTTGAGTTATTAAACAAAAAGTAAGAATTCCACCAAAAGTCCACCAATAATTTAAATTTTTTGGTGTTGGATAGTCTGTTAAATGATTTGCTAAAGTTAGAAGAGGTAACCTATCGTTGAACCATTTTCCAACTTTTGATTTTGGTGTATATTCATGTTCACTCATAAATTATCCAATCTTAATTGTGTTAGCATCAACAAATTTATATTTAGGAATTTCCATGTTTGTTGGGGCTGGGCCTTTTCTAATTCTTCCTGATATATCATAATGTGAACCGTGACACGGACAGAACCAGCCGTTGTAATCTCCTTTTTGATCTAAAGGCACACAGCCTAAATGTGTGCATACCCCAAGCATAACAAGCCACTCTGGATTTTTTGCACGATCTTCATCTTTTTCTGGGTGCTTTAGTTCTTCTAATTTCACAGATTTAGCCTCTGCAATTTCTTCTTGAGTTCTTCTTCTAATAAAAACTGGTTTCCCCCGCCATAGTACAGTAATAGTTTTTCCAGGATCAACTGCACTTACATCAACTTCAGTACTTGCTAATGCTTTTACTGAAGCATCTGGGTTCATCTGATCTATCATAGGCCAAACAACGGCACCCACTCCTACTGCCCCAACTGCATAAGTAGCTGTAAATAAAAAGTCTCTTCTCTTAGTTTTTTTTTCCACTGTATATAGGTTCTTATAATTCTATATGTTGATTTAGGTTGTTATTATATGATTACATATAATAAAAAAGTATTATTTTTCTACTGATAGAATGACACATAATCTTAATAATCAAGGGCCAAAAATTGCGCTATTTGAACCAGATATTCCTCAAAATACTGCTGCTATCATAAGAACATGTGCCTGTTTAGGGGCGAAATTAGAAATAATAGAGCCTTGTGGATTTTTATTAAATGATAAGAGATTTAAAAGGGTTGTAATGGATTATATGGATGAGAAAGAGATTAAATATTATAAAAGCTCCGATCAATTTTTTGATGAAAAACAGAATCAAAGAATTATACTCATGACAACAAAAGCCTCTAACTCATATACACAATTTAAGTTTAAAAAAGATGATACAATTTTATTTGGAAGAGAAAGTGCAGGAGTGCCTGAGTATGTGCATAAAATGATAAATAATAGGTTAAAAATTCCAATGAGAAATAACAAACGTTCTCTTAATATCTCTTCTTCTGTTGCAATAATATTAGCTGAGTGCTTAAAACAAAATGAATTAATTTAAATGGATCTAGAAATAAAACAAAAATTAACAAGTAATTGGTTTAAATCTTTGCAGGAGATGTTCTGTAAAACTATCAGTGATTTTGAAAAAAACAAGATCAGTTTTAAGTCGACTACATGGAAAAGAAATTTAAAAAAAGATGAAGGTGGTGGTGAATATAGAATTTTAAAAGATGGAAAAATTTTTGATAAAGTAGGTGTTAATTTTTCTAAAGTTTACGGAAAATTTCCAAAAAAGTTTCAACAAAATATACCGGGTGCTAAAAAAGATCCTAGATTCTGGGCATCCGGGATATCCGTTGTAATGCATATGAAAAACCCTTTAATTCCTGCAATGCATTTTAATACAAGATATATTTGTACGACATTTGATTGGTTCGGTGGAGGCATTGATGTTACACCATCAAAAAAAGATAACAAAGAAAAAAGTGAATTTCATAAAACTCTTAAGAATATGTGTAATCGACACGACAAAAATTATTATAAAAAATATAAAAAGTGGTGTGATGAATATTTTTATCTACCTCATAGAAAAGAGCCTCGTGGAATAGGTGGTATTTTTTTTGATTATAAAAAAGATAATTTTGAAAAAAATTTTAAATTCGTCAGAGACGTTGGTATTACCTTTGAGTCTATTTTTCAAAAAATTATAAATAAAAAAATTAAGAGAAAATGGACTTCTAAAGATAAAGAAAATCAATATATTAAAAGAGGAAGATATGCAGAATTTAACTTACTGTATGACAGAGGCACAAAATTTGGATTACAAACAGGTGGTAATGTTGAAGGAATATTAATGTCTTTACCTCCTCATGCAAAATGGAAATAAATGGATAAAGAACCAATTACTCTTAATGGATTAAATAAATTAAAGGAGGAATTAATTTTTTTAAAAGAAAAAAAAAGACCCGAAATAGTAGCTGCAATTGCTGAAGCAAGATCCCATGGTGATTTGAAAGAAAATGCAGAGTATCATGCAGCAAAAGAGGAACAATCTCACAATGAAGGCAGAATAACAGAGATAAATGATATTATAGCAAGAGCAAACGTGATTGATGTTACTAAAATAAACAATGATGGCAAAGTAATTTTTGGTGCCACTGTATTTCTAGAAAATTTAGATACCGGTGAAAAGATAGATTATAAAATAGTTGGAAAAGATGAGGCAGACTTAAAAAAAAAATTACTATACTTTCAATCACCAATAGGTAAAGGTCTTATCGGAAAAAGTAAGAGTGATCTTGTAGAGATAAATACTCCCGCTGGAATAAAAAACTTTGAAATTAAAGATGTCAAATATCTTTAGCCTTTAACAATATTATCGATTTGTTTGTCAGAAATTTCAAAATTATTCCTTACCCACTCCTCCTCAATTAATTTCAACATACTTCCCAATTGTCTTCCCTCCGGAATTTTATATTTAGTAATTAATAAGTCAGCTCCAACAGGTAAACTTGGCGTAACCTTATTTTTATATAATTCTAATAAACTTAACAATTTTTTATCTGCTTTCTTTGTTTTTATAATCTTAAAATTTAAAATATCTAACACTGCTTGCTTGCCATTGTAATATAAGACTTTATTTAAATTGGCTTCATTTAAAGTTTTTGACCCATTCTTTTTATTATAAAAATTATTAATAGCGTAAGCTCTTTTTTGATCTTTTTTTGAAATATTATATTTGTATAAGAAATATTCTAAATTATCTGTTTCATCTATTATCATTAAAAATAAAGTAAATATAAAATCCAGGTCAGCAAATAGTTCCTTCTTATTTTTGATTGAATTAATAATACTTTTTATATTCTTTAGCTCTGGAAAAATAAGCAATATTAAGTCGATACTGAATTTATCTTTTGATAATTTTTCTAATTGATTTGATTTTAGTAATTTTTTTAACTCATCTAGTAGTCTCTCTTTAGATATAATAGAAATACCGCTTATATTAATTTTAATTATTCTAATTATTTCTTCTTTATGAGGTTGTTTTGAATAATTTAAAAAAAATCTAAAGTATCTTAATATTCTTAAATAATCTTCTTTAATTCTTTTTTCAGGATCACCAATAAAGCTAACCTGACCTGTTTCAATATCTTTTTTTCCATTATAAGGATCGAATAAATTTCCATTTAAATCGGCATAAATAGAATTGATAGTGAAATCCCTTCTAGCGGCATCTTTTTTCCAATCTTTTGAGAATTTTACTTTAGCATGTCTACCGTCTGTAAAAATATCTTCTCTTAAAGATGTTATCTCAAACTTATAATCATCTATGATTGCAGTAATTGTTCCATGCTCAATTCCTGACTCATAAAAATTTATGTTATTTTTTTTTAAAATTTCGGAGACCTCTAACGGATTTAGGTTTGTTGCTAAATCTATATCGTCAACTTTCTCATTATTTAATATTTTTCTTAAACAACCTCCAACATATCTAATTTCACTTTCAGATGAATGAGAATTAATAGCCTCAAAAATTTTTTTCACAGGCGTTGTTAATGAAAGTTTTTTGATATTACTCTTAAATGAGTAAAGGTTTTTTGAGCTCGAGAAAATTTTATTAAAAATGTTTTTCATATTTGGCTGGGGCGCTAGGATTCGAACCTAGGATGCAGGTACCAAAAACCCGTGCCTTACCGCTTGGCTACGCCCCAATCTAATTTCGTATAACACAAAAAAAAGAATTTATATAGTTTTTGCAACTTTACACCAGCAATTTTTATATTTTCTACTAAATTTTTTTTTAACATCATCGCATAATTTTTTAGATTTAAAATATGCGACAATTGCTGAACCTGATCCTGTCATTCTTACAAAACTCTTATTTGAAGATTTTTCAAGAAAATGTTTGATATTTTTTAATTTTGGAAACTTAGATAAAGAAATTTCCTCAAGAGAATTATTGAGTTTTTTCAAATTATCAAAGTTAAACATTTTCTTAGAAGGTTTATTAAATCTTGGTTTTGTGAATTTTTTAACACCTGAATATATCTCTTTTGTTGAACATCCAAAACTAGGTTTAACAATCAGCACATAAAATTTTTTGCAGTTTTTAAACTCTTTAATCTGATTGTTGGATTTAAGAATTGTAAAAGTAGAATTAAGACCGAGAGCTACATCTGAACCTATTGATTTACAAATTGAAATTAATTGTTTTTTACTGGGATATATAAAGTTTTTTTTAATCAAATATTTTAATATGTTTGCAGCATTCATGGATCCGCCTCCCAATCCAGATTTTGATGGAATATATTTATTAACTTTTATCTCAAACTTAGAACTTGTAAGTAACTTTTCTTTCTCTAAAAATTTAAACAATTTTGAAATTGTGTTTTTTGGGTCAATGTTTTTTGAAAATTTCCCTTTAAATGAAATTAAATGTTTTTTAGATTGAATTTTTTTAATTAAAATAACATCATGTAACGTAACAAAACCAACAACACTCTCAATTTTATGTAACTTAGAAGTTTTTCCAGTGATGTTAAGAGCTAAGTTAATTTTAGCATAAGACTTTATCCTGGAATAGCTCATCTCAGAGACCTTTTATAATTTTTTGATTTATTTTTTGTAATAATTCTTCATCGACATCTTCCATTTTAGATACACTTTTCCAAAAATATCTTGCTTGAATTTTTCTCCCTAACTTCCAAAGAATGTCTCCATAGTGATCATTTACTATTGCATCGTCTGGCATTAACTCAACTGCTCTTTTTAAATATGTCTCTGCTTTTACATAGTCGTCTGTTAAAAAATAAGCCCAGCCAATTGAATCTATTATGTAAGGATCATTTTCCGTTAAAGAATATGCTTTCTCTAACATTTCCATTGCCTCTTTAATTTTATAATCTCTCTCTAACCAAGAGTATGCTAAGTAATTAAGAACATAAGCATCATCAGGATCAATTTCTAAAGATAAAAGCATATCCCTATCAGCTTCTTCGTAATTTCCCATTCGTTCATTACTTGCTCCTCTTCTGTAAAATAAATCTGATTTAATTTGTAAATCATCACCAACTATTCCTAAAACTTTGGTGTAATATTTTATAGCTTGCTCATATTCTTTTGCATTCTTATAAAAATTAGCAATATCAAATAAAATTTTTTCATTCGGTTTTTCGATTTTTTCAAAATTAGACTTAATAAATTTTAATGACTCTTTTTGGTTAATTTCTTTTGAGATTATTTGAGCCTCTTTTTTTAATCTATACCAATAATAAAATTCATCTTCTTTTTCAAATTCTTGTAAAATTTTTTGCACACGATCAAATTCTTTATTTGAATATTGATTTTCAGCAAGTAATGATAAATTATAATAAAATTTTGGATTTAAATAATTAGACAAATATAAATAAAAGTTAGATTTTATATAGTCGTCTTGGGCAGAATATAAATTAGATATTAAAAACAAAAATTCACTTATTAAATCATTGTGGTTTTTACATGAAAAAACAGTATTCATTTTTTTTTCATCATTATTTTCAATCCAACTTTTCCCTTGAGCCAAAAGTAACGATGTATTAATAAATTTAATACCCTCAGTTATTTTTTTGGCTTCCTCTATTTGATTGTTTTCAATTAGATATGCTAAATAAAAAAAAGTGTATCTAGTTAGGTCTGCATCATAATTATTTACTAATTTAGAGAAAAAAGTTTTTGTTTTAGCGTCTCCTAAATAACACCGTTGAAAGGTTGTTGAAATAATTGATAGATTTCCATAATTTTTTACATCATTGGGCAATCTTTTTTCATTAAATACAAATACATAATCTCTCAAATTATCTAAAATTGCTGAGTTAAATCGGTTGAGCTTAATATATTTTTTTGTCTCAGATATGTAATCCAATGCTTTTGAAAAATCATCTCTTCTTAGACTGTCTATTGTTAATAATAAGTATTTTTCAAAAAATTCAGATTTATTTTTATTTTGTTTAATAACATTTATAGCTTGATTAACTTTATTTTCTAAAACTAAAGAATAAACATATCTCTTTAAATAAGGCTCATGCTTATTTAATAAAATCTTAGAGGTATTAAAAAAATTTAATGCCTTTGAATTATTTTTATTTTCAAATGCTACTATTCCGGAAAAATATTTTGATAAATTTTTGGAGTCAAAATCATCAAAACTACCACTTTTAGAATGCAAAGGATTTTGGTAAAGTAAAAATAATATCAATAAAAATTTTATATTTTTGAGAAACATAACTGCACTTTATGACTAAAAAGATGTTAAATCAAAATGCCAAATATGATCAAAGATTTTTAGATAAAGTAGAGCCAAAATTTGAATTTAGTAATAAGCCAATAAATAGACTTAAAGTTGTTAAGGAAAATAGCATTCAAAATAAAACAGCAAAAGAAGAGAGAATTTTGAATCTAAAGAAAAAAATTAATTCAATTAAAGATTGTAATTTAAAAGATAATTCTAAAAATTTAGTTATGGGAGATGGTGACATAAGTAGTCCTATAATGTTGATTGGAGAAGCTCCTGATGAGAAAGAGGACTTGGAAGCTAAAACATTTTATGGAGATGTTGGCATACTTTTAAACAAGATGCTTTTAGCAATTAATATCAAAAGAGAGAAAGTTTACTCTACTTACTCAATAAATTTTAGACCACCCAATGATAGAAAGCCCACCGCTCAAGAAATAAAAAGATATTCAATTTTCCTCAAAGAACATATTTCAATTATTGATCCAAAAATTTTAGTATTAATGGGCACTACTGCGATGGAAGCTGTAACCGGTCTTAGCACTCAAATTACAAATGAAAGAGGAATTTGGAAAGAAATCATAATTGGAAACAAAACAATTCCTGTAATTATCACTTTCAATCCATCTTATTTGATAAGGTATCCAGATAAGAAAAAATTCTCATGGGAAGACCTAAAAAAAATAAGAAAAAAAGTAGAGGATTTGAATATTAAAATTTAATGAAAATAATTGCTGGAGTTGATGAAGTCGGTCGAGGAAGCTTAGTTGGACCAGTCTATGCAGCTGCAGTTATTTTAAAAAAATCTATAAATACAAAATTACTGAAAGACTCAAAAAGTATATCGAGCTCTAAACGCAAAGTCTTATTTAGCCATATTAAAAAAAATTCAATTTGGGCTATTGGAAAGGCATCATTAAAAGAAATTGAAGAATTAAACATTTTAAATGCCAGTTTATTAGCAATGAAAAGAGCAATAAAAAAACTTAAGAAAAAACCTTCACAAGTTTTAATTGATGGAAATAAATTGCCTCAAATGAAAAATTACAGACTTAAATCTATTATAAAGGGAGACCAAAAAGTTCCATCTATTTCGGCTGCCTCGATTATTGCAAAAGTTACACGTGATAAGATGATTTCAGATTTAGGTAAAAAGTTTAAAGGCTATAATTGGCAAAAAAATTTTGGATATGGTACTAGTCAACATTTAAAAGCTATAAAAATCTTAGGAATTACAAAGCATCACAGAAAAACTTTTTCTCCTATAAACAAATTAAAATAGTTTTCACGTAAAAACACCATATGTAGTTGTCGCCATACAAAGTCATACAAAACTAATCTAAATAATTCAATCCTAGGTTGACCCAAGAATCTTTTTGGAGTCTAATTTGTTTTTATAAAATGAATTTGAATTTAAAAAATATATTAATTAATGGAGATAGCCTTCAGGAACTTAAAAAAATTCCTGATGAAACTTTTGATTTAATCTTTGCCGACCCTCCTTACAACCTGCAACTAAAAAGTGAATTAACAAGACCTGATAGATCTAAAGTAAGTGCAGTAAATGATAAATGGGATCAATTTGAAAATTTTAAAAAGTATGATGACTTTACATACTCATGGTTAAGTGAATGTAAAAGAATTTTAAAAAAAAATGGGGCTATCTGGGTAATTGGTAGTTACCATAACATTTTTAGAGTTGGAACAGCTATTCAAAATTTGGGTTTTTGGATTTTAAATGACGTCATTTGGAACAAAAAAAACCCCATGCCAAATTTTAGAGGAACACGTTTTACGAATGCTCACGAAACTTTAATTTGGGCATCTAAGTCTGAAAAATCAAAATACACTTTTAATTATCAATCCTTAAAGTGTTTAAATGACGATCTCCAAATGAGGTCTAACTGGGAATTGCCGATTTGTAATGGTTCTGAAAGACTAAAAAAGAATGGTAAAAAAGTGCATTCTACCCAAAAACCTGAGGCTCTACTTCACAGAATTTTATTAGCAACGACAAATAAAAATGATTTAGTTTTAGACCCTTTTTTAGGATCAGGAACAACAGCAACAGTTGCAAAAAAATTGGGTAGAAATTATTACGGAATTGAAAAAGAGAAAACCTATTTTAAAGCTGCCGAACAAAGATTAAAGAAAGCAAAAC
This sequence comes from uncultured Pelagibacteraceae bacterium, assembly GCA_902625035.1. Lineage (GTDB taxonomy): Bacteria > Pseudomonadota > Alphaproteobacteria > Pelagibacterales > Pelagibacteraceae > Pelagibacter. The sequence continues at coordinate 52,574 of CACNZK010000007.1, forward strand.
CTATAGAAGATGATTATTTAGATACTTTGCAAAATGGTAGATCTAAGCCAAGAATACCTTTTGGTTCTTTGGTTGAATTAGGAATAATAAAACCAGGAACTACTATTTTCGATAACAAAAGGAAAATTAGTGCAAAAATTAGAGCTGATGGCAGTATTAAACATGCTCAAACTGAAGGCTCAATTCATAAAGTAGCAGCTACAATTTTAGGTGCTGAAAGCTGTAATGGATGGACCTTTTGGCATTATAACTTGAATGGAAACGTAGTTCCTATCGATCATTTAAGACAAAGATTGATTTCTAATAGTTAGTTTTTATATATTTTACCAAGATAGCTCTCCAAAAACTTTTTGTTTTTTACCAATCTTTTCAAAAAAATATTTCTTAATGTTGTTATTAAAGGATTAGATAAATGAAAAGCAAATTGATTAAATTTTGAGCGATTATTAACCATTTTTGTTTTATTAACTCTACTTCTAAAAAAATTACTTTTAGTATTATTCTCTATGTTCTCAAATAGTTCATATGCACCTTCTATTGATTGTGATGCACCTTGAGCAAATGAGGGTGGAAAGGCAAAAAAAGCATCTCCTATTAAATGGATATTATTGTTATTAACTTCAAAAAAATCTCTACTTACAAATACTGGGTATATCTTTAAATCATTAATACTATCAAAAAAATTTTTATTTAAGTGCGGAACTTTTTCTAAAATCTTATCAATAAAAATATTATCACTAAACAACGAGTAATCTTTTTGTTCATCCTCTGTAAGTTGATATTTCATTATAGCAATAAAGTTTAAATCTCCATCACGAGATACTGGATAAATAACATAGTGAAAATTTGAACCTAAATATAATGAGATGTTTTTTTTATCAGCTATGTTTGAAGAGCTTGGTATTATTCCTCTAATTGCTAAAGTGTCATTAAATTTTGGTTTAATTTGATTTTTTGATAACAGATTTTTACTTTTTGAAAAGACACCATCTGAAATGATTAAATAGTCTAATTCATAAATTTCATTATTTTCAAAAGTGATTTTAATAATTTGATCTTGTTGTTCTATTTTTGCAATAGTGTGGTCAAATTTTATTTCTTTTTCTAAATCTTTTTTCAAAAAATTAATAAGTGATGATCTTTTAAGAGTAGTATATTTACAATTTACAGTATTAAAATCTGATATATCTAGCTCACATATTTTTCTGGAATTTTTAACTGAATAAAAATTGATTTTATCTGGATTAAATTTCTCATTATTTTCTAATTTATCAAACTGAATTTTATTTAGAAGTTTGATGCTGTTGACAGATAATTGAATACCATAGCCTTCTTTCAAATTGATTGAGCTATTTCTCTCAAAGATAGTTACTTGATACTTTTTATTTCTCTTAAATAAATTAGCAATGAATAGCCCTGAAATACCAGCACCAATTACAGCTATTTTTTTCATTAATTTTTTTCTAAATATTTAACTACTTTTTTAGTGAATGTTGGAAGCATATAATTATCTAATTTTCTTTTATCAAACCAATAAGATGAGGGAAATCTTTTTGCATTTTTGAGATATTGAATTTTTATATTCATATTCATGTTTGACATTTTAAAATTAAGATTTTCATTAAAATTTTTTGGCTTAAAAAGTTCTTCCATGGGAAAAATTGCTAAATTTTTAAGAAAATTAAATTTTGTATTTTTAACTAACAAATATTTTTGATTTTTTTTATAAACTTTAAGAATAAAATATTTTTCTTTATTTTTTTTTGTAATTTTGGCTAAATCAAAATCTTTCTTTTTGTAAGACTTGCAACTTTTTGGGATAGGACATCCGCTACATTCAGGATTTTTTGGTTTACATATCATTGCTCCTAATTCCATTAAAGCTTGAGCATAATCGCTTGCTCTCGATGAAATTCCAAAAATAGATTTTTTTTGTATTAAATTATCTTTTTGTATTTCCTTATCTTTTTTTAAATAAAGATATCTTTTTAAAACCCTTTCAATGTTTCCATCTAAAGGAATATAAGATTTATTAAAGGCAATAGCTAAGATTGCATTAGCAGTGTAATTACCGATACCAGGTAAAGATATTAAATCCTCATAATTATTTGGAATTTTTCCATTATATTTACTAATTATGATTTTAGCAGTTTTTTTTAGATTTCTTACTCTTGAATAATATCCAAGGCCCTCCCAAAGTTTTATCAATTCTCTATCCTGGATTGTTGAAAGTTTTTTAAGATTTGGGATTTTATTTATAAATCTATTAAAATAAGGAATTACAGTTACCACCTGTGTCTGCTGCAACATAAATTCACTAACTAGTGTATAATAATGTTTTTTGGATTGTGAAACATTTTTTCGCCACGGTAATGATCTTTTATTTAAATCATACCAATTAAGAATTTTTTTTGTTATTATTTGGTTTTTCATATGCAATTTAAAAAATATACTAAGCAGAGAAATAGCATTCAAGGCTTAAGATCCTTTAAAGACACTTTGCCAAAAAATGTCAAAAAAGTTATCAATAAAAAAGGGCATGTGTATTCTGAAACTATCAATAATTGGAAATATATTGTTGGAGAAAATTTATTTAAAGTTTGTTACCCAAAATCATTCAAATCTTCAAACAAACTAGGTGTTAGCACTTTATTAATCAATGTAAAAAGAGGGCATGAAGTTGAGCTAGAATATTCAAGAAAAGATATTTTAGAAAAATTGAATAATTTATTCGGTTACTCTGTAGTTGAAAAAATCAAACTAACAAGTTTTGATGATGAAAAAATTAAACCTTCTACTAATGATGAAAATTCTATTTATGTTACAAATCATGATTATCAAAAAAAGATAAATAGTGTTAAAAATGAAAAAATTAAAAAATCTTTAATGCAATTATCAAAAGTATTTAAAAGAAAATGAAAAAAATATTTCTTATATTAGTCTTATTTTTTGGATCGATAAATATTTCAAATGCTGAAGTAAATAGAATTATAGCAGGAAATAAGGATGCAAAAATTACAATAATTGCTTATGAGTCTTTAACATGTAGTCATTGTGCAGATTTTCATAAAGAAATATATCCTCTTCTTAAAAAAGATTTTCTCGATACTGGTTTAGCTAAAATAGAATTTAGACATTTTCCATTAGATGTAGCTGCTTTCAATGCCTCAAAAATTTCTCAATGCAAAAGCAACGAAAGTTTAAAAATTTTAAATAGTCTTTATTCAAATCAACAAGAATGGGTTAGAGGAAACACGGTTGAAGAGATTAATGGTAATTTAAAAAAATTTATTAAAAGTCAAGGTTTTGAGATAAATTTTGAAAAATGTATAAACAATAAAGAAATAGAGGATTTTGTATTGAATGATCGAATCGAAGGGGTCAAAAAATTTAAGGTTAATGCTACTCCTACGATTATCATAAATGACGAAAAATTTGAGAAAACTCTCAATTATAAAAATTTAAAAAAATCTCTTGAAAAACTGATATAAACTTCCAATGGAGTTTAAAAAAATCCAATTAAATGGGTTTAAATCTTTTGCCGACAAAACTAATTTCTTAATTGAAAATGGTTTAACAGGTATTGTTGGTCCTAATGGTTGTGGAAAATCAAACATAGTTGAGTCTTTAAGATGGGTTATGGGAGAAACATCAGCAAAAAGTATGCGAGGATCAGGGATGGAAGATGTAATATTTTCTGGAACGTCAAATAAGGCTTCTAAGAATATTGCGGAAGTGTCTGTGACCGTAACCAATGAGAAAAATGAGGGACCAATTCAATATAGAGAATTAGATGAGGTGAGCGTAAGGAGAAAAATAGAAAAAGATAAAGGTTCAAAATTTTATATTAACGATAAAGAAGTTAGAGCACGTGATGCTCAAATGTTTTTTGCGGATTTATCAACAGGAGCACATTCTCCATCAATGATAAGCCAAGGTCGTATAGGTGCAATCGTTACAGCCAAACCAACTGATCGAAGAGCCATCCTTGAGGAAGCTGCTGGAATTTCAGGGTTACATGTAAGAAGGCATGAAGCTGAATTAAGACTAAATGCTGCAGAAAATAATCTTAAAAGAGCGGATGAATTAAGACGCCAACAAGAAAGACAACTCGTTAATCTACAAAAACAAGCTGAAGAAGCAGCTAGATATAAAAATATGTCTGAAGATATAAAAAAAATAGAGGCAGGCTTGTATTATCTAAAATTATTAGAAATTGATAAGGAAATAAGAGTAGAAAATGAGATTAATGTTGAAGCAGAAACTGAAGTTACAGATTTTAATAATAAGATTACAGACCTTGAAAATTTAATAAAGTCTGAAACTGAAAAAGTTACACCGTTAAGAGAAAAGAATATCGAAAATTTATCTAAAATACAAAGACTTAATCTTGAGCTACAAGGTCTGGATGAGGAAAACACAAGGATACAAGGTGAGATCGAAAATATAAAAAGAACACTTCAAACATTTGAGGAAGATATTAGTAGAGAAAAAGGAATAGTAATTGATGCTAATTCAAATGAAAAAAGATTAAAAGAAGAAAAAAATGAGCTAATAGAAATTGACTCCAAATATTATGATACTGAAAAACAGTCTGATAATGATTTAAACACCTCTAAAGAAAAATTACAAATTGAAATTGAAAAAGTAAAGGAGCTTATTAATTCTCAGAAAAATCAAGAGGCTCTATCAGCACTTGATAATTGCAAAATGTTGATTGAGGCATACGCTGGAAGTTATAGTAAAAATGAAAATATAAAAAAAGAGTCTGTAAAGAGGAATGAAAGAATTAAAGTAATAGATACAGAGATAGAAAGTTGGAAGAACCTATTATTAAATTCTGAAAAAATGTTAACGCAGCTTACTGAAAGAAAAAATAGATTGAATGATCAGCTCAGTAAATTAGATAATCAACCAAATATACAAGCCGAAAAAAAAGGTCAAATAACTGAAGGTTTAAGAATTTCTGAAAAAGAAAAAAATGAAAACGAAGAGATTATTAATTCAACAGATGAAAAAATAGAAAATTTAAGATCACAATTAAATGAAATTCAAGAACAATCAATTCAGATACGAGAAAGAAAAGCAAGTTCGGGTGCAACAATTGAGGGATTAAAAAAAAGAAAAAATGATTTAATTGACAGAATAAATTCTGAATTAAATTTATCTGAAGAAAATATTTTAGAAAATTCTAATCTTTTTGGAATAGAAGAATTACCAGATGCAGTAAATCAAGAAGACTTACTGGACAAGAAAAAACAAGAAAGAGAGAAACTTGGTTCAGTAAACCTAAAAGCAGACGAAGAAACAAATAAGTATGAAACAGAAATCAAAAAAATGGAAAGTGACCGCGTAGATTTAGTAACAGCAATAGTAAAATTAAAAGAGAGTATTAATGAACTCAATCAAAAAGGTAGAGAAAGATTAATTGAAGCTTTTGATAAAGTTGATAGGAAATTTAATGAGGTTTACACAAAACTATTTAATGGTGGAAATGCCAAACTCGAATTAGTAGATGCTGATGATCCATTAGAAGCAGGATTAGAAATGTTAGTAAGTCCTCCTGGCAAACGTCTTCAATCAATAACTTTATTATCAGGGGGAGAACAGGCGCTTACAGCACTCTCATTAATTTTTGCAGTTTTCTTAACCAACCCATCTCCAATTTGTGTACTTGATGAGGTTGACGCGCCTCTTGATGATGCAAATGTCACGAGATTTTGTAGTTTGCTTGAAGAACTAACGAAAATTACCAGTACAAAATTTATAATTGTCACCCATCATGCTTTAACGATGTCAAAAATGAACAGACTTTATGGGGTTACAATGCCTGAAAAAGGAATTAGCCAACTTGTGGCTGTTGATCTCCAGAAAGCAGAAAGCATGGTTGCTTGATAAAATTAATTTCAAATGTCTAAAGATCCATTTAAAACTCGCTTAGAAATTGCAAAAAAAAAGGCTTTTGATAAAGAAAACACTAAAAAACCTGATCCCTCTCCCATTGGAAATGCTTTTAAACTTAGTACTGAGCTTGTTTCGGCTGTAGCTGTAGGGACAATTATTGGGTTTATTTTAGACAAGACCTTTGGTACTAAACCCTGGTTAATTTTAATATTTTTTTTTGTAGGTGTAATTGCCGGGATAATGAATGTAATTAAATCTGCAAAAAAAATGCAAAAATAGGTCGAAAAGAATATGGCTGCAAATCCGATGACACAATTCGAAGTCTATAGAATTGGTCCTGAAATTAAAATAGGTGCTTTAGATATTTCATTCACAAACGCTAGTTTGTTTATGGTTGTTAGTTCATTAGCAATTTTAGTTATATTTAATCTTGGATCAAAAAAAAATTCATTGCTACCAAACAAAATTCAGTTATTAGCCGAATTAAGTTATACATTTGTGTCAAAAATGATTAGTGATACAGCGGGCTCTAAAGCTAAACCTTATTTTTCTTTTATATTTTCTTTATTTATGTTCGTACTTTTTTGTAACATGTTTGGTATGATTCCTTATACTTTTACAGTTACAAGTCATATTATTGTAACTTTTGTATTGGCAGCTTTTATTTTTATTGGAGTAACAATAATTGGTTTTATAAAACACGGTCTTGGCTATCTTAAATTATTTGTACCTAGTGGAGTTCCTATAGTACTATTACCCTTGATCGTAGTTATTGAAATTATTTCATATTTAAGTAGACCTATTAGTCTTTCCGTCAGACTTTTTGCTAACATGATGGCGGGTCATACAATGATGAAAGTATTCGGGGGCTTTGTAATAAGTCTTGGAGTAGTCGGTGGATGGCTTCCACTGAGTTTTTCGGTTGCTTTAACAGGCTTAGAGATATTAGTTGCTTTTCTTCAAGCATACGTTTTTGCAATTTTAACCTGCATCTATTTAAATGATGCATTAAACTTACACCATTAATTAACAGAGGAGGATATAATGGAATTAGAAGCAGCGAAAATGATCGGAGCAGGTTTGGCGGCAATTGCCTTAGCTGGTGCCGGTGTTGGTATAGGAATTATTTTTGGTAATTACCTATCGGGTGCGATGAGAAACCCATCTGCAGCTCAAAAACAATTTCCTAATTTGCTTTTAGGGTTTGCCCTTGCAGAAGCAACTGGGTTATTTGGATTGGTAGTAGCGTTAATTATTCTTTTTGCATTTTAAATAGATGATTAAAAAAATATTTTTTCAGTTAGTATTTTTTAATCTCTTTTTTTTAAAAGAGGTTTTTGCAGCTGAAAGTGGGGGTATGCCTCAATTAAATCCAGAATTTTGGATTTCACAAATTTTTTGGTTAACACTTACTTTTGGTATTTTGTATGTTGTATTATCTAAACTAATATTACCAAAGATAAGTGCAAACCTTGAATTAAGAAAATCACAGATACAAGAAAATATTGAGGCAGCAGAAAAACAGAGAGAAAGTAGCGAGGCAAAGCTAAAAGAATACGACGATATTATTTCAAAAAGCAAATTAGAGGCGAATAATATCTTTAAAGAGGCTAGGGAAAATGTGCTCAAAGAAATAAATGTTAAAAAAGAAACATTAGACAAACAGATTGATGAGGAAGTCAAAAAAGTAGAGCAAGAAATTAATTTACTGAAAAAAGGTGCTTCAGAAAAAATTAACAAAATTGCGATTGAAACTACGTCGGAGTTACTAGTGAAATTAATTGGTACCGAAGTTAATAATAGTAGTATTTCTGCAATCGTTGATGATTTATCAAAAAGAAATGGGGATAAATATTATGGCAATTGATGCAACATTTTGGGTAGCTGTGTCGTTTATCATTTTCTTTGGAGGTTTAGTCTATCTAAAGGTTCCACAAAAGATAAATGAAATATTAAACAAATTAATTAATGATATCAAAAATGAGATTGATGAAAGTGAAAAGCTTAGAACTGAGGCTAAAACTTTATTAGATAATGCCCAAAAAAAGCTTGATACTGCAAAATCGGTGAGTGATGAAATATTAGCACAAGCGAAAAAAGATAGTGATAATCTTATTATTGAGTTAAATGATAAATTTCATAAATCTTCAGAAATTAAAAAAAATTCAACAGAAAATAAGATTAATCAAATGAAAGATGCAGCAATAAAAGAAATAAAAGATGCTTCAATTAAAGTTGCGGTAGATTCGGTTAAAAAGATAATTACAACATCGGTTGATAAGTCCAAACTTGATAACTTGTTTCAAAAAAATTTGGATGAAACAAAAGAAGAGTTAAAAAAAATCAACTCATAATACTCTTACAATTTTACAAAAAAGACTATAAATTATAAAAATGAATTCCATCGTCATAGGTTCAGGATTTGGAGGAATAGCTGCAGCTTTACGTCTTAAAGCTAAAGGGCATAAAGTTACTTTAGTAGAAAAACATGAAGATCTTGGTGGAAGAGCTAGGGTATTTCAAAAAAATGGCTTTATTTATGATGGTGGCCCTACAGTAATAACTGCTCCATATTTAATAAATGAATTATTTGAATTATTTCAAAAAGACCCCAAAGATTACATAAAACTTACTTCTTTAAAAATTTGGTATCAATTTATTTTCGAGGATAAATCAAAATTTAATTACTCTGGGGATGAGTTAGAGATGAAAAAACAGATAAAAGAGATAAATGAAAAAGATGTTGAGGGTTATGAAAAATTAGTAAATTTTACGAAGAAAATTTTTGATAAAGGTTTCACGGAGCTTGCTGATGTACCTTTTGATAAACCTTTTGTAATGATACAACAATTGCCAGCTTTACTTAAACTTAAAAGTTACAAATCTGTATATGCTTTAGTCTCTTCTTATATAGAAAATGAGAAATTAAGAAGAATGCTAAGTATGCATCCATTACTAGTTGGAGGTAATCCTTTTACTACCACTTCAATTTATGGATTAATTTTATATTTAGAAAAAAAATGGGGTATTCATTACTCAATGGGGGGAACAGGAAATATTATCAAAGGTTTTGAGAAATTAATGAATGAAGTTGGGGTTGAAATAATCAAAGGTCGTGAAGTTACCAAAATCATTTCAAAAAAAGAAAAAATTACTGGTATTCAATTAGATGATCAAACAGTAATACAATCTGACAATGTAATTTGTAATGCTGATCCTCCTGCTGTTTATGAGAAAATGTTAAATGGGAATATAAATAATTCATTTCTTTTTAAATGGAAAAAAAGGAGAATGGAGTATTCAATGGGATTATTTGTATATTACTTTGGTACAAAAAAAAAATACGAGAATGTTGAGCACCATACTATTAAGTTTGGAAATAAATATAAAGAACATCTAGATGACATTTTCAACAATAAAAAATTGAACGACGATATTAGTTATTATCTTCACAGACCATCTGCAACTGATAGAACTATGGCGCCCGAGGGTAGTGATTGCTTTTATGTTTTAGTCCCAGTGCCAAATAATCAATCAAAAATTGACTGGTCTGTTGAGGGAGAAAAAATGAAAAATTTAGTTATCGATAAAATGCAAAAAGATTTAATGCCAAATCTAAAAGACAATATTGTAGAGGATTTTTATTTAACCCCTGATTATTTTGAAAAAGATTTAAATACAAAATATGGTTCCGGCTTTTCAATACAACCAAAATTTTCACAGTCTGCATATTTTAGATTCCATAATAAGTCTGAGATATATAAAGGACTTTATTTTGTTGGTGCAGGAACCCATCCTGGAGCAGGTGTGCCTGGAGTACTTTCATCAGCTAAAGTATTAGATAAAATTTTATAATGTCTAATAAAAGCTACTTATCAATTTACGCAAAATCTTTTAATTGGGCTGGTTTTTTTTTACCAAAAAAAACATATAATAAATGTTCTGCATTGTATGATTTTTGTAGAGTTGCCGACAACATCGCAGATGATAACGAAAAATTAGAAGTTAAAGAAACTAAATTCAATCAGTTTGAAAAAGATTTTACGCAAAAAAATTTTGATAATCCAATAATTAAGAATATGTGGAATCTTATTGATGAGTTTAAAATTTCAGTAAAAATTATTGAGGATCTATTTGATGGTATAAGATCAGATATTAAAGAAAAGGTAATATTGAATTCAAAAAAAGACCTTTTAATTTACTCTTACAGAGTCGCTGGGACTGTTGGTTTAATGATGGCAAAGATTTTAAAAGTTAATAAAAAAAGCTCACTTAAGTCAGCTATTGATCTTGGGGTTGCTATGCAACTTACAAATATATCAAGAGATGTGATTGAAGATTCAAAAATAAATAGATTTTATATAAATAACAATTTTGAGGAAATTTCATCAACTATAGACCTTGCAGATACTTTTTATAAGAATTCTTTTTACTCTATAAAAAACATCCCAATAAGTTTTAGATTTTCAATTTTAGTCGCTAGAAGGATCTACCGAAAAATTGGCTATAATATTCTTAATAAAAAAACATTTAAAAACTATCAAAATGCAGGAAAAATTTATGTATCAAATATTGAAAAAATTATTGAGACTATCTTTGCAATTTTTGATCTTATAAATTTATCTTTAACCAGTATTGACGAAGATCAAATTCAACATGATCATTCTTTAATTAGTGAGGAAATAAATTTAAATGAGAGAATTTGACTATGTAATTATTGGTGGCGGCTGTGCTGGTTTATCCCTAGCATACGAATTAGAAATTCACGAAAAACTTAAAGATAAATCTTTAGCAATTATAGAACCTAGAGATGAATACAAAAGAGATAAAACATGGTCTTTTTGGAAAGTTACATCCCACAACTTTGATGATTGTGTAAAGAAGAATTGGAAAAACTTTTCAATCAATATTCCAGACAAAACTAATTATTTAGATTGTAAAAATTTTCCTTATCAAAGTATTGATAGTGGATTATTTTATGAAAAAATTAATAACAAATTGAAAGAAAATAAAAATATTTTCTTCTTTAAAGATATAAGCGAAATCAATCTAAAAAATTGTTTTATCTTTAATAGTGTACCATCTATTAAAGAAGATCATCGAAATCTTTGGCAACATTTTTGTGGTGTAGAAATTGAAACTCAAGATAATTTTTTTGATGATGAAATTTTTAATCTTATGGACTTTGACTGTGATCAGAGAGAAAGTGTTCATTTTTTTTATACATTACCCTACTCGAAAAATACAGCCTTAGTTGAAACAACTTGGTTATCTAAAGTAAATGATAATTCTAAAAAAGATTATGATAAACAAATTAAAGACTATATTGAAAATCATCTAAATTTAAAAAATTACAAAATTATTTATAGAGAAGAAGGCGCCATACCTTTATTTTATCCAATAAATAAAAATGAAAAAAACAAAATAAATATTGGGACCGCTGGTGGTATGACAAGATTAAGTACAGGTTATACATTTCTCAATATACAAGAGCACAGTAAATATATAAGAGAGAATATCGAAAATATTTCCAATGTTAAAAAATATAAAATTGATACAAAATATCAATTTTTAGATGAAATATTTCTGAGAGTTCTTGAAAGACATCCTGAAAAAATGCCTGATATATTTTTTAAAATGTTTAAGGCTTCACCAAAGACTGTTATAAAATTTTTGTCTAATAAAAGTAATTTTTTTGACGAATTATCTATAATTTTGAGAATGCCTAAATTAACTTTTATTAAAGCATTATTTTACTAGTCATGTATACAAATGAATAACAAAATTAAAAAAATAAACTTTAATCACTCTTTTGTTTTTTTTTTACTTTGTAATGGTTTTACTTTAATAGCTTTTAAATTTAATATTCTTACAGTTTCTCCAATAATCTGCTTATTTTTAATTTTGAGCATTGGTATATCTCATGGTTCTCTTGATAATTTAAAAGGAAAAAAACTTTTTGAAATTCTGGGGTTTAACAATTTTGTATTTTTCTATTTGTCTTATATTTTAATTGCTCTGTTAATAATAATTTTATGGATAATCATACCTTACGTTTCTTTAATAATTTTTTTAATA
>CACNZK010000008.1 GCA_902625035.1 uncultured Pelagibacteraceae bacterium
GTAAAATTACACATCCATTTTTACTCCAAAACTTTTGAAGATTTATAATTGTATCTTGGAAAGTTTGAAATTTTGGTTTTTTTTTAATTTTTTTAGAGGCCATATTTTTGCCAAACTGATTTTTCCTCTAATATATTCGCTAATTGATCAACATGGTCATTTGAGGACGATAATTTTTTACTAAGCCAACTTTTTGATTTTTCAAATTTTTTAATAACAACATCTTCTCCAAATTTTTCTCTTAATATCTGATTTGCATTTCCTATATCATCTATCAAACCAAGATCTTTGGCTTTTCTACCTGACCAAAATTCACCTGAAAATAATTCTACTTCAGATTTTTTAAGTTTTGTGGATCTACTTTTTTCAACTACCTCTATAAAATCTTTATGTAGATCTAATTGTATATTTTTTAATCTTTCGATGTCTTCCTTTTTTTCATCTTGAAATGGGTCTAATGTACTTTTATTTTTCCCGGCAGTATGCACTCTTCTCTCAACACCTATCTTTTTTATCAATTCTGTAAAACCAAAAGAAGAGTAAATTACTCCTATTGAGCCTATAATTGAACTTGAGTTCGCATAAATTTCATCTCCAGCACAAGCTATTAGATATCCACCTGAGGCTGCTACATCTTCTGCAAAAACTATTACTTTTTTTTTATTTTTTTTTGCCTGTTGTCTAATAAGGCTATAGATTAAATGTGATTGAACAGGAGAACCTCCGGGAGAGTTTATTGTTATAGCGACACACGGTGCTTTTTTAAGTGAAAATGCTTTTGTAATAATGTCTTCTTGACCAGAAAAATCTATACCTTGTTTAAATTTCCCTACATTTCCGATAACTCCACTTAGCTTAATATGTGGAATAATTTTTTTCTTTTTAAAAAAAGAGAGCATTTTTAATATTTATAGAATTTTTTTATGAATATAAAGACACCTTATAATTGAAGATTCAGGTGCGTCAATTGATAAGTATAAAAAGCAACCTTTTATACTAATTTGCTTAATTAATGGGAAGTGTCATAAAATTAAAAAACAAAATTAATAATTCATATTTTCAACTAAAAAATTCAGTTGAAGATAGATTGATGTTAGTTGAGGAAAAAATTAAGTCTAAATTAGAGAGCAACGTAGACTTAGTTCAGAAAATGACAAACTATCACCTTGATACAGGCGGAAAAAGATTAAGAGCCTTACTAACTCTAGGTTCTGCAAAATTATGTGGATATGCAAAAGGAACTAGAGATATTAATTTGGCTGCTTGTGTAGAACTTATTCACTCAGCAACTTTAATGCATGATGATGTAATAGATAATGGATCTATTAGAAGGGGGAGAAAAACTTTAAACGAAGTTTGGGATAATCACTCTTCTGTTTTAGTTGGAGATTATTTACTCAGCAGATGTTTTGAAATGATGGTAGATGATGGAAATATTGAGGTCTTAAAATTATTATCGTCAACTTCCTCTAAGATTGCTCAAGGAGAAGTTCTTCAATTACAGCACAGAGGTGAGGTAGATATGTTGGAGGAAACTTATTTAAGAATAATTTCTGCGAAAACTGCTGAATTATTTGCAGCAGCTACCAAAGTTGGTGCAATTTTATCAGATGTGACATCAAAAGAAAAAGAGGCTTTAGAATTTTACGGAAGAAATTTGGGATTAACTTTTCAAATAGCTGATGATACTTTAGATTACAATTCTGAGTCAAAATTATTTGGAAAAAAAATTGGCAAAGATTTTTATGAAGGGAAAATTACTCTGCCAATAATCTTGTTATTTCAAAAAGCAAATCTTAAAGAAAAGGAAAGTCTGAAAGGTATCTTTTTAAAAGATAGAAGAGATGAGAATGATTTTAATTATACATTATCTTTAATCAAACAATATGAAATTATTAAAGAATGTTATCAAAAAGCAAATCATTACATTAATTTAGCTTCAAACTCATTATCGATATTTAAAGACTGTAATGAAAAAAATATTCTTGAAAATTTAACTTCATTTAGTTTGTCAAGGGATTTTTAGGGACTTAAAAGACTTTTTGTCCAACTACCATTTTTATCTAAAGAATACTTTAACCTTTCGTGTATTCTATTATCCCCATCTAACCAAAATTCAATTGTGGAAGGTGTTAAATTCCAGCCAGACCAATGGCTTGGTCTAGGTACATTATCTTTGTCATTATATTTTTTTTTATAGTTCTCTAAAGCATCTAAAAGTTCATCTCTAGTTTGAAGGATACTGCTTTGTTTTGAGGCCCAAGCACCTATTCTACTATCATATGCTCTAGAGTTGTAATACTCATCAGCAGTTTGATCATCTACTTGTTTCAATGTTCCAACTATCCTTATTTGTCTTAGTAGACTTTTCCAATGAAAGCACATTGTAGCATTTGGGTTTTCTTTAATTTCATTTCCTTTCTGACTATTTAAATTTGTGTAAAAAACAAATCCTTTTTCACTGTGACCTTTGAGTAGAACCATTCTTACTGAGGGAATACCCTTTTTATTTGCAGTACCAAGTGCCAAAGCATTAGGATCATTAATTTCTTTTTTTTTAGCCTCCTCAAACCATCTTTGAAATAGTTCAAGTGGATTATCTAGATCTAAGAAGCATTTATTAAGCCCAAGTGAGTTTTTTTGATTCATAATTTTAACAAAATAATCTATACAATATAAATAATGTCATTTAATACTTTTGGAAAGTCTTTTCGTTTTACAACTTGGGGAGAATCCCATGGTCCAGCTATAGGGTGTATTATAGATGGGTGTCCACCATTAATACCATTAAAAGAAGCCGATATTCAAAAAGAATTAAACAAACGAAAACCTGGGCAATCAAAGTTTACTACTCAGAGGAAGGAAAGTGACAAGGTTCAAATTCTTTCAGGAGTTTTTGAGGGAAAAACGACTGGGACACCAATATCATTGATAATTTACAATGAAGATATGCGTTCAAAGGATTATAATGATATTAAAGATAAATTTAGACCAGGACATGCTGATTTCACATACTTTAAAAAGTATGGAATAAGAGACTACAGAGGTGGTGGTAGATCATCTGCAAGAGAAACAGCTGCAAGAGTTGCAGCGGGTGCAGTGGCAAAAAAAGTTTTAGAAAAGAAATTAGGAAAAAAATTTAAAATCACCGGAGCGGTAACCCAACTTGGAATATTAGGATGTGATACCAATAAATGGGATGATAAGATAATTTCTAAAAATCCATTTTTTTGCCCAGATAAAACAATGTTAAAAATTTGGGAAAAATACTTATTAAATATTAGAAAAGCTGGATCGTCATGTGGAGCGATAATCGAAGTAAGAGCGAACGGTATTCCTGCTGGATTAGGAGCACCTATATACTCAAAATTAGACTCTGACATAGCGTCAGCTATGATGAGTATAAATGCTGTAAAAGGAGTTAATATTGGCTCAGGTATGAACTCAGCACAATTGTCAGGTGAGGAAAATTCAGATGAAATTTCTCAAAATAGAAAAAAAACAAAATTTCAATCTAATAACGCTGGAGGTATTCTGGGAGGAATTTCTTCAGGTCAAGAGATAATTGTCTCTTTTGCTGTAAAGCCAACTTCTTCAATTTTAAAAAGTAGAAAAACAATCAATAAATTTGGAAAGAATACAAGCATATCAGTAAAAGGTAGACATGATCCATGTGTGGGTATAAGAGCTGTACCTGTAGGTGAAGCAATGTTATCTTGTGTTTTATTAGATCATTATCTTCTACACAAAGCTCAGTGTAGTTAATTTTGTTTTTTCAAAACTATATTTGAATTTAGTAAATCTAAAACTTTTTCCTCGATTGAAACTGAGTCAAGATTTGCCACTTTATACATTCTATCTGGAGTATCTTGATCAATAAAAATATCTGGTAATGTTAACGATCTAAATTTTAAATTAGAGTCCATTAAACCTTTTTTTGTCAAAAAATTCACCACATGAGATCCAAAACCACCAATTGAACCCTCCTCTATTGTCATGATTGCTTCATGAGTCGTAGCTAATTGCCAAATGAGATTTCCATCTAAAGGTTTCGCAAATCTTGCATCAACAACTGTTATTGGTACACCTTTTTTTGATAAATTTTCTGCAGCCTTCAAGGTCTCGTTCAATCTTGCCCCAAAATTTAGGATCGCTAATTTTTTTCCCTCTTTAATAATTTTTGATTTCCCTATCTCAATTTTTTCATTTATTGAAGGTAGAGTTGAACCTAATCCTGTTCCTCTTGGATACCTAAATGCGCAAGGTCTATCGTTAATCTCGGTTGAGGTATTTATCATTCTTACAAGTTCAGCTTCATCACTTGCTGCCATGACAATAAAATTTGGTAAAGTGGTTAAATATGTTGTATCAAAACTTCCAGCATGTGTTGGTCCATCAGCCCCAACAAGTCCCGCTCTATCAATCGCGAATCTAACTGGTAAACTTTGAATTGCTACGTCATGAACTACTTGATCATAAGCTCTTTGAAGAAAAGTAGAATATATAGCTGCATAGGGTTTAAAGTTTTCGGTAGCTAAACCTGCAGCAAATGTAACTGCATGTTGCTCCGCAATTCCAACGTCAAAAGTCCTATCTGGAAATTCTTTACGAAAAATATCTAGACCAGTGCCATCAGGCATTGCAGCTGTAATAGCTACAATTTTACTATCCTTTTTAGCATGTTGTATTAAGGTGTTTGCGAAAACCTTTGTATATGATGGTAATTTACTTGTACTCTTAAGTTGTTCACCAGTTTTGATATTAAATTTTGATACTCCATGATAATTATCCTTTGCCTCCTCTGCGAAAGTATAACCTTTTCCTTTTTTTGATTTAATGTGAATTAAAATTGGTCCTTCATGCTTAGAGTCTCTAGCATTTTTTAAAATTGGAATTAATGAATTTAAATCATGACCATCTATTGGGCCAATGTAATAAAATCCGAGTGAACTGAACAAAGTTCCACCTGTCACAGCTGATCTTAGTAAATCTTCTGCTTTACCAGCCTTAGCACTAAATCTTTTTGAAAAAGCTGACATAATTAATTTAATAGTCTCTCTTAGACTAAAATAAATCTTTCCTGAAAAAATTTTTGCTAAATAAGTGCTCATTGCTCCAACTGGTCTAGCAATTGACATATCATTATCATTTAAAATTACGATCATCTTAGTTTTTGAGGCACCGGCATTATTCATAGCTTCATAAGCCATTCCTGCACTGATTGCCCCGTCACCAATTACTGCTATTACATTGTCTGATTTATTAGACAGTTTGTTTGCCTCTGCTATACCCAGAGCTGATGAGATTGATGTTGAGCTGTGAGCAGCACCAAAGGGATCATACTCACTTTCTGATCTTTTGGTGAAACCAGAAAGACCATTACCTTGTCTAAGAGTTCTTATTCTATCTTTTCTGCCAGTTAAAATTTTATGTGGATAGCACTGATGACCCACATCCCAGATTAATTTATCATTTGGTGTATTAAAAATGTAATGCAAAGCGACAGTTAATTCTACGACTCCAAGACTTGCTCCGAGATGACCACCAGTCACTGACACAGCATCAATCATTTCCTCTCTTAATTCATCAGCAACTTTTTGTAATTTTGACTCAGGTAATTTTTTTAAATCTGATGGAAAATTAATTTCATCTAACAGTTCGTATTTTGTTTTCATTTATTTCTATTCAAAATATAATTTAATGTTTCTGACAAATTTCTTGATTTAGATCCATATTTTTTTAATTTACTATTTATTCTTAGAATTAAATTATTAGCATATTTAATAGTATTTTTGTATCCTAGTAAACTAATTAGAGTTGCTTTTCCTTTTTTTTTATCCTTACCAGTTTTTTTTCCTGCAACAAGCAAACTTCCTTTATAATCAATCAAATCATCAGCGACTTGAAATAATAAGCCTATATCAGCACCAATATTTTCAAATTTCTTAATATCATTTTTGTTTTTTTTCTTAATTATTAGTGGTGCTGCACAACAAAAACTAAAAAGTTTTCCAGTTTTTTTAATTTCCATCTCTTCGATCTTTTTTTGAGAAATTTTCTTACGTTCATAATTTAAATCTAAATATTGACCTCCTGCTATTCCAAGATGGCCTGAGCTTTCAGAGATTTTATTGACTAAATCGATCTTAGTCTTTTCACTAATTCTTAAATCGTTGTGGCTTAAAATTTCAAAAGCCATTGTTAAAAGTGAATTTCCAGCTAAAACAGCAGTAGCCTCTCCAAATTTAATATGCGCTGATGGCTTACCTCTTCTTATAGTGTCATCATCCATACATGGTAAATCGTCATGTATTAATGAATACGCATGAATACATTCAACTGCAGCACCAATAATTACAAGTGTTTTATAATCTAATTTAAATAGTGACCCAACATCTATTAAAATTTTCGATCTTATTTTTTTTCCACCAGAAAAAAGACCGTATTTCATTGCGACAATTAAACTTGATTTTTTTTGTTTGGCAATAAATCTTCTTAAAAATAAATTTGTATCTTTTGCAATTTTATTTAATTTTCTTTGCATCATTTTTTTGATTTATCTTGGATATCTTTTCTTTTGTTTTTTCATTTATGTCTTTAATGTTCTTTTGAAATTTTTTCTCAATAATATTATTGAGTTTAATTAAATCTTGATATTTGTCCAAAGAGTCTCCTAAATCCTTTTGATTTTCTAATTCTTCAATCATCTTATTTGCCTCAATAGTTAATTCTTCAAGAGATAATGAATTATAATCATTTGGTAAATTTTTATCTTTCATATAATACTCTCAAATAATACATGAAAATTAATCTTGCAAATATTAAAAAAGCGAGGAATCTCCTTAATAAAAGAGAGTGTATTGCTATTCCTACTGAAACTGTTTATGGAATTGCTGGTAATGCATATTCTGATACAGCATGTAAAAAAATATTTAAATTAAAAAAAAGGCCAACGAATAACCCTCTAATTATCCATTATTATGATTTAAAAAAATTAAAAGACGATTGTGATTTAAATAATGATTTTCTAAAATTATATAAAAGATTTTGTCCTGGGCCAATAACATTTATCTTAAATCAGAAAAAAAAATCAAAAATTTCGAAAGTTGCAACAAATAAAAAAAATACTCTAGCTGTAAGATTTCCAAAACATCCTGTAACAAGAATTCTATTAAAATTTTTAAAATTTCCTATCGCAGCACCTAGTGCAAATATTTCTTCAAGAATTAGTGCGGTAACCTCATCAGATGTAAAAGATGATTTTGGAAAAAAAATTAAGTATATTCTTGAGGGTGGGAGATCTTCGGTTGGAATTGAGTCTACAATTATTGATCTCAGAAAAAAGCCAAAAATTTTAAGATTAGGTGGTTTAGAAGTAGGAATTATCCAAAAGATATTAAGGAAAAAAATTTCAATAAATACAAATCCTTCTAAGATTTCTGCTCCAGGACAATTAAGAATCCATTATTCACCAGGTATCCCAATTAGACTCAATGTTAAAAAAATAAAAAAAAATGAAGCCTTTTTATTAATTAAAAAAAATAAGATTAACAAAATGAATTGTTATTTTTTATCAAAAAAGGGTGATTTAAAAGAAGCTGCAAAAAATCTCTACACTATTTTAAGAAAGATCAAAAAAGATAATTACAAATCTATAGCTGTAGAGAAAATCCCAAATAAAGGTATAGGCAAAACTATTAACGATAGATTATTAAGGGCTTCAAAATTTTAATGACTATTCCTCTTAAAGTAATTGATTTATCAAAAACTTATGACTCAAAAGAAGCTGTTCGCAATATTTCTTTTAAAGTAAATGAAAATGAAATCATTGGAATTCTTGGACCTAATGGATGTGGTAAAACTACAACAATAGGTATGATCCTTGGCTTACTTAAACCTACTAAGGGAAAGGTTTTAATAAATGGAGTTGAAATTGAAAAGCAAAGAGTTGAATTGTTGAACGAATTAAATTTTATTTCACCATATATTGAACTACCAAAAAAATTGACAGTAAAGCAGAATCTAGAAGTTTATGGAAGACTTTATGATGTAAAAGAGCTCCAGATAAAAATTGATTATCTTAGTGAAAAATTAAGACTTAGTGAATTTATTAATAAAATTACAGGAGAACTTTCCTCTGGTCAAAAAAATAGAGTCAGCCTAGCTAAATCTATAATTAATGATCCATCAGTTCTTCTTCTTGATGAACCAACTGCATCTCTAGATCCTGAAACAGGAGATTTTGTTAGAAGTTTTTTAGAAGAATACCAAAAAGAAAAAAAAACCTCTATTCTCCTTGCCTCACATAACATGTCTGAAGTTGAAAGATTATGTTCCTCGGTACTTATGATGAACAAAGGATCTATTATTGATCAAGGGACCCCTGGAGAATTAATTAAAAAACATGGACGTAGAAATATGGAGGAAGTTTTTTTAAAACTTACAAGAGATTTAATATGAATTTAAATAAGATGTATGGTCTTTTTTTAAGACACTTTTATCTAATCAAAAGTTCTTTACCAAGAGTTTTAGATTTGATTTATTGGCCAACAATACAAATTATTCTTTGGGGTTTTATTTCCAAATTTTTTTCAATTTATAGTGATTACTACAATAATACACTTGGAATAATTCTTACCTGCGCAATTCTTTACGACATTCTTTTTAGGTCTAGCATAAGTTTTAATATGCTTTTTTTAGAGGAAATCTGGAGTAGAAATTTTACAAATTTATTTATCGCCCCATTAAAACTTAAAGAAATTATTATATCATTAATTTTTACTGCTTTAATAAGAACATTAATTGGTTTAGTGCCTGCAATAATTTTAACATCTCCATTGTTTGGGGTTTCAATTTTAAAATTGGGTTTTCCACTTCTTATATTATTTTTAAGTTTGTATATTTTTGGCATTACACTAGGTTTATTTGTCAGCTCAGGCTTAATGAGATTTGGACCATCCTTTGAAAATATAGCTTGGTCATCATTATTTTTACTTGCACCATTGGGATGTATATACTACCCAATAGAAATACTTCCTGAATTTTTCCAAGTAATTGCAAAGGGTCTGCCATTAGTTTACATTTTTGATGAAACAAGAAATATTTTGATAAATGGTCTAGTAGATTATGAAAATATAAAACAAGCTTATTTATTAAATTTAGTTTATTTAATTTTTGGAATAGGACTGTTTTATCTATCTTTTTTAAGAGCGAGAATAAAAGGGACGTTAATAAATATGGGTGAATAATTGGTGCGCCTGCTAGGAGTCGAACCCAGAACCTCCTGATCCGAAGTCAGGCGCTCTATCCAGTTGAGCTACAAGCGCATATCATATTAATATATCATTTTATGGAAAAAAAAATAAATTTGACAGTGGATAAGACTGAAAATGAACTCCGTGTTGATATTTTCATTAAAAAAAGAGAAAATATTATCAGTCGAACAAGAATAAAGAATCTTATTTTAGATAATAAGTTAAGAATAAATAACAAGATAATAACTGATCCATCGAGAAAAATTTTTTTTAATGATAAAATAAATTTGGTTATACCTGAGCCAAAAAAAGCTTCATTAAAACCTTATGAGTTTAATTTGGATATAGTATTTGAAGATAAGGATTTAATTGTTTTAAACAAACCATCTGGAATAGTAATGCATCCTGGTGCGGGTAATTTTGATAATACAATCGTAAATGCGCTTATGAATTACAGTAAAAATTCTTTTTCTAATATTGGAGGTGAACTAAGACCAGGAATAGTGCATAGAATTGATAAAAATACATCTGGATTAATTGTTATTGCGAAAAATAATCAAACTCATGAACACCTCTCTAATCAGTTTAACAAACATACGATCCAAAGAGTTTACCAATTACTAATCTGGGGTAAAGTTAGACCATCTAAAGGTAAAATTGAAACCTTTATTACGAGAAGTTCAAAAAATAGACAAATGATGGAGGTTAGTAACAGTAAAGGAAAAAAAGCAATTACAAATTACAAAACTTTAGAAATTTTCGAAAATAAGAATATTCCAACTTTTAGTTTGTTAGAGTGTAAATTAGAAACAGGTCGGACTCATCAAATAAGAGTTCACATGAATTATTTGGGTAACAGTATAGTTGGTGATGATAAATATAAAAAAAGGTTTAAAAAACTTAAAGATATAGAGCCATCATTAGAAAAAATTTTAATTAAATTAAACAGGCAATTTCTTCACGCTAAAACATTAGGCTTTATACATCCAAAAAAAAATAAGCAGATGATTTTTAACTCAATTTTACCAAATGAACTTGAAATAATACTAAAAACACTCAGAAATACAGGTAAATAAACCATTGAAAAATTTTTAATATTAATTAGATAAACTGTCTATGAGCACAACTATGAATAGCAATTTACCTATTTTAAGTAATGAAGGTGGTCTGTCTGCATATCTCGAGCAAATAAAAAAATTTCCAATGCTTGATGCAGAAGAGGAATATATGCTTGCTAAAAATTGGAAAACGACTGGAAATATTAAGTCAGCAGAAAAACTTGTAACAAGTCATTTGAGATTGGTTGCAAAAATTGCAATGGGTTATAAAGGTTATGGACTACCAATTAACGAGATGATTTCTGAGGGAAATATTGGACTTATGCAAGCAGTCAAAAAGTTTGAACCAGAAAAAGGTTTTAGGTTAGCAACTTATGCAATGTGGTGGATAAAAGCTTCTATCCAAGAATATATCTTAAAATCCTGGAGCTTGGTAAAAATTGGGACAACAACTGCACAAAAAAAATTATTTTTTAATCTTAAAAAATTAAAAAATCAAATTGCGCCACAGGCTGAAGGTGATTTAAGGGCTGAACACGTAAACGAAATCGCTGAAAAATTAGATGTGAGTAAAGAAGAGGTTGTTTCAATGAATCGTAGGCTCTCTGGAAAAGAATTTTCTCTTAATGCTCAAGTGGGTGAGGATGGTGATGAATGGCAAGACTGGTTAGTAGATAAAGAATTAGATCATGATCTTAAGTTTGCTCACCAAGAGGAAATGAAACAAAGAAAAGATTTGTTAAAAGACTCAATTAAAGTTTTAAATGATCGAGAAAGAGAAATTTTATATTCAAGAAGATTGAATGATGATCCAACTACTTTAGAAGATTTAAGTAAAAAATATGAAATTAGCCGTGAAAGAGTAAGGCAAATTGAAAATAAAGCATTTGAGAAATTACAAAAGCACATGCTTCTCCTTGCTAAATCAAAAAATCTATTACCTGTAAATTAAATCTCAAAAGGATTTTCGACTAAAATTGTATCATCTCGTTCAGGACTGGTTGATACACTTGATATTTTTGCCCCAATAAAGTCCTCAATTGCAAATAAATATTTTTTAGCATTCTCAGGGAGATCATTAATATTTTTAATACCATTAGTTGAAGTTTTCCATCCATCAAATGTTTTATAAATAGGTTTGATTTTAAGCTGATCTTCAACTGCCGCAGGAAGATAGTTTATTTTTTTACCATTTAGGTCGTATTCTACACACATCTTTACTTCATCTAGCTCGTCTAAAACATCCAGTTTTGTTAATGCAATACCATTAATTCCAGAAATTTTTATTGTCTGCCTAACCAAAACACCATCAAACCATCCACATCTTCTTTTTCTACTCGTCACAGTTCCAAATTCTTTACCTCTTGTACCTAATAACTCGCCTATTTGATCTACTAATTCTGTTGGAAAAGGTCCCTCACCTACTCTTGTCGTATACGCTTTGGTTATTCCTAATACATAATTAATTGAATTAGGTCCACATCCAGTTCCTGTTGCAGCACTTGAGGCTACTGTATTAGACGAAGTTACAAAAGGATAAGTTCCATGGTCAACGTCCAAAAGAATTCCTTGTGCACCTTCAAATAATATCTTTTTCTTTTGTTTTTTAAATTGATCGATCTTAAGCCATACTGGTGCTGAAAATTTTAGAATATCAGGAGCAATTTTTAAAAGGTCTTCTTTAAGTTGATTTTTCTCAAATATTTTTTTTCCTAAACCTTTTCTGATAGCATTATGGTGTAATAAAACTGTTTCTAATCGTTGGTTCAAATTTTTTTCTGATCTAAGATCCATTACTCTTATTGATCGTCTTCCGACTTTATCTTCATAAGCAGGTCCAATACCTCTCCTGGTGGTTCCTATTTTACTTTTACCTGCTGCGTCCTCTCTTATTTCATCCATTTCTCTGTGAAATGGTAAAATTAAATTTGCAGCCTCAGAAATCATAAAATTTTCTGAATTCACATCAACACCCTTTTCTCCTATTTCTTTAATTTCATCTAATAATGCCCAAGGGTCCACAACAACACCATTTCCAATAATTGAAATTTTATTTTTTCTAACTATTCCGGAAGGAAGCAATCGAAGTTTATAAGTTACCCCATCTATAACTAAGGTGTGTCCAGCATTATGACCGCCTTGAAATCTAATTACAACATCAGCTTGTTCTGATAGCCAATCTACAATTTTTCCTTTTCCTTCATCCCCCCACTGCGACCCAACTACTGCAACATTTTTCATTATTTATATATCTTTTTTAATTCAATAGAATTTAAATGATTTATTGGACCATGTCCTATACCAATATTAGGGTTAGTTAATATGGCAGAATTTACATATTTAATTCCTAACTCACAAGATCTCTTTAGAGTTTTTCCACATGAAAAAAAAGAGGTAATTGCAGTTGATAGTGTGCAACCAGTGCCATGAGTATTTTTAGTATTATATCTTTTATTTGAAAATACTTTAAACTCTTTTTTGTTAACAAATATATCATGCACCATTTTTGATTTTAAATGGCCCCCTTTTACTAATACATTTGGCACACCCAATTTTATAAATTCATTTGCTGCAAGTATCATATCTTTTTGATTTAATATTTTGATACCAGTTAAAATTTCAGCTTCAGGTATGTTAGGTGTAATTAAAGATACTTTATTTAATAATTTTTTTTTCATTAATCTAATAGCTTGATCTGTAATAAGCTTAGAACCACCTTTTGCTATCATGACTGGATCTAAAATAATCTTTTTAATTTTCATTTCTTTTAATGATCTCAATACCATATCTATAACTTTTGTAGAATGAAGCATTCCAATTTTTATAGCATTAGGCTTTATATCGTTAATTGTATGAATTATTTGATTATAAATTTCATTTGGTGGAACGGGTATCACTGATTTTACACCTTTTGTATTTTGAACTGTAACTGCAGTTACTGCTGTCATTGAATATATGCCTAGACTAGTAGCAGTTTTAATGTCTGCTTGAATTCCTGCACCTCCAGAGGAGTCAGATCCTGCTATTATTAAAATTTTTGATTTTATTTTCAAATTATCTAATTTTTTTCAAAATTATATTAACACATTTTATTAGAAGTCTTTTATTTTCACTTTCTCCCATTATTCTTATTTTTGATTCTGTTCCCGATTTTCTTACAAGAATTCTGCCTCTACCTTTTATTAATTTTGAAGCTAAATTAATAGATTTCTTAATTTCAGGTTTATTAATAATATTCTTATCCTTTACTTCAATATTTTTAAGTAATTGCGGGGTTTTTTTAAAATTTTCAAAAAATGTACTAGCTCTTTTTCCCTTTCTAAGAGCAAATAAAGACTCTAGGGCAACAAGTAGGCCATCTCCTGTAGTTGCAAATTTACCTAGAATAATATGTCCTGATTGTTCCCCACCTAAATTAAACTTATTTTTTTGCATTACCTCTTTTACGTATCTGTCACCAACATTAGCACGTATAAATTTTATACCCTTTTTTTTGAAATATTTTTCAAGACCGTAATTGGACATTAATGTTCCAACAACCCCACCTTTTAACATTTTTTTATTTTGCCACCTTGTTGCTAGTGCAGCAATAATTTGGTCTCCATCTATAATATTACTTTTTTCATCACACATAATTATCCTATCTGCATCACCATCTAATGAAATACCTATATGAGCCTTATATTTTTTAACTGCAGATTTTATCTTTTCTGGAAATGTAGAACCACAATTTTTGTTAATATTTAACCCATTAGGATTAACTCCTATTGCAATCACCTTAGCTCCTAGAGATTTTAATAATTCTGGTCCAGCTTTGTAACCTGCTCCATTTGCACAATCAATTACAATTCTAAGTCCTCTTAAATTGAATTCTTTAGTAAAATTTTTTTTTAATATCTTGATGTAATCATTTGTACCTGTTTCTAATCTTTTTACTCGACCTAGTTTTTCAGGTTTCGAAAGATTTTTGATAATTTTTTTATCTATTAAACTTTCAATTTTTTTTTCTATTTTATCTGATAGTTTCATACCATCAGGTCCAAATAGTTTTAATCCATTATCATTATGAGGATTGTGAGAAGCTGTAATCATAATTCCCATATTTGCCCTCATAGCTTTTGTGAGCATCGCTAAACCATTTGTGGGTAAAGGTCCTAAAGTATACACATGCATACCTGATGATGCCAATCCTGATACAAGTGCTGGTTCTAAAGTGTATCCAGATAATCTTGTATCTTTTGCTATTATTGCAGTTTGTTTTCTTTTTTTTTGAGACTTAAAATATGTTCCACTTGCTAAACCAAATTTAAAAAACATATCTCCATTAATATTTTTACTATTAATAGCTCCCCTAATACCATCAGTGCCAAAATATTTTTTTGTCATTAATTATTTATTATATTCTTAAAGGTCTTTAAGCCTTGTATTGTTTCATTAACATCATGAATTCTTAAAATTTGAACACCTTGCATCATAAGATATATTGATGACGCTATTGTTCCCCCATTTCTTAATTTACTGTCATTTTTCCCAGATAACTCTTTAATAAATCTTTTTCTTGAATTGCCTACAAGTATAGGAAAACCAAGAGAATGGAAAACAGAAATATTGCGTATCAAACTCATATTATGTTTCAAATTTTTTCCAAAACCTATACCAGGATCTAAAATTATTTTATCATGTTTGATACCCTTCGATCTTAAAAGTTTTATTTTTTTTTCAAAAAAATCATATATGTCTAGTAATTCATTTTTATACCTTGGATTTTTTTGCATATTCTCCGGAGTTCCTTGTGAATGCTGAATAACAAATGGCACTTTGTATTTTTTTAATACATTTAAAGTTTCAGTGTCAAATTCTAGTCCTGAAACATCATTAATTAATTTAACTCCTAAATTTATTCCTTTACTCATAATTTGAGACTTTCTGGTATCTAAAGAAATTGGTATTTTTTTTTTGATTAATGATTTTAAAATTTTATTAATTCTTTGCCATTCTAAATTTTCTTTAATTACTTTAGATCCCGGGCGTGTCGACTCACCACCGACATCAATCAAATTTGCACCACTTTTTATTAAATTAATCGCTTGATTAATTCCTTTTTTTTTTGAGTTAAATTTTCCACCGTCTGAGAAACTATCAGGTGTCAAATTTAAGACGCCCATAATATTAGGTATTTTTTTAAAATTTAAATTAGAAAAATTTTTTTTTTTTGATTTAATTTTTTTTAAATCGAGTTTAATTTTTTTCCTTATTAATTTGGGCAAATTCTTTATTTGATTAATAAGTATCTTTTTTTTTGAATTTCTTGTTATTATCTCTATTTGATCAAATGAAATTTCTTTAATTCCACTGAGTGGTATAGTTTTTTTTTTATTAACTAATTTTTTTGAACTATTACCATAATAGAGATTACACGCCCTTGTGTAATATCTAAACATTAAGATTAATGAACAATTTTAGGTTTAAGTCCCATAGCACCTAAAGCAGAGCTTTTATCATCGTCAACTTTTAGATCTTGTTTGTCAGCAGGGTATATATTTTTAGTAATTATATTTTCTATTTCTTCACCTGTTAATGTTTCATATGTCATAAGAGCTTTTGCAATCTTATGTAAATCATCAATTTTCTCTGTTAATATTTCTTTAGCTTTGTTGTAGCCCTCATCAACTAGTTTTCTGATTTCTTTATCTATCTTTTGAGCCACTTCCTCAGAAACTGATTGAGTCTGAGTCACAGATCTTCCTAAGAAAACTTCCTCTTGATTTTCACCATACTCAACTGGGCCCATTTCTTCACTCATCCCGTATTTTGTAACCATTGCTCTTGCAAGTTGAGTTGCTTGATTTATATCTGAGCCACTTCCACCACCTGCACCAGTTGAAATATTGTCTTTTCCAAAAATTACTTCCTCTGCTACTCTTCCTCCAAAACAGACTGCTAATCTTGCTTTCAAATATTTTATTGAATAACCATGTTTGTCTCTTTCAGGTAAATTCATTACCATTCCTAAAGCTCGACCTCTTGGTATAATTGTTGCTTTATGTATTGGGTCGTAACTAGGCATATTAAAAGAAACTAAAGCATGTCCACCTTCATGATATGCTGTCAATTTTTTCTCATCTTCAGTCATAACCATTGATCGTCTTTCAGCTCCCATCATTACTTTATCTTTTGCTTCTTCAAATTCATTTAAAGTAACAATTCTTTTATTTTTTCTTGCCGCTAATAATGCAGACTCATTTACTAAGTTAGCTAAATCAGCACCTGAAAATCCAGGAGTTCCTCTTGCTATAGTTCTTAAATTTACATCAGGAGCCATCTTAATCTTTTTAACATGTACTTTTAGGATTTTTTCTCTTCCAATTATATCTGGATTGGAAACAACAACTTGTCTATCAAATCTTCCTGGTCTTAATAATGCAGGATCAAGAACATCAGGCCTATTAGTTGCTGCAATTATGATGACACCTTCATTAGTATCAAAACCATCCATTTCAACAAGAAGCTGATTAAGGGTTTGTTCCCTCTCGTCATTTCCTCCTCCAAGTCCAGCACCTCGACTTCTCCCAACGGCATCAATCTCATCAATAAAAATTATACAAGGCGAATTTTTTTTTCCTTGCTCGAACATGTCTCTAACTCTTGATGCTCCTACACCAACAAACATTTCTACGAAATCTGATCCAGAGATAGTAAAGAAAGGTACGCCTGCTTCACCAGCAATTGCTCTAGCTAATAAAGTTTTTCCTGTTCCTGGAGGACCAACAAGAAGTGCACCTCTAGGTATTTTTCCACCTAATCTACTAAATTTTTTTGGATCTTTTAAAAACTCAACAATTTCCTCAACTTCCTCTTTAGCTTCTTCTACCCCTGCAACATCATTAAAGGTTACCTTGCCTTTCATCTCATTCATCATTTTTGCTTTAGATCTTCCAAAGCCCATTGCTCCACCTTTTCCACCTTGCATTTGTCTCATAAAGAAAATCCAAACTGCTATTAATAATAACATTGGAAACCATGAAAGTAGGACACCAAATAATGAAGGCATCTTTTCCTCTAAAGGTGCCGCAGATATACTCACACCCATCTCCGAGAGTTTTTCTATTAAATTAGGATCATTTGGCGAATAAGTTTTAAAACTTTTCCCATTAGCATATACACCGTTGATGTTGTTTCCTTGAATCTCAACTTTTAATACCTCGCCTTGTTCTACAGAATCCAAAAATTCTGAGAAAATAACCTCATTAGAACTTCTAAGGTTTGATTGTGGATTTTTAAACATGTTATAGAGACCAATCGTTAAAAAAACGATTATTGCCCACATTGCTAAGTTTTTAAGATTCATTGCTATAAGATAAGAATTATTATAAATTTAACAAGTCTATTTTTACTCCTCTTTTGTCAAAATCACAGTGTGATTTACCATCTTAATGACGCATCCTCCTAATGTCTCTTTTTTTAATTTCTGCCCTTTAATTTCACTCAAAATATTCTCTATTTTTTTACCTCTCACAAAATTAGGCTTTTTTCCCACTAAATGAATTAAATCAGATAAAGATCTAAAAATGACCTCATGTGAATTGTCAAAAAAGTTTTCTTTTAACATAAGTTCATTTTTTCCATAGTTAAAAATCGAATTCTCTCTCTTATTTTTTTCAACATAAAACTTTATTGATTGGTTTGACTTTTTTAAATTTTCTATTGTTAATTGAAATTTTTTCTTATCAAGGCCGAAATCTTCAAATTCCTTTATTAGTTTTCTTACTTTAATTCTATTGAATTTAATATCATCATTGGTTGGATCATCTACGTAAAAATTAAATATTAATTTAGATAAAAATATCAGATCTTTTTTGTCAAATTTTATCAAAGGTCTAATTAAATTTATATTTTGAATTTGAGTATTTGTCCCAAGTGATACAAGCCCTTTTAAACCACTTCCCCTAGCCATTCGTAGAAAAAAATTTTCAATTAAATCATCTATATGATGACCTAAGACTAAGTTGCTAATTTTAAGTTTTTTACATTTTAAGAATAAAAGCTCATATCTTTTATTCCTGGCTAAGGATTGAATATTACTCACAGGTTTTTTTCCCCTCCAAGTAAGAACTTGAGAATTGATTTTTAAAGATTTAAGAATTCCTTTTACTTTATGAGCCTCATAAGTAGACCCTTTCCTAAGCTTATGATCTATAATAAAATACTTAGGATTTAAGTTTTTTTTTAAAGAGTATACTTTTGTTAAAAAAGCTAAAGCCAAACTATCTGCCCCTCCCGACACCGCAACTATAAAATTAGTATCTATTTTGAATGACTTTTCAAATTTTTTAAAAATTTTATTTACTTTTTGATTTAAAAGTTTTGATTTATAAATTTTAGGAATTTTTTTTCTTACACTCAAATTTTTGAGACTCATACTTTGCTTTTTGAATAACAGACTGATTCGCGTCTGGGTATTGTTTTTCAACACCACTTATCATTTTACAGCCTTGATCTTTTTCTCCAATCTGTATCATTGATACACCTAGCTTTAATAAATTAATAGGAGCTTTTTCTCCTTTTGGGTATTTTTGATAACCTTCTAAATAAGCTGAAGCTGCATCAGTGTATAGTTGTCTTATTCTAAATGTTTCAGCATACCAATATTGTGCGTTACCCGCCAATTTATGATCAGGATTTGAAATTACAAATTCTCTAAATGCTCTTTCAGCGGTAGGGTAATCCCCAACTTTTAAAAAACTTGTTGCAAATTCATATTGCTCAGGTGCTGAAACATCTGGTAAAATTTTTTCTTCAGCTTGAAATGTTTCGGTAACAATTGATGCAGTTGTTTCGACTGATTGTATTTTTTGAGTCTTATCACTTGTAGAATTATCTTTATAAGATATTGACCCTAAATCTTGCGGTTGCGATGAGCCTGGTAAGATTTCTGTATCTGGTTCAAAACTTTTTTTTGAAGTCAAATTTATAGTTTCACCATTTGATAAAGCAGTTTCTAAATCTTGAAATCTAAGTTGATTATCTGATTGAACTTTAGAAAGTCTATTTGATAACTTATCTAGCTTAAAATTTATTTCCTCAAATTTATTAGTAAGTTCCTGAAATTGATTTTCAATTTCAGATAATTTTAATAAATGTCTTGTAAGCACATCCTCAGAGTTACTATCAACACTTGATGAAGATGAAATTGTGTTATTGAATTCATCTGAATTTGAGTAAACAGCTTTTTCAAGAGTCTTTAAATCTTTTTTGATTAGTTCGAGTGTATCGTAAATATTATGATTGTCAGCAGAAGAGGAATAAAAAATTAAAAAATTAAATAAAAAAAAAATTTTGAATTTTAATAATCCTTTAAAGTATTTCATTTAATTAGGTTATGTCTAAAATAATGGCAAAAAAAAGACCTCTTAAATCATTATAATTTAAGAGGTCTTAAATATTAATTAAGTATTTAATTTGCTTTAACTGTTACTGATCTTCTATTTTTTGACCAAGCTAAAGGGTTAGATCCAGAGTCTACGGGTCTTTCTTTACCATAACTTAAAATTGAAATTCTGTCAGAAGATATTCCATAAGTCATTAAATAATCTTTAGCTGCATTAGCTCTTCTCTCACCTAATGCTAAGTTATATTCTCTTGTTCCTCTTTCGTCAGCATGTCCTTCTAAAACAATTGTAATTTTAGAATTTTTTCTTAACCATGCAGCTTGCTTTCTTAGAGTTTCTCTAGAGGCTGTAGTTAGAACTGACTCGTTAGTTGCGAAAAATACTCTATCAGGAACACCTGAAGCTAAATATTCAACTGTATCTGTTCCAGTGTAAACATCACCTTGCATTTGCCCTGTACTTTTTTTTGATGTAGCACATGCAGAAAGTGCTAAACACGCAACTACTATTAAAAATCCATTTTTTAGAATTTTGGTTAATTTCATTATTACTCCTTGATCAATATTTCTTTAATCTTACTTTTTCACAACTAATTAGATCTTTCAAGTCTAAAAATCAAGCGAATTAATTATTAATTACTTAATAAAGATGACCATGATGGGTCTGATCCATCAGTTGGAGTAGAAACCTGTCTCTCATTATAGCCTGTTAAATCTATAGACCATAATTTTGCAGAAAAACCCTTTCCTTTAGAGTCTGTTTTAGTCTCCCTGTAAAAAATCAATACTCTCCCATTAGGAGACCAGGATGGAGCCTCTTGGTAAAAATTTTCAGTTAATAATCTTTCTCCACTTCCATCAGTTCTCATTACACCAATATAAAATTTTCCTTTGTGTAATTTTGTGAATGCGATTAAATCTCCCCTCGGTGACCAGACTGGAGTACCATAGATACCTTTACCAAAAGATATTCTTTTAACATTACTTCCATCACTTTTCATCACATAAATTTGTTGATAACCGCTTCTGTCAGAATTAAAAGAAATAAATTTTCCATCTGGAGAATAAGAAGGTGATGTATCTATAGATGGATGATTGGTGATTTTTTCAACTATTCTATTTTCTAAATCCATTGTGTAAATTTCAGAATTCCCATCCTTAGCAAAACTCATGATTATTTTTTTTCCATCTGGAGAAAATCTTGGTGCAAAAGTCATACCAGGAAAATCTCCTACAACTTCTTGGGTTCCTGTTTCAATATCCAATAAATAAACTCTTGGTAAATTTCTAAAATATGAAAGATAAGTTACCATTTGACTAGTTGGATTAAATCTTGGAGTTAAGACAAGTTCATTTCCTAATGTTAAAAATTTATTGTTAGCACCATCTTGATCCATGATAGCTAATTTTTTTACTCTTTGAGTTTTGGGTCCCTCCTCTGCAACATAAATTATTCTAGTATCAAAATAACCCTTTTCACCAGTTAATCTCTCATAAACTTTATCTGTAATGATGTGACCAACACGTCTCCAATTATTTGGAACAGTTGTGAATGCTAGCGCCATCATTTCTTTACCTGCAAGCACATCCCACAATCTAAATTCTACTCTTAATTTTTCTTCCACATAACTAACCTTTCCGGTAATCAAAGCCTGGGCTTTGATTAAGTTCCAATCTTCAAATCTAGGCTTTAAATTTGCAATATCTGGTTCTTGTAAAAATGCATCTTTATTTAATGGATTAAATAAACCTGAGACTTTTAAATTATTTTCTACAATTAAAGATATTTCTGAACCGATATTTTTCTTTTTGAGAATATTCTGAAAATTTTTTCTCGACTCCTCGTCTATAGATAGTGGGGAAACTGCAATAGGTAGTGGGTTTAGATTACCTCTGGTGATATCAACCTCTATTAAACCAAATGATTTAACAGGTATTAAGATTAAAATTAAAATTATTAAAAATTTTTTCATTTTTTTAGCTATATTATCCTTCAAGCATTTCTCTTGCATCAAAATTTAATTGTAATTCCTTCCATCTTTCGTACCCAGTACTGGGAACTCTTAAAGGCTGACATAATTTAATAGCTCTTAAAGCGCTTTCTGCTAGTACTTTGTAAAAGCCCTGACCTGGTTTATTCATTCTTGCATGATCTAAAATTTCAGAATTTATCACTGATCCGTCAGGTTTTAATTCAAGTTTTATTCTAACAAGTAAATTCTCATTATATGGTAATCCGAGCGGAATACTCCAACATCCAAAAATTTGTGCTTTTAATGCATCCTCTTCACTTAAAGATAACCCTGTATTCTCAAAATTTTTATTTTGGTCTTGGCTTAAATCTGGATTTTTCTTTAAAGTTTCCGCTTTGCTCTCTTTAGATTTGTCAATTAAGGCTGCAATATTATTTGGATCAAATAGTTCCTCTTTTTCAAATTCTGATACTTGCTTAACCTCATTGTCAATTTTTTCAGGGTTTTGTTTATCCTCTTTTATTTTTTCAACTTTCTTTACTTTATCCTCTGGCATAGGAACAGCATCAGGCTTGATTTTCTTAACTTTTTTTGGAGGAGCTTGTTCAGATACTAATTTTTTTTCTTTTTCTTTCACTTTTTCAATTATTTTTTTTGCCTTTGGTGCAAATGGAATATTCGTTTTTTCAGTTATTTGAATTAATTCAACCGAAACAATCGGGGGAAGATCAATTGGTTTTTTTGTCAAGAAAGGAAGGCTCATTGCTGTTAAAAAAATAACAAATAGGTGTAAAACGGATGAAATAGCAATACTCCTATTCACTAAAAAATTACCTTTCTTTATATGGTTCTGAAATTAAAGCTACTTTTGTAAATCCTGAACCTGAAAGTAAACCCATAATTTCAAGAACTCTACCGTAGTTAATAGTTTTATCCCCTCTTACATAAATTCTTGTATCAGTCCGATTTTTTGAAACTGCTAACACTTTTGCAATGATTTTTTCATATTCAACTTTTGACTCTTGTATGAAAATTTCACCTTTTGAATTTATTGTTAAAGTTAAAGGTTCTTGTTCCTCTGGAAGAGAATCTGCTGAACTTTCTGGTAAATCAACTTGAACTCCTACTGTTAATAAAGGGGCTGTTACCATAAAGATAATCAATAAAACTAACATCACATCAACGAATGGAGTTACATTTATTTCACTCATTGGTTCCTTTGATGAACGATTAAACTTAAATGCCATTCTAAATAATTGTTAAAAATCTTTTAGAAAAGTTTTCTAATTTTTGGGAATACTTTAAAGAATCGTTATTAAATTTGTTATATGCAATTACTGCAGGGATCGCTGCCAATAAACCCAATGCTGTAGCGAAAAGCGCTTCTGCGATTCCAGGAGCTACAATTGCTAAACTAGTATTTCTTGAAATTGCAATAGATTGAAAAGAATTCATTATACCCCAAACAGTCCCGAATAATCCTATAAATGGTGCTGTTGATCCTACAGTTGCTAAAAAGGTAAATCCTTTTGTAATTTTAGACATTTGTTTTTCTATTCCGGTTTCTAACATTGAAGTCATTCTAGCATTCAAATCTGTTTTAGATCTTCTTTTAAGAAGATTTTGCATAGCATCTTTGAAAATAAGAGCCATTGGATCATTTATATTTCCTGGAAGATTATTGTAAAAAGACTCTGCAGATTTAGAATTCCAAAACTTAGTTTCAAATTCTTCCGAACTTTGATTTATTTTTTTAAATAATCTAAATTTTTCAATGATTACTGCCCATGAATAAACTGAACATGCAATAAGAATGATAATTACTGATTTAACAATTATATCTGCTCTTAGAAATAAGTTCATAAGTGAAAAGTCAGCACTTGACGCAAGTCCGACTGCTTGTGATGAAATATCAGCTTCCATAGGGTCTTCTCACACTTAAATGTGTCATGAATTTGACTTCAAAAATCTACGATTAATCTTCTTTTTGGTGAGTTTCATAGTAAAAACTTGCAATTAGAATAGCATCAGCTTTGTTAGAGTCTTTTTTTTTTGAAAGTTCTGCTGAAAAATAGGGAAATATTTCAATTGCTCTTGTTCTGCTAGCATCTTTTTGAGAATTAATTAAGTTAAAATATTTTTTCCATTTAACTGGTCTTACGAAAAACATTGGTAGTTGCATTGCAGAACATACTCCTTTTAAAATCCCATAAGACTGACCAAAATTAAACATGCTAGTTACCCCTTGTCCTGGCATTGCAGAAACTTGTTCTATCACAACTCTAATTTCATCAT
The DNA here is from genome assembly GCA_902625035.1 of uncultured Pelagibacteraceae bacterium. Classification (GTDB taxonomy): domain Bacteria; phylum Pseudomonadota; class Alphaproteobacteria; order Pelagibacterales; family Pelagibacteraceae; genus Pelagibacter. The sequence continues at coordinate 23,969 of CACNZK010000008.1, forward strand.
CTTTTTTATTAATTCTTTTTAAAAATTCGTTATAGATTTGGGCACCATTAACTTGTTTTTTATTTTTTTTACCCTCTGTCATGACTGGCATCTCAATTACTTCAAGAATTTTTCCGTCTTTAAAAAAACAAATTGAGCCCGAGATACCTGGATCTATACCAATTATAAACATATCCTGTATCTAGTTTGAAAATTTAACATTTGAATAAATATTTTGCACATCGTCGTCATTTTCTAATGTCTCAAAAAAACTAATCAATTCCTTTTTTTTCTCCTCAGAAATTTCTATAGCATTTAAAGGCACCCACTCTATCCCTGTCGAAATAAAATTACTTATTTTTTTCTCTAACTCTTTTTTAACATTGTAAATATCATTTATTGAACACTGTATCTCATGTAATTCTTTATCCGATTTGCACTCATTTGCACCAGCCTCAATAGCAAGTTCTAAAATATCCTCCTCTGAAATCTCATTTTTATCTATTTTAATTATACCTAATTGAGTAAAATTATGTGATGCTGAGCCTTGAGTTCCTAAACTTCCTCCTGATTTTTGAAAAATTGTTCTTATATTAGAAGCAGTTCTATTTTTATTGTCAGTTAAAGTTTCAACTATAACAGCAACTCTATCAGGCCCAAAACCTTCATATCTCAAATTTTCAAAATTTGACTGATTACTCATTGAAGACTTATCTATAGCTCTTGCTATATTATCTTTAGGCATATTTGCTGACCTGGCAGCTTGCACAGCAGAACGCAATCTTGGGTTCATAGCCGGATCTTTATCTCCTAGCTTAGCAGCTACAGTAATCTCTTTAGATAGCTTAGAAAAGATTTTTGATCTTTGTTTATCGGCTTTACCTTTTTTATGTTTTATACCTGCCCAATGAGAATGCCCTGCCATAAAAAAATCAAGTATTTTTTAAAAGACCTCCAAATATATAACTTTCAATACTATCTGCTAAGCCAGTTTCTAAATTGCAATTTACTATAACTCCACTCAAAGAAGCTTCTCCATCAGCTGGAAAATGTTTAATTGATTCTTTTTTCATGAACCTATTAATAGAATTTTCTTTATTCATACCTATAACTGAGTCATAATCTCCACACATTCCCGCATCTGTTTGATAAGCTGTGCCATTTTTTAAAACTCTTGCATCATTAGTCGGTATGTGAGTATGAGTTCCAATAACGAGTGTTGCTTTTCCATCAAAATAATGACCAATAGCATTTTTTTCACTTGTTATTTCTCCATGAAAATCAACAATTAGAAAATCATAATCTTTTTTTAAATTATATTTTTCTAAAAAATCCTTTGAAACTTTAAAAACATCATCACATTTTTTCATAAAAACATTTCCCATTAAATTCAAGACTCCTACTTTGTAATTTTTTTTTGATTTATAAATCTCAAATCCTCTACCAGGGGCAGGTTCAAATAAATTTTTGGGTCTTAATAATCTATTCTCCTTATCAATAAAATTCATTATGTCTTTTTGATCCCAAACATGATTTCCAGTTGTAATAACATCAACTCCATTTTCAAAGAAATTTTTACAAATCTCTTTTGTCAAACCAACTCCAGTATCATCAGCATTTTCAGCATTTATAATTACAAAATCAATATCATTTTTTTTAATCTGTTCTAATAAATCTTTAGTTATCTTTCTGCATCCTGATAATCCAACAACATCACCTAAAAATAAAATTTTCATAAAAAATTATTTGTTTGTTATAATAAAATCTAATTTAATATCATATTTATTAGTTGGTATTTTTTTTACTTTTTGAAAAGAGTAAGCAAATCCAATTGTGAGAACTTGCTTTTTTTTTTTAATTTTCTTTATATACCTATCGTAAAACCCCCCACCGTAACCAATCCTGTTGAAATTTTTGTCGAACGCTACAAGGGGCACTAACAATACATCTGGATGTTTTACTATTTTTGAAATTGGTTCTGGTATTCCAAATTTATTTATAGCTAAAGGATCATTTATTGACCATTGATAGAAGTTCATTTGTGAATTTTTCTTTATTTTTGGTAATGTTATAATAAATTTTTCCTTTTCAAATTTTTCTAAGATTTGTAAAATATCTACTTCATAATTATAAGGGTAATAGCCACCAATTATTTTACCTGAGACCTTTTTTCTTTTTAAAATATTCAAAATTAACTCAAAATTAAAAATAAATTTTTTAATTTTTTTTTGTTTTCTTATCCTAAGAATTTTTTTTCTAATTTGAGATTTATTCACGAGATTCTATTAAGATGTTTTATCTATATTTGCTTTTTCAACAAAATTTGAAATCTCATCAGCTGCTGAATCGATTAACTTTTCATAATATTTCTGATTTTGTTCAATTTCATCTTTTAATTCTAAGTGATTTTTGCTCAAATTTTTTATTTCTTCCTCTTTTCTGTCTTTGTATTCGTAAACTAATGATTTTAACTCTTTAAATTTATTTGAAAGTTCCTTTAATTCTATCTTTTTCTGCTCAACTTTTTTTTTGGTTTCGTAGTATTCATCAATTACTTTTACTGCAGTAATCAGTAAAAGTTTATTTTCACCAATATTTCCTAAATCATTTTTTAAATTGTTAAACTTTTGATTGATTTGTATTAATAATTCCTCAAGATGTTCTTCTTGTCCATCGTCACATGATAATAAAAACTCTTTGCCATTAAATTTTATAGTTACGTTTGCCATTTATCAATTTCATCCATTAAAGTATTAGTTTCTTGATTTAATTCATCTATTTTCTCTGAAAATTCTAATCTTTTTTTTTCCTCAATTTTTTCTCTATTTTGCAATTCTTCCAATTTTCTCGATAAATTATCATGCTCATCCACTAAAGTTTTGTATTTTTTCTCTATTTCAGATTTTTCAATTTCTAATTGATTTTTTTGCTTTCCAAGAGTTTCAATATTTTTTTTTGTGTCTGGATTTTCTAAGTTTAAATTTTTTAGTTTCGTTAATGCTAAATTTAGCTTTTTTTCTTTTTCAAGAATAGAATTCATATATATATGTTTATATTATTAAATAGAATCTTCTAAGTCTAGACAGGATAAATTTGACTAAATTTTATAAAGAATTAGCTAATTGTATTAGATTTCTCTCAATTGATGCTGTTCAAAAAGCGAACTCAGGTCACCCTGGAATGCCGATGGGAATGGCAGATGTTGCTACAGTACTTTTTAAAGATTTTTTAAAATTTAATCCAAGTAATCCTAGCTGGATTAATAGAGATAGATTTGTTCTTTCTGCTGGGCATGGATCAATGCTACTTTACTCTCTTCTTTATCTAACTGGTTACAAAAGTGTTTCTTTAAATGATATTAAAAATTTTAGACAATTGGAATCCATATGCGCTGGACATCCTGAATATCATCCAAATACTGGTATTGAAACAACTACAGGTCCATTGGGACAAGGAATCTCAAATGCAGTTGGGTTTGCAATATCAGAAGAAATTTTAAAAAAACAATTAGGGAAAAAAAAGATCAATCATAAAACTTATGTTCTCGCTGGAGACGGATGCTTAATGGAAGGTATTAGTCACGAGTCATTGAGCTTAGCTGGACATCTAAAATTAAAGAATCTTATTTTATTATTTGATAATAATTCTATATCAATCGATGGTCCCACTAACTTAGCTGTTTCAGATGATCACGAAAAAAGATTTAAGAGCTACGGGTGGGACTTCTTAAAAATTAATGGTCATGATTTCAAAGAAATATCAAAAGCTTTAAAAAAAGCACAGAAATCAAAAAAACCTATAGCCATTTCATGTAAAACTACAATCGGTTATGGATCTCCAAACAAAGGTGGTAAAGCTTCATCTCATGGAAGTCCACTAGGTGATGAGGAAATAAAACTTGTAAGAAAAAAACTAAAATGGAAATATGAGCCTTTCAAGATTCCAGCTGAGTTGTTAAGTGAATGGAGAAAAATAGGGAAAAAAGCCTCACAAAAATCTCAGAAAAATAAAATAAACTTTTCAAATTTTAAAAATTTTAATTCATTTAAAAAATTAATTGAAAAAGAAAAAATTAAATATTTTAAAGATCTACAACCTATTGCTACAAGAAAATCATCTGAAATATTTTTAAACATTATAGCAAAGTTTCCTTACTTAATTGGTGGCTCAGCTGATTTAGCTGGATCAAATAATACTAAAACTAAAGATCATAAAATAATCAAATCAGATAATTTTGCGGGAAATTATATTCATTATGGAGTTAGAGAGCACGCGATGTGTGGAATAATGAATGGTATAGCCTTACACAGTGGCCTAATTCCTTATGGTGGAACGTTTCTAATATTTAGTGACTATTGTAAACCATCTATCAGATTAGCTGCGATGATGAAACAAAGAGTCATTTATGTATTTACGCATGATTCTATTGGTTTAGGAGAGGATGGCCCAACTCATCAGCCAATTGAACAATTAACAAGTTTAAGATCTATTCCAAATTTGAACGTTTTTAGACCTTCGGATACCATTGAAACTTTTGAGTGTTGGCAATTAGCTCTTGAAAGTAAAAATACTCCAAGTGTAATTTCACTAACCAGACAAAGTGTCAATCCTATCAGGCTTGAAAATTCTCTTGAAAATAAATCGTCTTTGGGTGCTTATGAAGTTTTGAGAACTGGGGATAATATAAGTGTAACAATTTTAGCAACTGGGTCTGAAACAAGTTTAGCAAATGATGTGGGTCATAAATTAGCCACAGATGGTATTTATTCCAAAATCATATCAATGCCTTGTCAAAAAATTTTTGATCATCAAAAAAAAGAATACAAAAAAAAAATATTAGGCGAAACTGAACTAGTTGTATCTATAGAAGCCTCTGAAACAAATTATTGGAAAAAATATACTGGTACAAATGGATTAAATTTTGGAATTAACGACTTTGGAAAAAGCGCACCTTATAAAAAAATTTATGACCATTTTGAGTTAAATTCTGAAAGTATCGTAAAAAAAATTAAAGAAAAATTATGAAAATTAAAATTGGTATCAATGGAATGGGAAGAATAGGGAGAATGATACTTCGCTCTATTTATGAAGGAAACAAAAAAATAGAGATTATGCATATTAATAATAGAACAAATTCTGAGACTTGCTCAACTCTTTTAAAATATGACTCAATCCATGGAAAATTTAAAGCTGATATAAGCTGTGATGAAAATAATCTTATTGTAAATAAAAACAAAATTTCTTTTGGTCAAGAAACTGATTTAAATAAAATTGATTGGAAGAAATATGGTGTTGATTATGTTTTTGAGTGTACTGGAAAATTTAATTCTAAAGATAAATTGCAACCACATTTGAATAATGGGGCAAAAAAAGTAATTGTTTCAGCTCCGTGTAAGAATGCAGATAAAACTGTTGTCTTTGGAGTAAATGAGTCTGAACTAAATAAAGAAGATGAAATTATTTCTGCTGCTTCTTGCACAACAAACTGTCTGGCACCAGTGGCTCATGTTTTAAATGAAAATTTTGGAATTGAGAAAGGTTTTATGACAACCATACATGCATTTACAAGTGATCAAAGAATTTTAGATAATTCACATAAAGATCCTAGGAGAGCAAGATCAGCTAGTCAATCAATCGTCCCAACTTCGACTGGTGCATCTAAAGCTATAGGTGAAATAATTCCGTCTCTTAAAGGTAAACTAGAGGGTGTCGCAATGAGAGTACCAACCCCGAATGTTTCATTAATTGAACTTGTCTTTTGTACAAAAAAAGATGTGAATATAGAAAAAATTAATTCAGCATTTGAGGATTTTAGTAAAAAAAGTAAAGTTATTGAAATCACCAAAGAAAAACTTGTTTCTATTGATTTTAATCATAATCCTGCCTCATCAATTATTGATACAAGTTTAACAAATGTGGTTGGTAAAAATATGGGAAAGATCTCAGCATGGTATGATAATGAATGGGGTTTTTCAAATAGGATGTGTGATATAGCTGAATACCTTCATAAGATTTCTTAATGAATAGTATAAAAGATCAGAAAAATCTTAATAAAAAAAAAGTTTTGTTAAGATTGGATTTAAATGTTCCATTAAAAAATGGGTCAATTACCGACGAAACAAGAATAAATAAGATTATTCCAATCATAGATTTTCTTATAAAAGAACAATCAAAGATCGTAATAATTTCTCACGTAGGACGGCCAAAAGGTAAGGTAATTACAGATCTCTCATTAAAACCAATTTGTGAAAATATTGAAAAAAAAATAAATAAAAAAATTAGATTAGTAAAAGAGGATATCTTTAAATTAAAAAAAGAGGATTTATTTAAAAATCCAAACGATCAGATAATTTTTTTAGAGAATATTAGATTTTACAAAGAGGAAGAAAAAAATGACACTAAGTTTGCAAAACATTTAGCTAAACTCGCTGATTTATATGTAAACGATGCTTTTTCTTGCTCTCATAGAGCGCACGCCTCTGTGAGTAAAATTACTGAATTTCTTCCATCTTTTGCTGGATTACAGTTGGAAACAGAAATTAGTGCCTTAAAAAAAGTTACAACAGAAATCAGAAAACCGATCACTTGTATAATTGGGGGATCAAAAATTTCGACAAAAATTGGAATAATCAAAAATTTAATATCTAAATTTGATAATATTATCATTGTTGGTGGAATGGCTAATAATATTATTAAATACAAAGGGAATGAAATAGGTAAATCAATTATAGAAGAAAATTGTGATTTAATAATTAAAGAGATTTTTGAAACTTTAAAAAGTCATTCTTGTAAAATTATTTTCCCAGAGGACGTTTTAATTGGAAAAAATTTAGATGATGAACCTCAAATTAAAGAACTAGATAATATCAAAGATGATGATATTATTTTGGATATTGGTCCAAAGACACTAGATAAGATAAAAGGTGTAATTAAAAATAGTGAAACAGTTCTTTGGAATGGACCAGCAGGTTATTTTGAAAATCCAAATTTTGCAAATGGTAGTTACGATATTGCAAAAGCTATAACAAAAAAAAATAAAAATAACTCTATTTACTCAGTTGTAGGAGGTGGAGATACGATAGCTTTAATCAATAAAATTAAATTAATAGAAAATTTTAATTTTGTTTCAACTGCCGGTGGAGCATTTTTAGAATATCTTGAAGGAAAAGAGTTACCTGGTATAAAAGCCTTAAATTAATATGTCTGAATTAAATAACATAGCGCTAAAAATACTTAATAATGGAAAAGGTATTCTTGCAGCTGACGAGAGTACTGCAACAATGACTAAAAGATTAGAGTCGGTTAAAGTTCAATCAACAGCTGAAAACCGTTTATTATTTAGAGAAACATTGTTTAGTGCGTCTGGTATGACTGAATATATCGGAGGTGTAATTTTATACGATGAAACAATAAAGCAAATAACCTCAAAAAAAAACAAAATCCCAGAATTAATTTCTGCTATGGGCAGTGTACCAGGTATTAAAGTTGATACTGGAGCAAAAGTTTTAGCTGGTTCACCAAACGAAAAAATTACTGAGGGTTTGGATGGATTAAGAGAAAGATTAAAAGATTATTATAAATTAGGAGCTAAGTTTACAAAATGGAGAGGTGTTTATAACATATCAAAAGAACATCCAAGTAAACTCTCAATACAATCTAATGCACATGCTTTAGCTAGATACTCTGCATTAGTTCAAGAATGTAATATGGTTCCAATTGTTGAACCTGAAGTATTAATGGAGGGCAGACATTCAGCAGATGAATGCTTAAACAAAACATCTGAAGTAATAAAAAAATGTTTTGAGGAACTAATCTTGCATAAAGTTGATTTAAAAGGAATCATACTAAAGCCAAATATGATTTTGGCTGGTGATGGATGTAAAGATAAAATATCAAACGAAGAGGTGGCAAAGTTAACTCTTAAATGTTTAAAAGACTCCGTTCCATCGGAGGTACCAGGAATAGCATTTTTATCTGGTGGTCAATCAGAAATAGAGGCAACGAAAAATTTAAATTTGATCAACAAATATAATGATACCAACTTTATAATGAGTTACTCTTATGGACGAGCTCTTCAACAAAGCGCATTAAAATTTTGGTCCAAAGACATAAATAATATTGAGGGAACTCAAAAAATTTTTAACCGAAGAGCAAAAATGAATACATTAGCTGCTCAGGGTAAATGGTCCAAAGAACTTGAGAATTAATAAAAAAAAATTTATATATCTCATTTCGCCAACAAAAATTAATAACTCTTTCTATCAAGATTTAACTAAGGTTCTTCAGCAAAAAAAAGTGAGTTTTTTTCAGTTAAGACTTAAAAAGGAAACTCTTAAAAAAAAAATAATTATTGGTGAAAAAATTAAGAAAATTTGCAAAAAATTTAATGTCAAATTTCTAATTAATGATGATGTTTTCATTGCTAAGAAATTAAATGCCGATGGTTGTCATTTAGGTCAAAAAGATATGAATATTACTAAGGCAAGAAAATTGATTGGCAACAAGATAATTGGTGTTACCTGTCATAACTCTATTAAATTAGTAAAAGTTGCTCTGAAAAACAGAGCTGATTACATAGCTCTTGGGGCCTTTCATCACTCAAAAACAAAAAAAATAAAATTTAAAGCTCATACTGATTTAATAAGAAAAGTGAAAAAAATCACAAAAATTCCAGTTGTTGCTATTGGAGGTATTAATTCTGATAATTATAAAAAACTTTTATTGAATAAAGCAAACTTTTTAGCTATCTCAGGCTACATTTGGAATAATAAAAATTTAAAACCATTAGAAGCAATTAAGAAATTAAAATGAAAATAAATGCTGGAGAAATTAGAGTTGGTATGCTTTTAGAATATAAAAACGATTTATGGCAAGTACTCAAAACACAACATGTAAAACCTGGTAAAGGTGGGGCGTTTGCACAAGTCGAAATGAAAAGCTTAAACAAAAATACAAAATTGAATGAAAGATTTAGATCAGGTGAAACTGTAGAAAAAGCATCTTTAGAGGAAACAATTCATAATTATTTATATGAAGATGAAAATAGTTATTTTTTTATAGAGCCAAAATCTTTTGAGCAAATAGAAATCAAAAAAAATATAGTAGGAGAAAAAGGAAAATTATTAATCGAAAACTTAGAAGTGTCCGTAAATTTCTATGATAGCAAACCTATTTCTATAGATTTACCCAATCAAGTAAATTGTAAGATTGAGACAACCGATGCTGCATTAAAAGGTCAAACCGTTTCTTCCTCATACAAGCCTGCAATATTAAATAACGGCCTTAGTATCCAAGTACCTCCTTTCATTGAGTCTGGAGATGAAATCATTATAGACACTCGTACTTTAGAGTATATTAAAAAAATTTAATAATATGAACTCTATTTCTGCAAATCTAAATATTATGATTAAAGCTAGTGAAAAAGCTTCAAAAATTTTAATAAGAGATTTTGGAGAAATAGAAAAATTACAAGTTTCCAAAAAAAGTCCAAGAGATTTTGTTACCAATGCAGACCTTAAAGTAGAAAAAATAATTATTGATGAGTTGGAAAAAGCAAGACCAAATTTTTCATTTTTAAGCGAAGAAAGAGGATTAAAAAAAAATAAAGATACTGATCATACATGGGTTATTGATCCTATTGATGGAACAAACAATTTCTTACACGGAGTTCCACATTTTGCAATTTCAATTGCTTTGATCTCGTTTAATGAGATAATTTCAGGGATAATTTTCGATCCAATTAAAGATGAGATATTTTTTGCCGAAAAAAATAAAGGGGCTTTTTTAAATAATCAAAGAATTAAAGTTTCAAAAAAAAAAGATATTGATGAATGTTTGTTTGCAATAGGTGAGAACTTAAAAGTTGAACCTGATTTCTTAAGTAGAAAATCAGGTTGTGCAGCACTTGATCTTGCTTATGTTGCCGCCGGAAGATATGACGGTTATTTTCAAAAAAAACTTAATTTATGGGATATTGCATCAGGAAAGTTATTGGTCCAAGAGGCGGGGGGAATAATTAATGATATTAATATAAATAATTTCAAAAACTTAAATATTATCGCTTCTAATTCAAGTATAAACCAGGAATTTAAAAAAAAATTGCCCAACTTTTAATTGTTTTAGAAAAATCTTTTGTTATAAGTCTCCATATGAAAAAAAATATTCACCCAGATTATCACAAAATTAAAGTTGAGATGACTGATGGTACTTCTTTTGAAACTAAATCCACTTGGGGATCCGATGGGGATGTTCTAAAACTAGAAATTGACCCAAAATCACATTCGGCTTGGACTGGTGGAAAACAAAAGTTAATGGACAAAGGAAGAATTAGTAAATTTAATAAAAAATTTCAAAATTTCAAATCAGAAAAAAAATAAATGTCAAATGCACCTTTAATGCCAATGGCAACAGCTGTATGGCTAGTAGAAAATACAACATTAACATTCAAACAAATTGCAAACTTTTGCAATCTACACGAGGTAGAGATTCAGGGAATAGCAGATGGAGAAGTAGCAAAGGGAATTAAAGCTTACAACCCGATTATGTCAGGACAATTATCCAGAGAAGAAATTGACCTTTCATCAAAAGATAAGGATAGGCCTCTTCAGATTAAAAATCTTGATATTGAAATATCTAATGAAGAGAAAAAAATAAAAAAATATATACCACTATCTAAAAGACAAGATAAACCAGACTCGGCTCTATGGTTGATAAAGCAGCACAGTATACTTAAAGACTCTCAAATAGCAAAACTTGTTGGTATTACAAAAAACTCTGTTACTTCAATAAGAAATAAGAGTTATTGGAATTTCAATAATTTAAACCCCAAAGATCCTATTGCTTTAAACTTATTTACTCAAAAAGATCTTCTAGATGCTATTGCAAAAGCTGAGAGAAGAATAAAAAGGGAAAAAAAAGAAAAAGAAAAAAGTAATATAATAAATAAAAACTAATAGCATGAATAAAATTAATAGACATAAAATTACAAAGATGATATCAAATCTTTTTTTTGGGGGTATTTATTAAAATCGAAGTTAAAGACAATAATGTAGAACAAGCTCTAAGAGTTTTGAAAAGAAAACTCCAAAGAGATGGTTTTTTTAAAATAATAAAATTAAAAAATACTTATGAAAAACCGTCTGAAAAAAAGAAGAGAATACTGCAGGAAAATATTAAAAGAGTAAAAAAATTAAATAAGCTCAAGAATAGAATTTAAATTTATCGCGGGGTGGAGCAGTCTGGTAGCTCGTCAGGCTCATAACCTGAAGGTCGGCGGTTCAAATCCGTCCCCCGCAACCAATTAGATCTTAAATTTAGATTTCTTGCTATCTATTAAAAAAGTTTTAACTGTTTCTAATGTTAGTTGATTAAAAGATTTTCCAAACTTCTGAATTTTCTCAATAATCTCCGGCGGTATAGTAATGATATGACAACCTAATTGTTTTGCTTGAACATAATTGTAAGGCTCTCTAACGCTTGCCCATAATATTTCAACATTTTTATAATTTTTTGCTAATTTAATACTTTTAATAAATTCTGGAATAGGATCTTTTCCTGTATCACCTGCTCTTCCAGCAAAAATAGATATTATGACTTTTGATTTTTTATTTATAACTTTTAAAATTTTTTTGGTTTGATTGAATGTATAAACTGCCGTTATATTGAGTTTAATATTTTTACTATTTAATTCTTTAATAGTTTTTCCAGTAAATCTATTTTTTGAGTTTACTACTGGAACTTTTACATAAACATTTTTTCCCCATTCATTAATCTTTTTTCCTTGTTTCACCATTGACTTATGATCATCAGCAAAAACCTCAAGGGAAATTGGCTTTTTATTGCAGACCTTTAGTAATTGTTTTGAATATAATTGATAATTTTTAGCACCCGCTTTTCTCATAAGGCTAGGGTTCGTTGTAAAGCCTTTTACGATACTTTTTTTATTAAATTTTTTTATAGTTTGTAAGTCTGCACTATCACAAAAAATTTTAATACCCATTATATTCTATAAATTTTTAGTAATATCCTCTGTCATTTTTTTTGCATCGGCAAACAACATCAAAGTATTTTCCTTATAAAATAGGTCGTTATCAATACCGGCATATCCAGGTGATAAACTTCTTTTTACAAATAAAACTGATTTACATTTTTCTACATCAAGAACAGGCATTCCATAAATTGGGCTTTGAGGATCAGTTTTTGCAACTGGATTCGTTACATCATTTGCTCCAATAACAAATGCTACATCTGCATTTGCAAAATCATTATTTATTTCCTCTAATTCGAAAACTTCATCATATGGAACATTTGCTTCAGCTAATAAAACATTCATGTGTCCTGGCATTCTTCCTGCAACAGGATGTATCGCATATGAAACTTTAATGTCATTTTTTTTTAAAGTATCTACCATTTCTCTCAGGGCATGTTGGGCTTGAGCAACTGCCATCCCATAACCTGGAACAATTATAACTGATGAAGCATTTTTCATTAAAAAAGCAGCATCGTCTGCATTACCGCTTTTTACTGGTCTTTGCTCTTTTTTAGAAGCACTTGATGTTTCATCTGTTGCTCCAAAACCACCTAAAATAACATTAAAGAATGAACGATTCATGCCTTTACACATTATATAGGATAAGATTGCACCAGATGATCCAACCAACGCTCCAGTAATAATCAATGCAGTATTCTCTAAAGTAAATCCAATTCCTGCAGCTGCCCAACCTGAATAAGAATTTAACATAGAAATTACTACTGGCATATCTGCACCCCCAATTGGAATAATCAGAAGAAAGCCTATAAGAAAAGATACTGCTAACAACATCCAAAATAAATTTGATGATTGTGTTGAGCATAAATAATAAATTAAAACTACTATTGAAATTAATATGATTGCATTTAAAGGATGTTGACCTTTGAATGTAATTGGTGATCCAGACATAATCCCTTGAAGTTTTAAAAAAGCTATTATTGAGCCAGAAAATGTGATCGCACCAACAGCGGCACCTATGGACATTTCAATTAAACTTCCAAGCTTAATATTTCCCTGAGTTCCAAGATTAAATGCTTCAGGATTTAAAAAAGCAGAAATTGCAACAAAAACAGCAGCTAGTCCAACTAAACTGTGAAATCCCGCAACTAACTCGGGCATAGCGGTCATTGGAATTTTGTACGCTATAAATGCACCAATAGAACCACCAATTAAAATGAATAAAAGTACATAAACTAACCCAGTAGAAAAATTACCGACTGACAAAAAAGTTACAGTTATAGCAATAATCATACCTAAAATTCCAAAAAAATTTCCTTGTCTAGATGTTTCGGGAGATGATAGACCTCTTAATGCAAGTATAAATAGTACACCAGAAACTAAATAAAAAATCGCAGATAAATTTGAAGATATCATTTTTTATCCTTTTTCTTTTTTTTATACATTGCCAACATTCTTTGGGTTACAAGAAAACCTCCAAAGATGTTAATCGCTGCTAGAGCTATGGCAATAAATCCAAAAAGACTTGAAGTATTAAATACACTATCAGAATTACCAGATAATCCCGCTATAATTGCCCCAACAATAATTACTGATGAAATCGCGTTAGTTACTGACATCAATGGGGTATGTAGTGATGGAGTAACACTCCATACAACGTAATAACCAACAAATATTGATAGTATAAAAATGCTAAATCTAAATATTAAGGGATCTATTTCCATTTTATTTCATTAATGTTTTTGAAATTATTTCATCATCTAAATTGATGTTTATTTTTTTTTTTTCTTTATCAAATAAATTGTCAACAAAGTTAAATATATTTTTTGCATATAAATTAGATGCAGAAACAGGTAACTTATTTAATATATTTCTTTCACCCATTATTTTAACTCCATTTTTGTCAATTACTTTATCTACTTCTGTGTATGCTGTATTTCCTCCCTGGACAGCAGCTAAATCGTAAACTACTGAGCCAGGCTGCATATTGTTTATCATATTTTCTTTAATTATTAACGGGGCTTTTTTTCCAGGAATTAACGCTGTACAAATTACAATATCAATTTTTTTTAGAGTTTCCGCTAATAACTCTTCCTGTTTTTTCTTAAATTCATCAGATGCCTCTTTCGCATAACCACCCTCTGTCTCAAGGTTTTCTGAACCTTCTACTGTTAAAAATTTTCCACCTAAACTTTCAACTTGTTCTTTTGAAGCTGTTCTTACATCTGTGGCAAAAACTATCGCACCCATTCTTTTTGCTGTGGCGATAGCTTGCAGTCCAGCAACACCTGCTCCAACAACTAAAACTTTAGCAGCCGGAATAGTGCCTGCTGCCGTCATCATCATAGGCACTGCCTTTTCGAAGTTAGCAAATGACTCAATCACAGCTTTATAACCTGCAAGATTTGCTTGAGAAGATAATATATCCATGGATTGTGCTCTGGTAATTCTTGGAAGCATTTCTAATGAAAATACATTTACTTTTTTTTTTACTAAATCATCTATTTTATTTTTATTATCATATGGATTAAAGACACCTATTAAATTTTGATCCTCTTTAATTAAGGAATTTTTATCATCAGACATAATTCCTAATTGTAATATTATATTTGAGCCAGTTAAAATTTCATTTTCATCTTTAGAAATTTTGGCACCAAGATCTAAATATTCTTTATCACTTATTCCAAGATGTGATCCATAACCTTTGCTTAGAAAAATTTCAAATCCCAGAGAAATATATTTTTTAATTATTTCAGGGGTTATAGCTATCCTTTTTTCCAAATTTTGATTTTCTAAAATAGACCCTACTCTCATATAAGAAGCCTACAATAAGAAAATTGCCATTAAAACTAAAACTAACACAACAGCGACAGTTCCCCACAGAACAAACTTCGTAAAATTATTCCAAGTATTCTTATGGTTTTCATTATCCATAAAAAATTATTTTTGTCTGGCCTTAAATTTTGGGTTAGTCTTATTAATTATGTAAACTCTACCTCTCCTTTTTACCATTTTAGAATTAAGGTCTCTTTTCTTTAAAGATTTTAATGAGCTTTTTATTTTCATAATTTGCTGTTAATGCTGGCAACGACCTACTCTTCCGTGCCTTAAGACAAAGTACCATCGGCGCTGAAAGGCTTGACTTCCGAGTTCGGAATGGGATCGGGTATAACACTTTCGCAATAATTGCCAGCACGTTTTTATATAATAATATCAATGTTTGTAAATATTAATTTTTAAGTAATAATGCACTAAAAACTAATAAGATAGACAACTTTTTAATAAAAATTAATAATTTGGTTTTAGAAATTGATGAATAATTTTAATATAAATAATGGAATATTATCTTAAATCTAGCAAACAGTATTATGAAAAAAATAGCGGCTCGAGATTGAAATTTATTGAAAAAAAAGAATTTTTATTTTTAGAAATCTCAAAATTTATAAATAATTGTATCAACAATTCTAAGGAGGTTTTTTTATTTTGTGCGGGAAATTCTATAATATCTAAAAATATCAAATCAGAGAAAATAAATATTAAAGAAATAAATAAAGATTATGAAAAAAATTATGATCAAAGTGTTATTTACAAAAATGACTTTGAAAAAAAAGATATTGAAAATTGTGATCATTTAATCATAGCAGATATAGAACACCAAAATAATCCTGCTTTAAATTTGCTAAGACTTTCAAATTTAATTAATGATGACGCACGAATAATAATCCTATCTAAAAATTTTTTTTGGATGTTTATTATAAAAATGCTTAAATTTTTTTTTAATTTTTCGCCAAAACAAAATAACTTTCTACCATCTTCTTACCTTACAAACTTATATTCAAGTTGTAACTTAGAAATTGTTAGATCTGAAAAAATTATTGCTTTGCCGGTTAAAATTCCTTTTATTACAAGTCTTTTTAATAAAATTTTTAGGTTACCAGTTTTAAATTGGTTTTGCGTTTTAAATATTACTATTTTAAAAAAAATTAATACCCTTTCAGATAATCAAGATAAAAAAGTTTCATTTATAGTCCCATGTAAGAATGAAGAAAAAAATATTCCTCTTTTTAAAAATCAGATAAACAATTTAAATGAAAATTTTGAATTTTTATTCGGAGATGACAACTCATCTGATCAAACAAGAAGAGAGATTAATAAGATTAAAGATGAGATCAAGAATAAAGAAATTAAATTTTATGAGGGACCAGGCATATGTAAAGCTCAAAATGTTTATAAAGGAATTGAGTTCGCAAATGGACAAATAATAGTAATTTACGATGCTGACCTTACAGTTAGTTTTGAAGATATAAATTTTGCAATAAATATACTTAATAATTCTAACGCAGATTTTATAAACTGTACAAGAATGATTTATCCTCAGAAAGAAGGGGCTATGAAGAAATTTAATTTTTTAGGAAATAGTTTTTTTGCCTTTTTATTTAGTATTTTGTTTAAAAAAAAAATTACCGATACTTTATGTGGAACAAAAATTTTTTATAAGAAAGATTGGTACAAAATTAAAAAAGATATATCTAATTGGGGCGCTAAAGATTTATGGGGTGATTTTGACTTATTGATTAGTGCTTATAAAAATAACCTTAAAATTTTAGAAGTTCCAGTTACATATTTCGAAAGAGCAGAAGGGGAAACTAAAATGACAAATGTTATTGCTAATGCATCAAGAATGTTTTGGATTGTAATTTATTCTTTTTATAAGTTAAGATTAAAAGACTAAATTCTTTTCAAAATTATATAAGAGATCAAATAAATGAATATATTTATTGTAATTAAGGTTATTAAAAAGCCGTGGTGGTTATAGAATTTTGATCCTATTATGAAAATGTTCAAATTATAAAAATTAAGAATTAAAGCTGTAATAATATTAGATAATAATTTCTTATTAACTTTTTTATTGAGTTTTTTAAATACCAATTGATGTAAATGTTCATTATCGGGTAACATTGGAGATTTATTTTTCAATTTCTTGCGTATGATTGAAAAAAGTATTTCCATTGCTGGGTACCACAAAAGTAAAATAATAAAATAAGGTGATATTAAATTGTTTGTTAAATGAAGTTTAATCAATAAATATGAAAACAAAAATCCTATAAGATATGATCCATTATCACCTAAATATAATTTGTTAAATAAATTTAAAATCAATAAAGTTAAAAAGATATAAATTAAAATTACACTATCAAAAGCAAGATCAAATTTGAGAAAATGAAGTGAGCAAATTATCAAAAAATAATAACCCAAAGACAAAGTATTCATACCATCAATAAAATTTGATCCATTTATCACTATCAAAATACAGAATGTTACAAATAAAATATTAAAAATTTCATTTGATATAATTTTATCGAGTATATCTATTCTAGTATTTGTGATTTCTAATTCTCCAATTATAGCTAAAGAAAAGCAGATTATTGTTTGAAATAAAAATCTTTTATTCGCAGATATAATTTTTTTAAGATCTGAAAGAATACCTAAAATAAAAATACCAAAAAAACAAAAATAGATCAGTTCGTTATTATTAAAAAAAAAATAAGTGTAAAAAATTAATAAAATTACACCTCCTGTCAAAGGGACGCTTTTTATCGATGAAAATTTTTGATGCAAATCACCTGTGAAACTTGGTAATAACTTAGTTCTAAGTAATAACTCATTAATCAAAGTAGATACTAAAAAAATTATTATAAACTTTTCCATTAAAAATTTTTTAAAAGATAATTTTTGGACAATATAAACAAATATATTAATGATTTGATTACACTGTAATTCATATAATTTCTATAAACCTTGTATCCATCAAAAATCTTTTGTAAAAGATCTGAGGATAATGATCCTTTAGTTTTATACCAATAAGTTAAACATCTATTAAACGAAAAAATTTTGTTACCGATTTTTAAATGGTTTAACCAAAAAACAAAGTCTTCTTTGGTTTTTAATGATGGAAATTTCACTTTTTTTAAAATTTTTTTACTAATTATGGCTGTAGAGAGTCCAATATCACAAGAGTTTAATAAATCATTTACAGAATCAAAATTTCTTGCTTTTCTAATTTGTGAATTTAAAAGACCATTTTTTACTATTTTATAATCAGTATGCGAAATCAAAATTTTTTTTTTAATCATGAAATTTACTTGGGACTCAATTTTTTTTTTATGCCAAATATCATCAGCATCAATAAAAGCTATATATTCACCTTTGCAAATTTTCATACCTTTATTTCTAGATTTTCCAACTCCTATATTTTTTAAGTTGACTACAAATTTTATTCTTTTTTCTTTTATGGTAATTGATTGGAGATATTTTAAATCTTTTTTATCTTTATCATCATAAATTATTATTATCTCTAAGTTCTTATGACTTTGATTAAAAACAGAATTTAAAGTAGCTTTGATATATTGTTTTTTTTTATAATATGGAATAATTACACTTATCAGTTTATTCATATAAAAATAAGAAATATAAGAAAAAATAATAGATTACTATAACTTACTTTAAATGACACATAAAAAATTAATCATTTTTATGCCTTCAATAGAAATGGGTGGGGTAGAAAAAAATTTATTTATTATTTCAAATTATCTAAGCTTAAAATTTAAAGAAACTGCACTCATTACTTCGTCATCAGTCACGAATAAATTTGGAAAAAGGGTTAAAATTATAAGTTTTGATTTATTCGATAATATTTTTAAATTAAGAAGTTTAAAAATTTTAATAAGTTGTATTTTACTAATTAAAGAAATCATTAGGTATCAATTTCAGGATGTTACTATCCTAAGTTTTCAAGCAAATATATATTCTATTTTAATTGCTAAAATTTTCAAAAAAAAAATAATTGTTAGATTAAATTCTTCACCTACTGGTTGGTTAAAAAATTCGTTTAAAAAAAAAATATTTACTAAAATATATTCTTTATCAAGTTTAATTATTGTAAACAGCCAAGAATTTAAAAATGAAATTAAAAAAAAATTAAGTTTAAAATCAATTTGTATTTATAATCCCCTGGATAAAAAAAGAATAATAGAAAAAGCAAAGATAAGTTTTAAAAAAAATCCTTTTAAGTTTAAAAATTCATTAAAACTTGTTAGTGTTGGTAGATTAGTCGATCAAAAGGATCATATAACATTATTAAAATCAATTAAAAGTATCAAAAATAAAATCAAAGTTGAATTAATTTTAATAGGCCAGGGAAAAAATAAGATTTTCTTAAATGATTATATTAAGATTAACGGACTAGAAAAAAATGTAAAAATTTTAGGGTATAGAAAAAATCCCTATCCATTTATTAAATATTCTAATGTTCTAGTGTTGACATCAAAATACGAGGGACTGCCTAATGTTTTGTTAGAGGCAATTACATTAAAAAGATTTATAATTTCAAGTGATTGTCCAACAGGCCCGAGAGAAATTCTGGATAATGGAAAAGGTGGAATGTTATTTAAAACTGGAAATTATAAAGATTTATCTAAAAAGATTATTCTATGCAAGAACCAAACCAAGTTAATTAAAAGAAAAATTAATCACGCTTATTCATCATTAAAAAAATATGACTCAAAAAAAAATTTAAATTTATATTATAAAAATCTTATTAGATTTACTTAAAATTTCTTTGATTTTTATATATGAGTTCATAGCCTTTTCTTAAAAGCATCTTATTTTTTGAAATCAATTTAAAATTATTATTTGCAAAGAAGAAATTAAGACTTCTAAAATTATAGTTTTTAATCAAAGAGTCATCATAATGACACTCTAAAAGAATAATTTTAGTTTTTTCAATAAATTTTTCTAAGCCAATCAAAACATTTAATTCATATCCCTCGGTATCAATTTTTAATAAGTCAATCTTTTTAAGATTATTTTTAGTTAAAATTTCGGATAAAGTTTTAACTTTTATTCTTATCTTTTTTTTATAAACAGAACTTTTAAAATAGAATAACCCAATAACGATTTTTTTTAGTTTTGAATAAAGTGATTTATTGTTAATATCATTTATAGATGACATTGAGGATATATGTCCGATATTTAGTCCTTTGTTGCCTTTTTTATTTCCTAAAGCAAATTCAAAAATTTTAAGATTATTTTTTTTAATTTTTTTAAGAATGTTTGAGCATTCTGGATTTGGCTCAAATGCAAAAATTTTATTTACAGTAAAATTATTTGAAATAGTGTTTATCATTTCACCTCTATGAGCACCCACATCAACATAAAGATCAATTCTTTTACTTAAATTTTTTTTTAAAATCTGAATATTTTTTTTTTGAATAAAATGATCTAATTGATCTAAAATGATATTAATAAGATTTTTCATCTTTCAAAAAAAATATAATTATTAATTATCTTTATTTTTCTTGGAGTATTTGAACAAGGTGTTGGTGTTGCCCAGCAATACCCATTGGTCGTATACATGTAAGTTACATTATCAAAACTAAAACTTTCATATTTTTTGTCAATTACAGTGTAAAATGGAAAATTATCAAATTTATATTGATCGTTTCGATTAAATTCAAATTCTAATCTTAAAATATTTTTTGTATTAAAAATAATTACAATTAGAATAATAAAAAAATTAGTTATTTTATTAATATTAACTCTGGTATTTTTAATAGAATAAAAATACAAAAATAGCGATGTTAAAAAAATTGTTATAGGTAAATACCCTCCATATCTTAAAGATGGATGTTTAAAAAACCAAATTAATAATGCTAAAGAGCTTATAAAAATCAATAATTTTCTAACTTTGACTAGATCATTCTTTAAGTTGAGTTTTTTATTAAAACTGAAAAATATAATTAAATTAACCAAGATAACTATAAACAAGAAATCTGAAACTTTACCTACGAAATAATTTTTATACCAGTTAGTGACCCAATTTAAACCTTTAATATATTCATTCAAATTTTCGACTTTATAATTTGGACTTGCTCCAGCTTTTGCCCACGACTCCAGCCAAATATCATTTCTAATAATTTCCTGTGATGCTAACGACCAAAAAAACTTATCTCCTATGCAGGAAATTTCTACTGGATATATTACACAACCAGTATTTATAAAATTGTGAATAATAAATAAAACAATAAATGATAAATAACAAATTACTGCATTTAAATTGAAATTCTTATATTTTAATGGATTTAATTTTAATTGATAGAAAACAAAAGGTATCAATAAAAAATAAATTAAAAAATAAACCTTAAATGAAAAAACTATTAATAATAAAAAAATATTAAAATATAGATTTTCTATTTTTTTATCAGCAATTAATATATTTATTAAATTTATAATAATAACAAGCAAAATAATTTGACCAGCAATATCCGTTCCATATTCTGAAAGTCTCGTAAATTTAATATTTATTATTGTTAAAAATATTAATGATAATAGAAAAATTATATTTTTTTTTTTAAGATTTTTTATAAGATTATCTAATAATATATAGTTTACAAAAATTAAAATTAAATAATTTGGTAAATTAAACAAAAAATACTTTAACCAAGGTAAGAATTTTAATGAATTTAAAAAAAGCAAAGCTGAATGATGTCTATAACCATAATTCAGAAGTCCCATACCAAATGAAACTTTATTTTCAGATAAACTCAATGCAAAAGGTAAATGATAATAAGGAAAGTCGTCGTGATTTTTAGAAATTATGAAAAATAAAAAAGTGAAGATTATAATTAAAAATAATAATTTTAAATTTTTATAATCAATCTTTTTTTTACCAAAGAAAAATAAGAATAAACCAATTATTAAAATCAAAACATTGTGCAACGAATTGTGTGATATAAAAAAACTAGTAAAATATGATAGAACTATAAGGAAAAAAATTCCTAATAGCCCTAATTGACCATAACTAACAATAGATGCACCTTTAAATATTAAATTATTAAAAAATTTCCCGTAACCAATATAAGATAGCCCAAATAATAGAATTAATAAAAAAATTGATATTATTTCAAAAAAATGAATTATCATATGGCTTAAATATACTAATGAATTTTATTATCAAAGATATAAATCAACTAAAAAAGATAACTATAATAGACAAATTTACGCTGTTGATTTACTCTTTTATTCCAATCTTTCTTATAATTGGTACCGGCGCAAGTGAATTAGCTATTATAATTTTAAGTTTAAAATTTATTATAGACTTTATATTTTTTAAAAAGATAGAATTTTATAATAAAGAACTTATTTATTTTTTATTATTAATCTATCTATCATTAATTGTTAATTCATATTTTTCAGTAAATTCAGAAAATTCTTTTTTAAGAAATATTTTTTTTTTCAAATATATAATTTTTATAATAGGTACTATAGATTTTTTTACAAAAAGAGAGTTAGCTTTTACTTTAGTTATAAAAATTTGGACAATAATCTTAATCGTATTTTCAATTGATCTATTTATACAATTTTTAACACAAAAAAATATAATCGGTATTGAGTCGCCGTTAAAATATCATCGCCTCTCGGGCTTTATGGGTGATGAGCTAAAAGCAGGAGCGTTAATTTTATCTTTTTGTTTTATCATATCAGGTTATTTCATAAATCATGATAAATACAAGCTGAATGGTTTAATCTTGCTTTTTCTTTTTATAATGACAATTTTTATTACAGGAGATAGATCAAATTTTATTAAATCAATATTATTGGTCTCTTTTTTAATATTTTTTATAGATAGAAAATATATTAAGCAAACAATAGGTTTATTTCTAATTTCTATGAGTCTAATAACAATATTTATTTCAAATAATCAAATTTTTAAAGAGAGATTTCAAAATAAAATATTAAATGAATTCAAAGAAAATGAGTTTAATATTAATAAGTTTATCAAACAAACAGAATATGGAAAAATTTATAATTCTGCCTATGAGTTATTTTTAGAAAAAAAAATATTTGGGGTTGGAAACAAAAATTACAGAATTTTATGTGAAGAAGATTATAAAGATAAATATTTATTTAAAAAAGAGATTAAAAATTCAAGATGTAATACTCACCCACATCAAATTTATTTTGAAATTTTATCAGAACATGGAATATTTGGATTTACGATTCTTATAGTTTGTTTACTAGGTTTTATATACACAAATCTTTTATTTGTTTTTAAAGAAAAAAATTTTTTATTAATTTCACTTTTTTTTTCAATTCTAATTATTTTCACACCTTTGTTACCTGGAGGTAGTTTTTTTACAAGTTTTAATGCATCAATGTTTTGGCTTAATATTAGTTTTTATTATTCATACAAAAATTTATGTATTAAAAAATAATATTAGCTATTCTTGTAAAATAGTAGTCTAAAGTTCTAATTTTTTTTTTATTCACAGTTTCATAATAATCAAAACCTTCAAGTCTTCTTTTAAACCAATTAGAATTAAACAGTGAAAAATTTTTATTACTTTCATTACCTTCATGTTGAAAATAATAAGTTAATTCATTGTCTAGAAAAAAAGTTTTTTCTCTAAATTGGTCTGATAGGGCAGCAATTCTGAAATCTAAAGTTGTCAATGGAAATTTCTTTTTAAAAAGTTTACCAATATTTTTTTGAATAGTTTCTCTTTTTACTGAAATACAACTTTGAGGAGGAAATAAAGGCCATTTATTTACTCTAAAACTGTAATTTTTTGGATTTCTACTAATTATACCTTTAGAATTTATCATTCTAGGTCTATCAAATATAAATTCTAAATTTTTATACTTTGAAAAATAATAATCAATTTTTGAAAGTTTGTTTTTTTTTAAATAATCATCTGAGTCAAGAAAACATATTATTTCACCTTTTGATTTAATAAAACCCTGATAGTAAGTGTTTAGTTGATAGTATGTATTAAATTTTGAAATATT
Source organism: uncultured Pelagibacteraceae bacterium (assembly GCA_902625035.1). Classification (GTDB taxonomy): domain Bacteria; phylum Pseudomonadota; class Alphaproteobacteria; order Pelagibacterales; family Pelagibacteraceae; genus Pelagibacter. The sequence continues at coordinate 47,781 of CACNZK010000008.1, forward strand.
CTTTTTTTTTTTTGTCTTAATCAGTTCTAATTTCTTTTTAAATTTTTTAACTTTTTCTAGTGAGTCATCTGTAGAATTATCATCAACAAAAATTATCTCAAAACGACTTTTTATCTTTTGTGATAGACATGAATGAATACATCTATTCAAATATTTTTCACCATTATAATTGGCAATTAATATTGAAATTTTTATTTTTTTCATTTAATTTATTTAATCGACACTAACATGTATTTCAAAAAAAAAGTTAGACTATTTATTTTCCAACCTTACCCAAAATTTGGAGGAGCTGATAGGTCTATAATTAAATTGATTAATGGTTTAGATTTTGACGATATTACACTTATTAGTCTATCAAAATGTTACTATAGTCAATATTTAAATAAAAAAATTCAATACAAAATTTTAAGAAGTAGCAGAACTCTTTATTCTATTTTCGAATTAAGAAAATTTATTCAAGCAAGAATTTCAAAAAAAAGTTCTAAAAAAAACATAATTATTTCTAATCAAAATTTCGCAAATATTGTAACAATTATGTCACTTAAAAAAATAGCAGGAATAAAAAAAATACTTATAGAGAGAAATCATTTAGATGAATTGAGTTTTTATAAAAATATTAAAGATTATATAAAAAAAAAAATTATATTGATTTTGATAAAAATCTATTACTCAAAAAGTGATGCAATAGTTGGCATTAGTAGAAAATTAAGTATAGATTTAGAAAAATTTATTAATTCAAAAGTTACAACTATATATAATCCATCCCTTGAAGATAGAATTATAAGAAACAATAGGGAAAAAAAAATAAAAATAAATAAAAATAAAAAGATAATTTTAAATGTTGGTTTTTTTGAAAAGCAAAAAGATCAAATCACAATTTTAAAATCAATTAGTATTTTAAAGAATTATTATAAAAATTTTTTGCTAATTCTCATTGGTCGTGGATCAGAATATAAAAATTTAAATAAGTTTATTAATGATAATAATCTAAATGAATTTGTAAAAATTTATAAAAATATAGAAAATCCAAACTTATTTTATAAAAAAGCGGATTTATTTGTATTAAGTTCAATTTACGAAGGCTTGGGAAATGTCTTAGTTGAAGCTCTTAAAAACAATTGTCCAGTTATTACATCGAGTTGTAATTCTGGACCAATGGAAATCATTGGAAATGGTAAATATGGCGATTTTTTTTCTCCACGCGATCATGAAGAGTTAGCAAAAAAAATTTTAAACCATTTTCAGAGTCCAAAACGCTTAAAGAAAAAATTAAAAATTCCATCAAGTCATTTAGAAAAATTCTCTCTAAAAAAAAATATAGATAATTTCAGCCAGTTATTTAGAAAAATATAATCTTAATTTATTATCTCTTGAATTTTTTTTAAAAAATAGTCCCTTCCTATAGATGAATGACAATCTTTTAAGATGCCTCTAGAGTTGTTAACCAATTTTTTTCTTAAATTGATATCATTTATTAATTTTTCTAAGTTATATTTTAAATTTTTGAAATCTAAATCATAAGATAAATAAGTTTCACCATCATGATAAATGTTTGGCCATGTCTCGATATTAGACATATCAGCTGTCATAAATGCTGTTCCGCATAAAGTTGCTTCAAATTCTCTATAACATACCTCCCCCCAACCGTATGCTCCTACAGATACTTTAGAATTCCTCAAAACTTGATAATATTTTTTTTTGTTAAATCTTCCTTCTATAATTTTATTTGTAATCTCAAAGTCTCTTACAATTTCCTTAAGTTTTGTTCTTTGATAACCCACAGAAATTCTATAGAAATTAGTGTTCATTAAAGAAAAAAAATTATTTTTATGCTTATCATCATTCCAATTTTGATAAAAAGGTAATTTCATTTTAAAATTTTTTTGATTTAAGTATTTAAATTTTATTAACTCAAAAAAATAATCCAATTTTGTAAAATTTATATAATCAAAGAAAAACGCAACACCCAAATTCCATCCTAATATTAATTTTGAAAGATGTGAACTATTAAGTAATTCTTGATCATATTCTTCAGAATCTTTTAAATTATATTTTTTAATGTAATGATCAGTATACATTCTACCTCCTCTAATCTTTTTAAAATAAGTTTTTTTATCTTTGTAGAATTGTTTTTTTATATATTTTTTTACAAATGGAAGAACCTCAAATTGAGTTGTACCAGCACTATCTCTCATATCAAACCAATACAAATTTTTATTTTTTAAACATAATTTTTTTAATATGTTTGTATCTACTCTATTATTATTTTCTGGGAATGATCTTGAATTTAAGAACAAGTGATCAGCATCAAAAAATTTGTCATTCATGGATGAAAAAAAATTCACTTTAATATTAAGATCTGATAAATCCTTTTGAAAAATAAAAAACCAATTCCAAAAACCATAATATAAACCTAATTTTCTAGCTTCTTCATTTATCAAAATGTTTATTTTTTGTTTCATAATGAATATTTTTACATATAAATTATTTATTCATATATTAAATGATTAGTAAAATAACAAATTTTTTGATTTATATTCTAAGATATTTCTCAATAATCAATTCAAGTTATGAAATTTCGAATTCTATAAATTTTGGCTCAAAAACTTCCAATGATTATTTCAAAAGATTATTAAAAATATCTAAATTTTATTTAGAGTATGGATCAGGGAGTAGCACTCTTCTTGCAAAAAAGTTAAATAAAAAGTTTATTTCAATAGAAACAGATAAGAGTTTTTATTCTTTTTTGAAAAATAAAGGTATTCATCAAATAACTTATTCTGATATTGGACCAACAAAATATTATTCAATACCAATATTACCATCATTTATTATAAAAAAAAAAATAAAAAAGTATGCACGTCAAATAAATTCCATGAGTAAAAATTTGAAATTTTTTCCTGATTTAATATTAATTGATGGAAGATTTAGGGTTTATGTTGCAATACAAGTTATAATTTTTTGTATTAAAAATATTAGTTATAATAAAATTGTAATTATTATCGATGATTTTAAATTTAGAAAAGAATATCAAATACTCAAAAAATTGATCAAGATTAAGTTGGTCGGTAGATTTGGTGTAATTGAAATTACAAAAAAAGACAAAGTTAACCTCAATAAAGCTAAAAAGCTATCTGATAAATTTATTTTTTATCATATTTGAAAATTTTTTATAAAAACTAATTATCTCTTTTTTAGACCTTATTTCAAAAAATCTATAAATAATCACTGATAAAAAAAGGGTAATTACTGTAGCAGAAATAACCGAAATATTTTGAAGTTTAAGATTATTTAATTCCCTTATTATAATAATTCCAATAGCATTATGAGTTAGATACCAAGTATAAGATACTAAACCTAATGATGATAAAATTTTTATATTCAAATCAATCTTTTTTAACAAAAACAATGAAACAAATAAGAGTAAAAAAACAAAATAAAGTTCGAAACCGATATATCTTTCATTAGTTAAAAGTGAAATAATTACAAATAAAAATATTATCAATTTATTTACTAAGGAAACTTTATCAAAATAAAATAAGAGTAACCCAATTAAAAATAAATTTGCGTGTGGAAAAATTGATGTAATAAATATGAACGAATCTTTATCAAATATAGAAATAATATTTCCTAGTACACAAAAAATAAACCAAACGTTTATACTTTTTTTTAAACTATTTAGAAAAAAAAATATTAAACCAAAAAAAAGATAAAATTTGAGTTCAACCATTAAAGCCCAGTATATCCCATCAATATATTTGAAATTCATTCCTGGTATAAAATTTGCGAATATTAAATTCATAAAACCTGTAAACCAGCCAACCTCTCTGCCAGGTAATTCAAAATAATAATAGAAAACTAACGTTAACAAACCACAAATTAAATAGGCGGGGTAAAGTCTAGCGATTCTTCTAACAACAAATTCAATAAAATTTTTTGTCTTTATAATGGTCATACCAATACAATAACCACTTACAATAAAAAAAATATCTACACCACTCCATCCAAATTTAGCAATTTCAAGAGACCAGTTGTCTGATCTCAATAAGTATTCACTATCATAATGATATGTGTAATGAAATAAAACTACTAGAATAATTGCTACTGCTCTTAAATTATCAATAAAAGCATATCTATCTTTTTTTATATTTTTTAAAGGATCTTTCTTAAACATTTATTTGGTAAAATTAGTCCAACTCTTTTCTGTTGATAAGAATACGGAAATTCATGAATTTTAAATCTTTTAAAATCAATTTTTTTTTTAAAATAATATAAATCTTCTAAATAAAAGAAAATAATACCATTTTCAAATGAGTTTATATCCTCCAATATTGAGTCCATATTTATATTAAAATGATTTGATAATATTCTATAGTACCTTTCATTTTGGTACCAAAAAATAAATTGATTAGAACTAATGTATTTTCTTGCAATCATATAGATAAAAGCGTCTTTTGTATAATTTGTAAAATTTTTAACAGCATTACATTTTGAGGCAATTTTTTGTGATTTATTATTAATTTGATTGAGAACTAACCAAGTATCTTTTCTCCATTTTTGACTTCTAAAATATTCAATATCAGTTTTAGTTATATTATTTTTTACATCACTAAAAAGTGGAAAAAATCTATTGTTTTCTTTTTTAATTGGCAACAAACTACTTGATCCTAAGATGATAATAATCAATAAAACAATATAATTTTTTAAATCTACAAAATTTTTTTCTACAAAATAAAAAAGAAGAATAATACCAATAATTGGTCCAGTCGAAAATCTAAAAATATTCAATTTATGTAATGTTGAAGGAAATGTTAACAAACAGATGATTGAAATCAAAAATATATAAATTTCAATTTTCTCGGTTTTTTTTTGTTTAACCTTCTTTAAAAAAATTTTAAGAAAATAAAACATGTTAATAATTAAAATAGAAAAAAATAAAAAATAGAATGGTTCAGTGAAAAAGTTGAAAAAGGTTTTTCTAATAAAGATATTTAAGTAATTAATAATCAATTCAAAAAAAGAAATATTATAGATATTTAAAAAAATTTCATTTAACCAAAAAGTTTTAAGCCAATATTTGTGTAATTCAAAAATAAATAAATAAAAATGAAATAAAATTTGAGGTGTTAAAAAACCAATTATCAAATAAATATTTTGTTTAAAATTTTTTGTTATAAAAAATTTGATTGTAAGAATAATAAATGCTGGAATTGTAAAGTTTTCATAAACTAAACATGACAATGATAAGATAATTCCAAAAATTAATAAACTTTCTTTACTACTTTTAATCAAAAAAAATAGACTTAATACAATCAAAAAATAAAATTGATAGTTATACCATGGATGATTTGTGAATGGATGGGTTAAGAATAAAATTATAGGTAAAAAATAAGTAAGTTGAATTTTTAATTTATTATATGCAAAATTACATAATAAATAATTTCCTAAACTATAAAATAATGATGATAAAAAAAATATATATATCAAATTATTTTTTGTTAATTCAAGAATTATAGAATTGGTAAGCGTATACAAAAAGCCATAATGTATAAAAGTATCCTTATAGGGGTTTAGGCCTGAAAATAAATCTATTGAACTTTGAGCCAGACCCCAATGGAAGGGATCATAAATAAAATAAGATTGAAAAATCGAGCCAAAAAAACTAATAAAAAAAAAGATTATATTAATTAAGAAAAATGATCTTTTAGAGCTCATTTTAAGTTTATTTTTCTAAATTGTCTAAAACAGGTGCAAATTTTTTATTAATTCTATTTAATAAATTAGAATAATATTCAACTTGTTTTTCGCTAAGCTCGCCCTCACTTATTTTTTCTAGATAATTCTCGACTCTTAAAATTAAAAAATTTTCAAACTTTTGTGAATTTAAAATACTTAAGATTTTGTTTTGAAAAAAAGAAAAAATAAAATTAAAAATGAATATTAACAAAAACACAAATATCAATACTATAAAAACATATTTTTTTTTGTTTTTTGACTTTAAATAGTTGTTAATCATAAAGAATAGGTTTATTTATATCAAATTATTAAATGATTTTAAATACTTCAGTCATATATGAATAAAGATAATTTCAATTCTAAAAGAAGAGAATTTAACAAATTAGTATTCAAGTATATTGTTTCTATAACATTACTTAATCTATATCTTTCAAATGGTGAGCGTATCTCAGATATCTCGAACAAAAAAAGATATAGTAAAATAAAATGGGTTTTAAGTAGTAATGATGTATGATTTTAAATGAAAAAGATTTATTAAATAAAAAATATAAAATCTTGATATGTGGTAGTGGTCCAGCAGGTTTATCTGTTGCTCTTGAACTTGAAAAAAATAAGATTGAATGTTTAATTGTTGAGGCTGGTGATGAATTTTACTCAGAAAAAGCTCAAAATAGATACGACGGACAAATAATAGGTAATTTCCCTAACAACTTATCAGCTTCAAGGTTGAGTCAATTTGGAGGCACAAGTGGCCATTGGGGTGGTACGTGTAGAACACTTGATGATTATGACTTTAAAAAATGGCCAATCAATAAAGATGATCTTGAACCATATCTACAAGAAAGTTGTAATATTCTTGAAATACCAAATTCATTTAGAGAAAAACAGATAGCTAAAAATTTAAAAATAATAGAATTTCAAGAATCTGATGTGAGATTTTATGACAAATATTACAAACATGTATCAAATTCCAAATATATAGATGTTTGCTTAAATTCAATAATAAATAATGTAAAAATTCAAAATAGTAAAATTCAAGAAATTTCTATAAAATCTAAAATAAGTTTTTCAATCAAAGCAGACTTCTTAGTTTTAGCTTGCGGTGGAATAGACAATTCAAGAATGCTTTTATGGTTTAGAGAAAATAATAAAAGTATTTCAAGAAAATTGCCCATTGGGAATTATTGGATGGAACATCCATTTAAAAAAATAGGATCAGGTGTTGGAAACTTTAAAGCAATAAGAAAAAGTTTTAAAAATAATTTTGAAAGTTTTGAAAATTTTAGAAATTGGGGAAACTTTACAGTTTCAATATCGCCAACACAAAATCTAATCAATGAAAAAGATATTCTAAATTCTGGTGTTTTTTTAACTCTTCACGACCGAAATAATGATAATTTGAAAAATAATGTCAAAGACCTACTTTGTGTAGCTCCATCCTTATCGAAACATATTTTAGATTTGTTTGATAAAAATTTACTTTGTGGTATCACATTAAGTTCCTCCTGGGAACAAAATCCACAATTAGAAAATCAGATTACTTTATCCTCCTCAAAAGATTTTAGCGGCATTCCTTTAATAAAATTAAACTACCAGCTATCGGATCAAACGCTTAGAACAGCAAAAGAAATGGTTAATCAAGTTGGTAATTATTTTATTGATCAAGATTTAGGTAGACTTGGAGCAGACAAAACAATTGAGGAGTCATCAAGTTTTATATCAGATGCGGGTTATCATCATATTGGTGGTACAATAATGGGAAATAATCAAAATAGTTCCGTTGTTGATGAAAATTTAAAACTTCATGATATTGAAAATCTTTATGTGTGTGGAAGTTCAGTTTTTCCCACAGGCGGACATGCTAACCCAACATTAAGTATTGTACAACTTTCTTTAAGATTAGGAGAACACTTAACTAAAAAATTAAAAACGATTTAACTTTAATTTTATCCTCCAAATTTTATAGAGACCTGATATAGATTTTAAAATTTCATTGAAATTTACATTACTTGTGCCCCTGACTCTATTAACAAATATGGTATCGATCTCACCTATTGTAAATTTATTATAATATAATTGTATTAATATTTCTGATAAAACAATATATCCATCACCTATTTTTCCACAATTGGTTGTTATAAATTTTGCGGCACTTGAAGAATATATTCTATAACCATTTGTATAATCACTTATAGGTACCCTCAAAACCCAATTTGATAATTTGTTTGAAAGATAAGATAAAATTTTTCTATTTATTGGCCAATTAATAATTTTGCTTTTTTTTTGATAACGACTTGAAATTAGTAAATCTAAATTTTTTTTTTTAAAAAAATCAATATTTCTTAATAATTCATTTGGATGATGAGACATATCTGCATCCATTTCAATAAATAATTTTATATCTTTATTAAGATCTAACATATGTGAAATACCGTGCAAAATTGCAGAACCTCTGCCTAATTTTTTTCCTCTATGAATATAATAAATTCTATCATTGATATATTCGATTTTATGTTGAAAACTTTCTTTAGAGTCATCTATAATCACAACATCAAAATCATTTAAATCTATTTTATAAATTTCATTTAATAATAAATTTATATTTTCATTTTCATTAAAAGAGGGAATAACAATACAAATAGACATTAATTAATTAAATAATTAAAGGTTCATCAACTTTTTTAAATTCATTGCAAATAAAATTAATATGTGTGATTTTTTTATTTTTTAATTTCCATTTCGATAAACTTTTCACCTCAAATTTTTCTATTATATTATGCACTAATTTATATCTAAATTTTTCACCCATTAAGTTTTTTCATTAATTTATTGTTGTTACTGACTAAAGTATTTTTGCCTTTATTTAAAGAAACAATATTCTTCAAATTGAAGTGTTTTTCAATAAAACTTTTTACAGTAACTCCATCACCCGAACCGATATTATAAATTCCTGTAAGTTTTTTATTAAAAATTTTAAAGATTATTTCTATTACATCCTGTGCATTTAAAAAATCTCTTACCGAGAGTCCATTTTTTAAGTAAATTTTTTTATTTCGATTTAATTTTATTTTTTGTTTAATTGATGGATATAAAAATGGTTTTTTTTGCTTTTGATGATAAATACTAAAAATTCTACCAATAAAAAAAGAGAAGTTTTTTGATTTATTTTTTATGATTATTTTTTCAGCACTTAATTTTGTTTTTCCATAATTTGAAGATGGCTTTAACAAATGGGTCTCTTTAATTTTTTTTTTTGAATATTTATAAACGTGAGATGTACTTGGAAAAAAAAACCAAATTTTTTTTCTCTTTTTCTTTAAAACTTCAATCAAATTTTGGGTGCCTATAACATTAACTTTAAAAGCTTTTTTTTTATTCTTATTTACTACTAAGGAAGATGATATCGCAGCAAAATGAAATATATATTCAATATTAGAGTTAGTTTGAATCCAATTGTTTATATCTTTTTTAACTTTTATATCCCCATTAAAAACTGAATAATTTATTTTTCTTGTTTTAAATTTTTTCTTTATTAAAGAGCCGAGCAATCCATTTGCACCTGTAATTCCAATTTTAGTCAATTCAATTTATTTTTATTTTATTTTATTTTACAATTATTTGATTATAAATAACACATGAAAAAAAAAATTGCTCTTATATTTGGAATCACTGGACAGGACGGATATTATTTAAGTGATCTATTATTGAATAAGAATTACAAAGTACATGGGGTTAAAAGAAGATCATCTTCTGTCCCAACGAAAAGAATCGAAAAATATTTGAATAACAAAAATTTTTTTATTCATTATGGGGATATAACTGACACTTCTTCAATTCAAAATTTAGTTGAGAAAATTAAGCCTACTGAAATTTATAATCTAGCCGCTCAATCACATGTTGGTGTTTCCTTTTTTACACCTTTGTATACTGCTAATGTTAATGCAATTGGTGTTTTATCAATATTAGAAGCGATAAAAAATACTAATCATAAGATAAAGTTTTATCAAGCTGGTACATCAGAAATGTTTGGAAAAACAATCAGTAAAATACAAAATGAAAATACTAATTTTAATCCTCAAAGTCCTTATGGAACTGCAAAAGTTTTTGCACACCATATAACAAAAAATTATCGAGATGCTTACAATTTATTTGCTTCAAATGGAATTTTATTTAATCATGAAAGTCCAATGAGGGGAGAGAATTTTGTCACTAAAAAAATAATTTCATCTCTCACAAAGATTAGTCTGGGTCTTCAAAAAAAACTTATATTGGGGAATTTATATGCAAAGAGGGACTGGGGTCATGCAAAAGATTATGTAGAGGCTATACACAAAATACTCCAACAAAAAAAACCAGATGACTATGTAATATCTACTGGTAAAGAATATACTATTAAAGAATTTGTTAATATGACGGCTAAATTGTTAAAACTAAAAATAAAATGGAGAGGAAAAGGATTAAAGGAAATTGCAATCGATGCTAATGGAAAAACGATAATTTCAGTGAGTAAGGTTTACTATAGACCCCTAGAAGTTGATTACCTTAAAGGAGATAGCGCTAAAGCAAAAAAAAATCTTAAGTGGCAGAGTAAAATCAATATTAATGAATTAATTAGAGAAATGATTGATTTTGAGCTTCAAAGTTTAGCCTGATCAATTTTGATAAAATCATAAAATTTTTTTGCCCTATTATTCCAGGTAAATTTTTTTGCTGTGTTTTTAGCATTTAATTGTATTCTTTTAAATTTTTTAGGATCCTTTAAAATAGATTTTATCAATTCTTTCCATGCATTTAAGTCTTTACTTGAAACTAAAAAAGAATTTTCATTATTTTTTAAAATGTGTTTGTAAGCTTTCAATTTTGTAGCAATAATTATTTTCCCTGCAGCCAGATAATCAAACATTTTTAAGGGTGAAATATATTTTGAGATTTCTAAATTTTTTGATCTAGCCTCAATTCTGCTTTGGAAAGGCATCAATGCCACTTCGTAGTTTTTTAATACCAAAGGAATTTTATTATAGTCAACATATTCGTAAAATTTGATATTTTTATTAAATTGATATCTTGCCCTACTACCTAGAGTTTTTTGATCTCCATAAAGATGAAAATCTATTTCAGGTAATAATTTTGACAACTTATCTATAATTTCAATACCTTTCCCTTTAAAAAAACTTCCCATATAAATACAAGTCTTTTTTTTTGTATATAAACTTTTATGTGGTCTAAAACTCAAAAAATCTGCAGCATCATCCAGTACTATATATTTCAATTTTTTTAATCTTAAATCTTTAACGAGATTGTCATTAATAAGTATTAGAGAAAGTTTTTTTTTTTGTGGTAATAACATTATAAAATTAAAAAAAAACTTTGAAAATGATTGTGGAATATGGTGCAATTCAAGAGTATTTTTTATGTTGAGTAATGTCATCAAAAGCGATGATATAATACTACGGCTTAAAATAACGTCATAATCTTTTTCATTTAATATTTTAAAAATTATTTTAATTGAGAAAAATAATCTTGTTATAAAATTTTCTATATTTTTATTGATCAAATTTTCAAAATTAATATGATTTCTCAAATTATATTTTTTCTTAATAATTTTTGTTTCTAATAAATTTTTAGGAACTAAAAACTTGATATTATAATAATTTGATAATGCGTCACAAAACTTTAAAGAGTTAATAATATTAGCAGATTTTGTTGGTAATGAGGTCTCTGTGATATAAATAAGGTTTTTTTTTTGGTTCATAATAAATCTTTATGATTTCTAAACCATTCAAATGTCTGTTTTAATGCTTTATCAAAAGTTGTAAATTTTAATTTTTTAGAAAATTTAGATAATTTAAGATTTGATCCATGCGTCTTAAATACATCTAAATCGTTTTTTTTTTGACTTATTAATTTCTTATGTTTCGCCAGTTTTTGCAACTTTTCACAAACTTTGCTCATCTTAATTGGTCTATTAGAGCAAACATTAAATATTTCATGTTTTTTAAAATAATTTTTTTTTAAAAAAATTATGGGCTCAATTAATTTTATTGCATCAACTATGTAAGTAAAATCTCTATAATAATTTCCTTTATTATAAAGTATAAATTTTTTGTTTTGGGATGCAGATTGTAAATATTTTAACAGAAACATGTCTGGCCTCCCCCATTCACCGTAAACTGTAAAAAATCTTAATCCTATAATCTCTAAATTATAAAAATTTGAAAAAATTTCTGCAAAAATTTCATTTCCCATTTTTGTTGCTGAGTAAATATTTTTAGGATTTAAACTTTGCCATTCTTTTGTAGGAAACTTTTTATATTCTCCATAAACTGAACTGGATGAAGCATAGATTAATTTTATTTTGCGTTTTTTACAAAAATTTAAAATATTAAAAAAACCTAATTGATTTGAATAAACATAATCCTCTGGGTTAGTTAAAGAATATCTAACACCAGCTTGAGCAGCTAAATTTATTACCAAGTCAATTTTTATATTTTTAAAATTTTTTTCAAGCAATTTCTTGTTAGACATGTCAAATTTTTTAAATTTAAATTTTCTATATTTTTTTAAAATATCTATCCTTTTTTTTTTTAATTTTATTGAATAATAAGAGTTCAATGCGTCTATTCCATATATTCGATGTTTTTTGTTTAAATCTAATATGTGTTTAGCCAGGCTAAACCCTATAAAGCCTGCAGATCCTGTAATTAAAATATTCATATCAAAATTTTTATTTATATTTGTATAGCATTTATATATAGGATTATTTTAAGTGTTTATAATATTTAATTATTAAATAAAATAGATTTAACCAAAAAATGAAATTCAATTCCCTAAATTATAGAGATCAATATGATAAGAATGGTTATTTTATTTGTAGGAAAATTTTTGAAAGAAAATTTATTAATAAATTAATTGAAGAAATCAACAATTCAAAGAATACAGTAAAATACTTTGATAAACTAAATAACCTCAGAAGAATTGAAAAACTATATAATAAAGGTAACCAGCTAAATGAATTAAATAAAAAAATCTTAGACTTACTTAAAGAAGTTTTTAATAAAGATTTTATAATTTTTAAAGATAAATTTAATGCAAAACCACCAGGAGGTGAAGGTTTTTTTGCACACTATGATGGCATATTTCATTTTGTAAACCCAAAAAATGAGAAAAAAAAAGGTTGGTATGAATATGGAGATTTATTTATCAACGCTCTTGTTGCACTTGATGAATGTACAAAAGAAAATGGCGCATTGGAGCTTGCAAAATATCATAAAGGCACGTTTGATCAACTTTTAGAAAATACAAAAAAAAATGGTACTCCAGCACTGACTAATGAGGTAGAGAAAGATACAACCTTTGATTTGATAAATTTAGATATTGGCGATGTAGTTATCTTTTCTAACACTTGTCCACATAGATCAAAAAAAAACGATAGCTCCAAAAGCAGAAGAATTTTATATTATACATATTCTTTAGCTGAAAATGGTTCTAAATATGAAATTTATTTTGAGGATAAAGCTAAAAGTAAAAATATTTCAAAAGTTTTAATTGAAAAATAATATAAAAATATTACTGATAATCTTGAGTTAAATATATAAAACTTTAAATACTTAAAAAAATAATAATGAAAACCAAAAAAAAAGTTTATGTGGGTCTAGCTGTTGATATTATACATGAAGGACATATTAATATTCTTAAAACCGCAAATAAATATGGTGATGTAATAGTTGGTCTGTTAACAGACGAAGCTATAGCATCATACAAAAATATTCCTCACTTGGATTATAAAAGACGAAAAATTATTGTTCAAAATATAAAATATGTTAAAAAAGTAATTCCACAAACTACTCTTAGTTATGTATCTAACTTAAATCTAGTTAGACCAGACTATGTGGTCCACGGAGATGATTGGAAAAAAGGTATTCAAAAACAAACCAGAAGAGATGTTATTAAAACTCTCAAAAAATGGTCAGGTAAACTTATAGAACCAAAATATACAAAAAATATTTCTTCAACGATTATTAAAAATAAAATATTAGAAATAGGTGCTTCACCACAAAATAGAGTTTCAAGATTAAAAAGAATGTTTTACTCAAAAAATATAGTAAGAATATTAGAGTCACATAATTCATTAACTGGTTTGATAATTGAAAATTTAAGATTAAATAAGAAAAATAAAATTATTGAATTTGATGGCATGTGGTCGTCTAGCCTTACTGATTCTGCAACTAAAGGTAAACCTGATAATTCTTCATTAGACTTTTCAGCTAGAATTTCCTCACTAAATGATATGATGGATGTAACAAGTAAGCCATTAGTTTTCGATGCAGACAATGGTGGTCAAATTGAACATCTACCATACTTGATACGATCTTTGGAAAGATCAGGTGTTTCTGCAATTATAATGGAAGATAAAATTGGATTAAAAAGAAATTCACTTTTCAAAAATCAAACTGACACAAAACAGGATAAGCCCCATCTTTTTGCAAAAAAAATTAGAAAAATTTGCTCTTCTAGACAATTAGATGATTTTATGGTCATTGCTAGAATAGAAAGTTTTATTGTTGGGAAGGGCCTAAAAGATGCTCTGAAAAGAGCCGAAGTTTACTCAAAAGCAGGTGCAGATGCTGTATTAATTCACAGTAAAGAAAAAACGCCGAATGAGATATTTTCTTTTGCAAAAGAATTTAAAAAAAGTAAAAATTTTATTCCTCTAGTCTCTGTTCCATCTACTTATTCAAAAGTTTATGAAAAAGAATTAATTAAAAATGGTTTTAAAATGGTAATATATGCAAACCAATTATTAAGAGCAGCTTATCCAGCGATGGAACATGCTGCTAGAAGAATACTTGAAAAGGGCCGAGCATTTGAAATCGATAAGAAAATTATACCAATTAAAGAAATAATTAATCTTATTAAAAATGATTGAGGTAAATGATTTAATCAATATCCTCAAAAAAAATCAGAGTGATTTTTTCACTGGCGTTCCTGATAGTGTTTTAAAAGAACTTTCAGATTCTTTACAAAAAAAGAACAAAAAAAATCATATTATTGCAACAAACGAGGGTTCAGCTATTTCAATTGGAATTGGTTATTATCTCTCAACTAAGAAAATCCCAATAATTTATATGCAAAATTCTGGTCTATCCAATGCTTTAAATCCTTTAATCTCGATTGCACATAAAAACGTTTATTCCATTCCGCTAATCTTAATTATTGGATGGCGAGGTTCTCCAAGAATAAAAGATGAGCCTCAACATAATGAAAAAGGTAAGATTACAGAACAAATTCTAAAATTATTAAAAATAAAATATACAATTTTAAGATCTAAGTCAGATCTTAAAAAATTTTACAAGCAGGTAAATTCTGCAAAAAAAAGTAAATCTATAGTCGCTTGTTTAATTGAAAAAGGAATTTTAAAAAAAAGTTCAAAAATTCTAAAAAAACAAGATTATTATAAATTAGATAAAGAATATTTTCTTAAAAATTTATTAATGAATTTGCAAAAAAAAACAAAGGTTATTTCAAGCACAGGTTATAATTCAAGAGAGATAATGTATTTAAGAAAAAATTTTAATCTTAGAAATGGTAAAGATTTCTATATGGTAGGGGGAATGGGCCATACTTCATCTGTTGCTCTTGGATATTCATTATCCTCTAAAAACAACAATATGTATAGATGGTGATGGATCATTCTTAATGCATTTAGGATCAATTAAAACTGCAGGAACTTTTGCAAATAAAAACTTTAAATATATTTTATTAAACAATAACTCTCATGATTCTGTTGGGGGCCAAAATACTTATGCTAATGATATTAATTTTAAAAATTTATCAAAGAGCCTTGGCTTTAAGTATTTTTACTCAATTAAAAACAAAACAAACTTGAAAAAAAATATAAAAAATTTTCTATCTAAAAAAGGCTTAAGTTTTTTAGAGGTCAAGGTAACTAATAGCAAAATTAAGAAATTACCAAGGCCTATAAATCTTATTAAGATAAAAAATCAATTTATGAATTAAATGATTAATTCCACGGACGATATAAATAAATTTATTAATGATAAGGGATTTAAAAAAATATTCATTCTTTGTGGTAAAAAATCATTTAAGACATCTGGTGCAGAATTATTCATTAAAAAAATAACCAAAAATAAAGATATTTTCTTTTTTTATAAGAATTCTGAAATTCCTCGAATTGAAGAATTAATTGAAATTATAAAAAATTTAAGAAATTTTAAACCTAATTTAGTTTTAGCGATAGGAGGTGGGGCCGTAATAGATTATGCTAAAATAGCTAATGTGGTAGAAGTAAGACCAGACCTGAATGAACTTATCATTAATTATTCATATCCATTTAAAAAAAAATATACAAAAATTGCTGTAATTCCAACCACTGCTGGATCAGGAGCTGAGGTTACATCTAATGCTGTGATTTATGTGAATGGTATAAAATATTCTTTTGAAAGTGAATTATTAATTCCTGATAATTTTTTTCTTGTTCCTGAATTTTTAATTTCTGCACCAAATAAAATAAAATCATCAGCAGGATTTGATGCTATTGCACAAGCACTAGAATCATTAGTGTCAAAAAAATCGGACGAAGAAAGTATAAAATATGCCTCTGAGTCACTAAAAATATCAATAAGTAGTTTTATATCTTTTTTAAATAACCCAAATCTAAAAAATGCAGCTGAAATGAGTATTGCATCAAATCTTGCAGGTAAAGCTATTAACATATCAAAAACAACAGCGCCCCATGCTGCATCTTATCCGTTTACATCGTTATTTAATATCAGTCATGGCCATGCAGTAGGATTATTTTTTGAGAAATTTTTCAAATTTAATTTTGATAATTTAGAAAAATCTGAGACAACATTTGATTTAAAAAAAAGATTTGAT
>CACNZK010000009.1 GCA_902625035.1 uncultured Pelagibacteraceae bacterium
GTATAAAACTTTTTGTGGAACTTAACATTTAAAAGTAATTATAATACGTAAGGCTCTGGTCTTGCTTTTGCACCTAATACCCTTTCAACTGCCATATTTGAAATGTCTATTGATTGATAGGATCCTGTTGTAATTAATTCTGTTAAAGCTCTACCAATTCCTGGTGCTTGCATTAATCCTCTGCCCGTAAATCCAGTTGCTAAATAAACATTCTCAAATTTTGGATGTTTGCCTACAACTGCATTATTATCTAGTCGATTACAGTCATAATAACCAGCCCATCCGCCTGTAAGTTTTAATTCCTCAAAAGCTGGAACTCTTTTTGCTAATGCAGGCCAAACTAGCTCTTCAAAATCGTCCCAAGCAGGTTCAAGATCTTTTGCATCAAAAACAGATCTAGGTGATCCAGCTAAATATTCTTTTCCTTCGGGCCGCCAATAAACTCCTGTTGTCAAATCGCCAGTCAATGGCATCTCTGGAATATGCTTTGGACACTTGACTCTAAAGACAGTATGTTTTTGAGGTTCAACTGGGATATCCTCCAAGAGTTCCTTTGTCCAACATCCGGCAGCGGAAACAATTGTTTTAGCTTTTATTTCTTTAAGAGATTTAACTTCCCCTTTTACAAATTCTGCTCCCTGTTCTATTGCCTTACTTTTAAGAGCTGTATGAAATAGAAAAGGATCAATCCATCCTTCACTTTTGTTATCTGTAAATGTAGCAGTCTCAATTCCCTCTTTGTTAATATAAGGAAAGAATTTATCTAATTCAGAGCCTTTGATATTTTTAGTGCCTGCCTCACAGGCTTTGTGATTTTCTAAGGCCTTATATTGTTCCTCAGCATGTTCTGGACCAAACATTAATAAATATCCGTTCGGGACCATGCTTGCTGTAGGATTTGGATTTTTTTCTGTCTTAAGTAATTCTGGTATTTGAAAGATAAACTCTCTAGCAAATTTTCCTAATAGTATATTTTCAGTTTGAAAAAATTGTCTTCTAAAACCTCCAAGTGAAAGGGGGAAAGAAGCATTTTTGTAAGTCGGGTCTCTTTCAATTACTTTTACCTTTCTTCCTTCCTTGGATAAAAAATATGCAGTTGCTGCACCAATTATTCCACCACCGACTATTACTACATCATCCATTTAGTTTAAAATCATTAGGTTATAGTTAAGAAATAATGCAAAGAAACACCAAAGTAAATATGGAATCATTAAGTAGTAACTTACAAAATTGACACGTTTAAATCTAATAATAAGAATTATTATCAAAGTTATCAAAATAATAAGAACAACTAATGCAAAAAATATTTGATGTAATCCAAAAAAAACAATACTCCAAGTTGCATTTAATACTATATGTATAAAATAAATGTAAATTGTGTTTACATCTTTTTTTTTACTGTGCCAAAAAAACCAAATAGCCAATGTCATCATAATGTAAAGTGTTGTCCAAACAGGTGCAAATATCCAATCTGGTGGGTTATAACTCGATTTCACAAGACTAGAATACCAAGGCTCTTTGAAGCTGATTGTTACTAAACCTCCTGTAAATGATGCAGAAAAAGTAATAATAAAAAAAAGAATTAAGGATAAAAATTTATTTTTTAGCATATTAGTATTATACATCTTTATAAATGAATAAAAAAACTATTTGGATTACAGGTGGTAGTACAGGAATTGGTAAAGCTTTAGCAATAAAATTTGCTAAAGAGGGTTGGAATGTTGCTATATCTGCTAGACGTGAAAATCTATTAAAAGAAATTTGTAATGAATATGAAAACATCAGTTCTTTTCCTTTAGATGTGACTGATAAAACTAAATGTAAAGAAGTTTTTCAAAATATAGTAGACAAGTTTCAAAATATAGAAATTTGTTTTTTCTCAACTGGCACATGGGATCCGAAAAGAGAAAAAGATATTGATGTTGAACAAATTGAAAACGTTTTTAAAATAAATTTTTTTGGAACTTTAAATAGCATAAAAGCTGTCGAGAAATACTTTAAGGATAAAAAAGATGGAACAATTACTATTGTTTCATCTATCGCAGGTTATAGGGGGCTACCAAATTCAACTGGATATGGACCCTCTAAGTCAGCATTAAATAATCTAGCTGAAAGTTTATATTTTGATTTTGGAAGGTCAAATGTGCGTGTGTGTTTAGTTTCACCAGGTTTTATCAAAACCCCAATGACTGATAAAAATGATTTCAAAATGCCTTTTTTAAAAACTCCTGAATATGCAGCTGAAAAAATTTACAATGGTTTAGTGAATAAGAATTCTTTTGAAATTCATTTTCCAAAAGCCTTAACAATAATTTTGAAAATTTTGAGTTTTCTACCAAATAAAATTTATTTTGGGTTAATTGGAAAACTTACCAAGTATCAGAAAAAATAATAAATCTGTAAAAATTGTTATATATGTGGTGTGAATATTTTGAGGATAGTCCTAAAAAACCGGGAGCTAAAGATGGCTAAGTAGGACTATCTAGATCATTATATCAAATCTCAAAAATAAATGCATTAAAGATTTTTTTTAAATATAAAGGATTTATGAAAAAAAAAGGTCACAGGCCTGTCACTCGAGTCAAAAATCCAGAGCCCAATATTGAAAGTCCAGATTGGGTCATATGGGCTGCATGGGCAGACAGGATCACTTTTGAGGAAATAGAAAAAAAAACTGGGTACAAGGAGTCTGATGTAATCAAGATAATGAGAAGATCCTTAAAACCATCTTCATTTAGATTATGGAGAAAAAGAGTAAATCAAAAAAGTATCAAACATAGAAAAAAATTCGAATATTCTCGAAAACAAATATCTAGCAAAATAAAAAAAGGTAACTATCTATAATCTATGAAAAAAATAACAATTTATACTGGTCCAATGTGTAACTACTGTGATGCAGCAAAAAGATTATTAATAAGAAATAATGCAACTTATAACGAAATAGATATTTCAAAAGTTGATGGTGCTATGGATGAAATGATTAAAAAAGCTAATGGAAAAAGAACTATTCCACAAATATTTTTTGGTGATCAACATATTGGTGGATATGACGATGTAAGGGCCTTAGAAAAAGAAAATAAACTTCAAGATTTACTCAAATAACTAATCTTTTACAAAAACAACTGTTAATTCCGCAACTTTTATTCCAAATTTAGTCATTGTTGCCCGGTTTATTGCGACGCGATCATCTTGTTTAAAAATCCAATCATCAAAAGTAATTTTCATTTCTTTACCTTTAACTGGAACTAACAGAACATATTCAAATTTAAAAGCTGGACCATAAGAATATCCTTTAGCTTTTCCTACAACATCTCCTGCAGTTCCTTCATAATTGTTGTCATCAATTTTTGTAATTTGCCATTGTCGTGTTTGAATTTCTCCATCATCCCAATTAAATTTTTCATCAAGTATTAATTTTTTTCCATCCCATTGACCATTTAGATCAGCAGAAAACTGTCTAGTTACTTTTCCAGATCTATTTTGAAGCACACCCCATGCTTTAACATTACCAGATAAGTAATTCTCAATTATAAGTCTTGGTTCTTTATTTTTAAATTCTTCTGGTTTCATGGCGCTATTTTGTGAGCAGTTTGTAATTAAGAAAAGAAAAATTATCAATAAAATTGATTTAATATTTTTAATTTTGATCATAAGTGCACCATTAATCTATTTATTTTGAATTGAAAATTGAATTAAATCAATATTTTTTGACTTAAATCCCGCCTCGCAATACGAAAGATAAAATTCCCACATTCTTTTAAAGGTTAAATCAAATCCTTGTTTTTTAATTAAATCCCATTTTTTATTAAATTCGTTCCTCCACATAACTAATGTACTAGAATAATGATCTGCATAAGAATCATATGATTTAATTGTTAAACCATTTTCAGAAACATACTTATTAATAATGCCTTTGCTTGGTAAAAATCCTCCAGGAAAAATATATTTTTGAATAAAATCTTTTTTAGTCTTATATCTATCAAAAATATTGTCATCTATAGTAATTGCTTGAATAGCTGCTCTTCCGTCATTGGAAAGATTATTTTTGATAGTTTTAAAATAACTTTCCAAATAGTTTTGACCAACAGCCTCTATCATTTCAATTGATGCTATTGAGTTATATTTATCTCTTAAATCTCTGTAATCTTTTATTTCAATATTTACTTTTTCATTCAAGCCACATTCATGTATTCTTTTTTTTGCATACTCAAACTGTTTTTTTGAAATTGTGATACAATCTAGTTTTACATCATATTTTTTACCTAGATATTCAGCGAAACCACCCCAACCACATCCTATCTCTAAAATTTTATCTCCATTATTTGGTTTTATTAAATCGATCAATTTTTGATATTTGTTATTTTGTGCATTTGATAAATCCTTATTTTGTTCATCAAATATTGCACTTGAATAAGTCAGTGTTTTATCTAACCATAAAGAAAAAAACTCATTTCCTAAATCATAATGTTTGGAAATATTTTCTTTACTTCTACTTTTTGTGTTTCTTATTAAAAAATTTTTAACATAATTTATTAATGGAAAATCCAACAATCCAGAAAATTTATAAATTTGCATGATGTTTCTCGCAGTGATCTCTATTAAATTAGATAAATTATCTGTTTCAAAATCATTTTTCATATACGACTCTGCAAATCCAACACTTCCCCCTTTTATTAAGTCAAAAGTAAAATTCGATTTTTTAACGATTATCTTTGCTTTTAAAGAGTCATTAGAATTACCAAATTTGTATTGCTTACCATCATGATTCAATAATTCTAAATATCCAAATTCAATATCTTTCAAAATGTTAAAAACAACTTTGTCAGTAAGAGTGCTTAGTTTCATTAATTTTCAAATGTAATATTATTTTTTATTTTAAGCTTTTTCTTAATAAACTTAATTCCTTTAGTCCACAATTTAAACGCCTCAAAATGTATCGCTGAGATTATTTTAAATGTCATAAGGGGATGTTTTAAGTATGATTTTAATAATTCCTTACTATTTAAATCAACTCTTTTACCATCCTGAGATGCATATAAAATTTTTTCATTTGTTTGATATTGATCAATAACTACTGACATTTTCTCTCCAGGTTTTAATATTCTAAAAAAATAGTTACAATCCATCTCGATAAAAGGTGAAACGTGGAATTTTTTTGAACAATTATGCTGAAAAAGTTTAAGATCATCTTTTACCTTAAAAATGTATGTATGTTGCTCTCCAAATGTATTTTTTACTTCATATAAGATTGATATTAATTTTTCATTTTTATCATAAATAAAAAAAACACTTAGAGGATTAAACACATATCCAAAAATTCTTGGATAACATAAGAGTTTAATTTTTATATCTTTAGAGTTAATTTCATTTTCATCCAAATTTTTTTTTACCCACTTAATCAATGAAGAGCCATCTCTATCTCCGTGATCTTTTTCAAAAAAACTTATCAAATTGAACTTATTAAATGAGAAAAATTTAATATCTCTTTCTAATTGATTTAATTCAGACAGATCTATTAATAGAGAAAACACACTATATTTAAAAAAATGAGATTTTGGTTTGAATCTTTTATGAATTACAGTGCCGTTGTAAATTGAACTATTCATTAAATTCTTTAAGCATTTCAAGAGATGATTTTATTCCATCCTCATGAAATCCGTAACCAAAATAACTACCACAAAACAATATATTTTCCTTATTTTGAATGTTTTTTAATTTTTTTTGATTTTCTAAAGCTCTTTGATCATAATAAGGGTGAGTAAAATTTATTTTTTTTAAAATTTTATTCTTAGAAATTTCTTTAAATGGATTTAAAGTTAAAAAAATATTTTCTTTAGTTTTTAAATTTTGCAAAAGATTTAACCAGTAGGAAAGAGAACTTTTATTTAAATCAATAGGATCAACAAATGAATTCCATGATGACCAAGTTTTTCTGTTTCTTGGCATCATATTTTCATCAGTATGTAATACTGCTTGATTTTCTCTATACTTAAAATTTGATAATATATTTTTTTCTTGCTCACTTGGATCATTAATTAAAGAAAGTGCCTCATTAGCATGAGTTGCTAAAATTACTTTGTCGTAATCAAAAAATTCATTATTCCCTCCGTAATAAATTTGGACACCAGAAGGAATTCTTTTTATCGAGTTAATTTTATAATTCTTATAATGTTCACCACTAATACTTGATAAAACTTTATTTACATAAGATCTACTTCTCTGTTTTACTGTAAACCATTGTGGTCTTTTACTAAGTTTAAATAAACCGTGATTTTGAAAAAACTTCAAAAAAAAATTTATTGGCATTTTTCCAGCTTCGTAAGGCGGCATAGACCAGATCGCAGAAACCATCGGTATAATATGATAGTTTATGAAATTTTTTGACCAATTTTTTTTTTCTAGGAATTCATTTAAAGTAATTTCTTTATTTATATCTGAAATTTTGTCACATAATTTATAAAATTTTAAAATATCAAAAAACATTTTTATGAATTCAAAATTAAATAAGTTTGATTTATTTGCAAATATGCCTCCTAGACCCCTTCCACAGTATTCATAATTTGTTTCTTCTACAGAAACAGAGAATGACATATCACTTTTTTCTATTTCAACATTTAGTTCTTCAAAAAAATTTATTAAATTTGGATATGTTTGGTAATTAAAAACAATAAAGCCAACATCAACTGAAACTTTCTTATCATCTACAATAATGTCAACCGTGTTTGAATGACCACCAAAATGATCTTCTTTTTCAAAAAGATCTACATGGTGTTTTTTAGAAAGATAGTATGCAGCGCTTAGGCCAGATATGCCTGATCCTATTACAGCTACTTTCATTTATTAGGCTGCGTCTTCTTTGAATTCATCCATGCTAGGGCAAGTACAAAAAATATTTTTGTCACCATAAACATTGTCTACTCTTGCAACAGGTGGCCAGAATTTATTTAATTTTAAAAATTTAGCAGGATAAGCTGCCTCTTCTCTTGAATATTTGTGTTGCCAATTATCAGAAGCCAACTCAGTGTCGGTATGAGGAGCGTTTTTAATTGGATTATCAACTTTATCAAATTTACCAGTTTTAATGTGATCTATTTCTTGTTTAATCTTAATTAGAGTATCACAAAATCTATCAAGCTCTGATAAGTTCTCACTTTCTGTAGGTTCAATCATCATAGTTCCAGCAACAGGCCAAGACATTGTTGGTGCATGAAAACCAAAATCAATTAATCTTTTTGAAATATCTTCTTCTGTAACGCCTGTTTCTGATTTAATGGATCTAATATCAATTATGCACTCATGAGCAACATTTCCATTTGAACCTTTGTATAAGATTGGATAATGATTTTTTAACCTGTCAGCAATGTAATTTGCATTTAGTATCGCAACCTTAGAGGCAAGTTTTAATCCCTCGGAACCCATCATTTTTATATACATCCAAGAAATTGATAAAATACTTGAGCTTCCCCAAGGAGCAGCAGATACAGCTCCAATGCCTGTTGTGGGACCACAATCTTTTACAACTGGATGATTTGGCAGATAAACTTGTAAATGTTTTTTACATGCAATAGGGCCCATGCCAGGTCCGCCTCCCCCGTGAGGGATACAAAATGTTTTATGTAAATTTATGTGACAAACATCGGGACCAAAGTTTCCTGGTTTAGCTATACCAACTAATGCATTTAAATTTGCTCCATCCATATAAACTTGCCCACCATGTTTATGAATTAGTTCACATATATCCATAATTTTTTCTTCAAACACTCCATGGGTAGATGGATATGTGACCATCAGAGCTCCTAAATTTTCTGAGTGAAGCTCCGCTTTTTTCTTTAAATCGTCAAAATCAACATTGCCTTCTTTATCACAATTAACAACAACCACTTTCATTCCAACCATTTGTGCACTAGCAGGATTTGTTCCATGTGCAGAGCTTGGTATTAAACATATGTCTCTATTTTTATCGCCTCTATCTAAATGATATTTTCTAATTACCATTAATCCTGCATATTCTCCTTGAGCACCTGCATTTGGCTGAAGTGAAACTCCCGAAAAACCAGTGATTGATCTTAACCAATTTTTTAAATCAGTGAACATTGTTCTATATCCTTCCATCTGTTCTATAGGCACAAAAGGATGGGGCTCAGCTAATTCTCTCCATGAAATAGGTATCATTTCTGCAGTAGCATTTAATTTCATAGTGCAAGAGCCTAATGCAATCATTGTTCTGTTTAAGGCTATATCCTTATCCTCTAACTTTTTAAGGTATCTGAGCATTTCTGTTTCTGAACGATATGAGTTAAAAACAGGATGTTCTAAATATTTAGACGTTCTTAATAAACTTTTTGGTAGATTTGGTAAACTTACTGTAGGATCTTCTTTTTTTATAGACTCTGCTGCATTAAAAATTTTTAATAGTTGATTCACCCTATAAACATTTTTTTTCTCATCGAAAGAAACAGCAAGCATTTCAGAGTTCACTTTTCGTATATTAACTTTTTGATTTAAAGCATTTTTATAAATTTGATCTGTTTTTTCTTTTGTAATGATTGTAACAGTATCAAAAAAGTAATCAGAATATATTTCATATCCAGATTGTTTTATTTTATCAGCAAAATTTTTTGCTAATTGAGATACTCTCTCAGAAATATTCTTAATTCCATCCGGACCATGATAAATCGCATATGCTGCTGATACTATGGCTAACAGTGCTTGAGCTGTACAAATATTACTTGTAGCTTTGTCTCTTCTAATATGTTGCTCTCTAGTCTGGAGTGACAACCTATAAGCCTTGTTTCCATGTCTATCTACTGAAACACCAACTATTCTGCCTGGCATAGATCTTTTGTATTCATCTTTAGTAGCAAAAAACGCTGCATGTGGTCCTCCATAACCCATTGGAATACCAAATCTTTGTGAACTGCCGACTGCAATATCGGCCCCAAGTTCTCTTGGTGTTTTAAGCTTAGCTAGTGCAAGAAGATCACAAGCTAAAATAGCCTTACCGTTTTTTTTATGAATTTTGCTTATTGACTCGCTTGGATCTTTAATATCCCCTAAGGTTCCAGGATACTGCAAGATTCCGCAAACAATATCCTCTTTTAACTGTTCTAAAACTTTATCTTCATTTCCAACAAGAACTTTGAGACCCATAGGTTCTGCTCTAGTTCGTATAACCTCAACAGTTTGAGGGTGACAATTTTCCGAGACGAAAACTAAATTACTATCACTTTTATCGAGTCTATAACTTAAACCCATAGCTTCTGCTGCTGCGGTACCTTCATCAAGTAAAGATGCATTTGCAATATCCATTCCTGTAAAGTCAACGATCATTTGTTGGAAATTTAAAAGCATTTCCAATCTTCCTTGCGCCACCTCTGGCTGATAAGGTGTATAAGAAGTGTACCAGCCTGGATTTTCTAATATATTTCTCAAAATTACATATGGTGTGTAAGTTCCATAATAGCCCATCCCGATAAAATTTGAGTAAATTTGATTTTTTTTCGAAATTGCCTTTAATTTTCTTAATGCCTCATATTCTGAATTTGACTCACCAATATTTAATTCACCCTTGAACAATATCTTTTCTGGAACAGTATTATCAATCAAATCATCTAATGATTTATAGTTCAATTTTTTTAACATCTTTGATTGATCTTCCGCGGAAGGACCAATATGTCTTTTAATAAAATCTTTCTCAGAATTGTGTAACATTATGCTGTGGTCTCCTTTGCAAATTTATCATAGTCATCTTTATTCATTAAAGAATCCATTTCTGATTTATCTTTAATCTTTAGTTTAAAAAACCAGGCAGAGTTTTCTGGGTCTTGATTTATTTTAGATGGATCGTCTACAATTTCCTGATTAGTATCTACAACTTCACCACTAACCGGAGTATAAACGTCACTTGCCGCCTTAGTAGACTCCACAACCCCTGCTGTTCCATCTTTTTCTACATTAGAACCTTTTTCAGGTAATTCTGCAAAAACAATATCTCCTAGCATTTCTGTTGCATGCTTTGTTATGCCAATGGTTGCAACATCACCCTCTAATTTTATCCATTCGTGTTCTTTAGAATATTTTACATCACTCATCAATTAGTTCCTTTCACATAACTTTTTTTATAAAACGGTAAACTGCAAATATTAGCTGCATGCTTTTTGCCCCTAACCTCTAAAAATACTTTAGTATCCTTTTTTGAAAATTTATTTTCCACATAACCCATTGCCACAGGTCCGTTAACACTTGGTCCAAATGTACCGCTGGTAATCTCTCCAATATGAACATCTGATTGATTAAATATTTTTGTCTTTTCTCTAGCAATTATTCTTCCCTCAGGTTTAATTCCAACTCTTATTTTAGAAACTCCATCATTTAATTGTTTTATAATAATATCAGAACCAATAAAGTCTCCTTTGGATATTCTCTCTTTTGAAATTGCCCACTTTAAATTTGCTTCCACTGGGGTTTTATTTTTATCAAGATCATGACCATACAAGCACAAGCCAGCTTCTAACCTTAAAGTATCTCTTGCTCCTAAACCTACTAATTTAGAACCTTTCTTAATTAATTCTCTTGTTAATTTATCTGCAAAGTCATTTGAGATTGAAATCTCAAATCCATCTTCACCTGTATATCCAGATCGAGTAATGTATACTTTTTGATTATCAAATAAGAACCAGTTTCCAGACATAAAATTTAAATCTTTTACTCCACTAATGACTTCATTTAGGATTTGTGATGATTTAGGTCCTTGGATTGCTATTAATGATCTATTTTCGTCTAAAACCATTTTGTACTTATCGTTTAACAACTCTTTTAAAATTTTAAAATCATTATCTTTACATGCTGCATTGAGAATTATTAAAAAACCTTCATTTATTTTTGTAATGATTAAATCATCTTGTATTCCTGCATCTTGATCCATTAAAAAACTATATTTTGAATGATTTAGTTTTAAATTTTTCAAATCTAATGGAAAAATTTTTTCTAAATCTTCGATCAATTTATTGTCACCATAAATAAATAATTGGCCCATATGTGAAACATCAAAAATACCAGAGTGATTTCTTGTAAATTTATGCTCCTCTACAATGCCTTCAGAATATTGAATTGGCATCTGATAGCCTGCAAATTCAACAAATTTTGCATTACTATCTTGATGTAATTGGTACAACGATGTTTTTTTTATTTCCATATTAACTCTTTGTACCCATCTGTATATTTGCCTGAGAGTTTTGCTCCTTCGGCGAGAATTAAATCTCTTTCCAGAGTTAATATGCTACGGTCCTTTTTGCCTGAGAGATTCCTGGGTAGTTGCTCCTTCGGCGCTACGATGATCTGTAGTCTCTCCCGTAAATCAATAGTCCTATAAGTGACTTAAAATGTCAATTGGAAACGATTGCCTTTGGCTTTCTTAAAAGTGTGTAAAACTGTAGTAATACTGCAAAAAGTATTATCGCTCCACCTATCAACCCATATAATGAAGGTATTTCACTCACAAAAAGAAAAGCCCAAATAGGACCAAGAACAGATTCGGATAGCATGATTATTCCAACCATTGCTGAAGGAGTTGTTCTTGCACCAATTGTTATAAATATAAAACCAAAACCTATTTGAAAAAATCCAGCTAAAAAACCTAAGAAAATATCATGAGGTGAAATCAAAATAGTAGGTGAAAGTGATAAACCAATAAGACAAGAGCTTATACCTGCAACGAACTGAGCTGGGACCATATCAACAGATGGAAATTTTCTAACAATCATTATCAAAACCGCAAAAGTAATTGGCATTGTAAAAGCTGCTAAATTTCCAGATAATTCTCCTGGAGATAATGAATTTCCAACCATTATCAAAACTCCAGACATTGCTAAAATTAATGAGATTAACGTAATTAAATTAATTTTCTCTTTTAAGAAAAAGAAACCAAATATCGCTAAAAATAAAATTTGAAGTGATATAATAAAATTTGTATTCGCAACAGTGGTATTATACATAGCAAAAACATAACCACAAAAACCTATAGATAATATTAATCCTCCAATGAAACCTGGCAATCCAGAAACATAAAATGATTTTAAAACTTTGCTTTTATAAGTGATTATCAAAAAAGTTAAGACAGTAAGAGAAAAAAATAAGGATCTCCAAAATAATATCTGCCATAGTGTTGCTCCTTCAAAAGATTTTACTATTAGTCCACCAAAGCTTAAGCTTAGAGCGCCTAAGAAAATCAATAATGGACCAGGTAATCTTTTTAAAATATTCATTAAATCTGTGAAATTAAATTTTGAGTTTCCAAGTCATACAATTTAAAAAGAGTTTCTGCACTATTTAAATCTACTTCCTGGAATTTGATAGTTGAACCAGGTGTTAATTGAACTAATTTGTCATAATCAGCACTTATAACCACACCAATTTTAGGATAACCCCCTATAGTGCCATGATCTGAAAGCATAATTATCGGATTTCCATCAGCCGGCACTTGTATAACACCCTTAATTAAACCTTCAGATCTAATATTAGTATCAATAATATTTTCTATTTTTTGACCCTCTAATCTCATTCCCATACGGTCAGATAGTTTAGAAACTTTAAATTCATTTTTAAAAAAATTTCTTTTACCTTCATCAGAGAAATAATTAAAATTCGTTCCTTTAACTACTCTTATATTTTCTATCTTTGTATTGATATAATTCAATTTTGTATTTGAAAAATTTTGATTAATTTCTTTGATATTTATTTTTTGATTATCAGATAATTTCGCCCCGTTGTTAGATCCTATATTTGCTCTAGTATTTGTTGAACAACTAGACCACTGAAACTTTAGATCGAATTTACCACTTATTGCTAGATATCCATATACAGATTTATTAGTTGATATAATATTTAACTCATCATTATTTTCTAAAATAAAAGTTTGGTAACATTTTCCATCTGTTAAATTATCACCTTTTTTAATTTTAAAACTCACATCACCAGTGACAGCAATATTTAATTTGTCTCCATGATATTTCAAATGAGGACCCTGATAAGCAAATTCTATCACTGGATCGTTATGATCATTTCCAATAAGTTTATTAGCTAATAGATAATTTCTATTATCCATAGCTCCACTGAATGGAATTCCTATATGATAAAGGTTTTTTCTACCAAGATCTTGGAAAGTTGAATTTATACCAGCCCTTATAATTTCAAAATAATTTTTACTCATGATAATTTTGATAGTTCTCTTTCGAAATTCTTTTAAATGTAACTAAATCTCCTGGATTAATTAAATTAGGCTCTTTTTCCTTAGTGCTATCAAAAATATTTAATGGGGTATTACCAATAATATTCCAACCACCTGGACTTTCAAATGTATAGATATTTGCGAATTGCTCAGTCAAACCAATTGAGCCTTTTGGAACTTTAACCCTAGGAGTATCAAGACGTTTTGCTCTAAGTTTTTCATCTAGATCTCCAAGAAAAGGCATTCCTGCAATAAAACCTGTCATATAGCAAAAAAATTCATTCTCAAAAAAATTTTCATAAATCTTTTCCTCTGTCATTTTAAGCTTTTCTTCTAACCTTTTGATATCTAAAGAAAATTCTTTTTCACAGCAGACAGGAATTTCAAATTTTTTATTTTGAATATTATCACTTTTGATGATTTCAATATTATCGATTATCTTTTTAAGTTTATTAAAATTGATTTTTTTAAGATCAAAAGAAATAATTAATTTATTATATGACGGGGCAATATTATTTACCCCTATAATATTTTTTTTTTGAATAGTTTTAAAATATTTAATTACTTGAGTGTTAATCTCTTTATTTACCTCTTTACCAAAATCACAATATAAAGCTGCGTCACCAAGATTTGATATATTTTTTATCATGCCATGTTATACTTAAGAATAATGAGTATTGAAATTAATATAAATTGTGATTTAGGCGAAAAATCTAAACATCATTCTAACAAGCATGATCCTGAATTGCTTGAGATAGTCAACTCGGCAAATATAGCATGTGGTTATCACGCAGGCGATGAAGAAACTATGAATAAAGTTGTTGAAATATCAAAAACAAATGGTGTTAGTATTGGAGCGCATCCATCCTTTAATGATCCTGAAAACTTTGGCAGGGAAAGAATGAATTTATCCTCTTCTGAGATAGAAAAATTGATAATTGATCAGTATGAAATTCTTCAAACAATTTCATCCAAACATGGTGAAAATGTAACCCATATAAAGCCACATGGTGCTTTAAATAACATGGCGTGCGAGGATATTGATTTAGCGACAACGTTAGCAAAAGTAATTAAAAGAATAAATCCGGAGTTGATTTATTTAGTCCCAACTGGATCTAAAATGGAACACGCTGCAAAAAAGTTAGATATGAAAATTGCCTGTGAAATATTTGCTGACAGAAATTATGAAGACGATGGAAATCTTGTATCTAGAAAAAAACCCCATGCTTTAATTACTGACCCAGAGCAAGCAAAAAAACACGTACTAAAAATGGTTCAAACTCAGTCACTTAATTGTCACAGTGGGAAACAAATACCTTGTGAAATCGACTCTGTATGCATACATGGCGATAATATGAGTTCGCTAGAAACTGCAAGAGCTATAAGAAAAAACTTGATTGATAACGGACTTATACTAAAAACGCTAAATAAAATGAAAAAATTTGTATGATAAGAACACTTTTAACTTCTTTAATTGTCTCAGTATTTTTAATTTCAAATTCCTTTGCAGCCGGCTCTAGCGATAGTGGCTCTTCGAAAACTAAAACTCAATATGATATGGCTGTCACTCATATAAAAGCAGCAAAAAATTTTGAAAAAAAAGATAAATTAAAAAAAGCAGAAAAAAGTTATAAGAAAGCTCAAAAATTATTACTTCAATCAAACAAAAAATTTCCGAACAAAGCAGACACATTAAATTATCTTGGCTTCACCACGAGAAAACTTGGTGATTTTGAAAATGGAGAAAAATATTATCTTCAGGGTTTAGCTATCAATCCATACCATATTGGTATTAATGAATACCTAGGTGAATTATACGTAGCCACAAATAGACATAATCTTGCAGTTGAAAGACTTGATGTGCTGAAAGGGTGTGATTGTAAAGAATATGATGATTTAAAGGCTATCATCGCTGGCGAAAAAGTTTCGAAATACTAATTACTTATAATAGACAACAGGATCTGAACAATTATAATTGTTTTTTAAAATGATATTACATTGTTAGAAGAATCTCTCATACTTTTACAGATCATCTTTATTGACATTATCCTAGCCGCGGATAATGCGATTATAATTGGTTTGATAGCAGCAAACTTTGTACCTAAAAATAGAAAATTGATTATTTTTTGGGGTGTAGTTGGTGCACTTGTTTTCAAAGTTTTGTTTGCAGTTTTCGCAACTTACCTTTTCCAATTTTATTGGGTCAAAATAATTGGGGGTCTTCTTTTAATTTGGATTGTTAATGATTTGAGAAAAGATCTGTTTGAGATTAAAAAAATTAAATCACCAACTAAAAAATCGAAAGAACCATCATTTATTAAAAGTATCTATAAAGTCCTTTTTGCGGACATAACAATTAGTTTTGATAACGTGATTGGGGTTGTGGGTGCTGCAAAAGGAAATTTTGGCTATATGATGTTTGGACTGATTTTATCAGTTGTTCTAACTGGTGCATTAGCTACATATTTAGCAAATTATATTCAAAAACATCTTTGGATTGCTTATGTTGGTTTAGGTTTTATTTTACTTGTTGCTTTACAGTTGATTATTGGTGGATTAAATGATTATGGTGTTTTATCAATTAATGAAACCTTTAAAAAATATTTCTAATCAAAAAAATTGCCACTTAAACATTTATTCATTTTAATTTTTATAATGATAGCTCATGGTAGTGCTTTTCCTGTAGCTAAGTTGGCTCTTAATAATTCTGTCCCACCCATCTTGATGGCCTCATTAAGGATGGGATTAGTCTTTTTGTTGCTGATACCTTTTTGGAAATTTAGATTACCAAATAAAAAGTTTTTTAAACCATTGATATTATTTTCAGTATCTATGGGTGTTTTAGTTTATGTGTTTATGAATTTATCATTATTTCATTCATCAATAATTGCGCCTATAATTTTAGGATCTCAGCTTGCTATACCATTTGGAATACTTGCAAGTGCTTTTCTATTAAATGAAAATATAAGTAAAAATAAATGGATTTTAATTTTCACATCGTTTCTTGGAATAGTTATAATTTTTTTTGATCCTAAATTAACAGAAAACTACTTGGGTTTATTTTTTGCAAGTCTTATGGCTCTGTTTTTTGGGCTAGCACAAGTTTACTCACGACAATTAAAAGAGCTACCAATAAGTATGATAAATGCGAGCACAGGTATTTTTGGTTTTATAATACTCATAATTATTTCAATTTTTGTTGAGGGTAATGTTCAAGAAAATATTGAACAAATAAATTTTGAATCATGGATGCTCATATCTTACCAAGCAATTATAGTATCATTGTGTGCCCACTTGCTTATGTTCTATCTCTATAAATTTTACACTGTAGGAAAAATTTTTCCCTTTTACTCTCTTTTCCCAATTTTCGGAATAATACTCACTTATCTAGTTTTTGGTGAAGTGCCTACTATTTTGTTCATATTAGGTGGTATAATTGTAATTACATCAGTGTTTTTTTTACACAAAATTAAATAATTTGCTTATTGAAACTTTTTATAAATCGGATTTAATTTGGTTTTTAAAAATTGTTAACAATAAAAGGATAATAATGAGAAAATTAATCATAGCTGCTTTTATGTTCGTATCTAGTTTTGGATCAAACGTAATGGCAGATGGACATGCAATTAAGATGGGGATTATCTTAGGATTTACTGGTCCTATCGAATCTCTAACACCTGCTATGGCTGCCTCAGCTGAATTAGCTTTTAAAGAGGCCTCAGACTCAGGATCGCTATTAGGTGGAAAATACATCAAACCAATTAGAGCAGACTCAACTTGTGTAGACTCAGCAGCAGCCACAGCAGCAGCTGAAGGTATTATTTCACAAGGTGTAGCAGCAATTATGGGAGCTGACTGTTCTGGTGTAACAGGTGCGATAGCATCTAATGTTGCAGTACCAAATGGGGTTGTAATGATTTCACCTTCAGCAACATCTCCAGGTTTAACAACTCTTGACGATAAAGGATACTTTTTTAGAACGGCTCCTTCAGATGCTAGAGGTGGTCAAATCTTAGCTGATGTTACTAAAGACAGAAAAATTAAAAGTGTAGCAATCACTTATACAAATAACGACTATGGTAAGGGTTTAGCAGATGTTTATAAAGCAGCTGTTGAAGCTCATGGTATTAAAGTTACTACAGTAACTGCACACGAAGATGGTAAAGCAGACTACTCCTCAGAAGTAGCAACACTCGCTTCAGCAGGTGGTGATGCAGTAGCAGTAATAGGTTACTTAGACCAAGGTGGTAAGGGTATAATTCAAGCATCTTTGGACTCAGGTGCATTTGATAGATTTATTTTATCAGATGGTATGATCGGCCAATCTTTAGTTGATGCATTCGGGAAAGATTTGAATAAATCTTTTGGTTCATTGCCTGGTTCAACTGGAAAAGGAGCCGGAGTATTTGCTAAAGTAGCAAGCGCTGCTGGTATAGATAGTTCTGGTCCATACACAGGAGAATCTTATGATGCTGCCGCTTTAATAGTTCTAGCTATGCAAGCAGGTAACTCAACTGACAGAGCATCAATTGCAAAAAATGTAATGGATGTTGCAAATGGTCCTGGAACAAAAATTTATCCAGGTGAACTTAAAAAAGGGTTAGATTTATTAGCTAAAGGTAAAAAAGTTGATTACGAAGGTGCAACTGGAGTTACTTTTACTAGCGTCGGTGAAGCTGAAGGTTCTTTCTTAGAGCAAGAAGTTAAAGGCGGAAAATTTAAAACTAAAAAACAAAGATAATTTTTTATCTTAAAAGAATTAAACCCCTGACATCTTTGATGTTGGGGGTTTTTTTTAAAAAAATAAATATTTGTCTGCCATATACAAAGCCCATGCAATAGCAGCACCTGTTATAATATATTTCATATTTTTATTTTATTTCTATTTTTTCAGGAAGTATACCCTTTGGTCTGTACCTCATAATTAATAATAAACCTATTCCCATCATCAAAAATCTGAAATAAGGAACACTTTCAATTAAATGAACTTTTAAAAAATGTGTGTCCTCTAAACCTGCTGTTGTTAGATTAACTAAATACAATCCAATGGGTGCTGCCTCAATCCATAAGAACCAAACTACAAAACCTCCAAGAATTGCTCCAAAATTGTTTCCACTTCCACCAACAATTACCATTACCCAAATTAAAAAAGTGTATCGCAAAGGTCTATAACTCCCTGGTGTAAATAATCCATCTTGTGTTACAAGCATAGCTCCTGCAATACCAACTATAGCTGATCCTAAAACAAAAATTAACAGATGTTGTTTAACCACATTTTTTCCCATTGCATTAGCAGCTTCTTCATTATCTCTAATAGCTCTCATCATTCTTCCCCAAGGAGAGTAAAGAGCTTTTTGAGTTAAGATTAAGAGAATAATCACAACAACTAAAAATAAACCTGAATAACAAAGTTTCACGAATACTGATGATCCTTCAATTACAAATTGATTAAGAGCTGCTTGCCTTTCTGTAATATCAGAAATTAAGGCTAATTTTCCTGAATTAAATTTTTCAACTAAATTTATAAACCATTCTGTTTCTTGTAAGTTGACTTCATATGGAGCAGGACGCTTTAATCCAATTACATTTTTAACACCTCTAGTTAACCAATCTTCATGTTTTATAATTGCTATTACTATTTCTGATATTAGTAATGTAGCTATTGCCAAATAATCAGCTCTTAAGCCTAATGCTACCTTGCCAATGACAAAGGCTAATCCACCTGCAAAGAAAGCTCCCACAATCCATGAAAAAATTATTGGAAGCCCTAGTCCACCTAAAAATCCAGTTCTTGCTGGATTTACTTCCTCAATTGCCTCAATACCAGGTTCAGAGACAAGTCGTATAATAATTATACCTCCAATAATAATTGCAGCGATTAGATAATTTCTAATTTTAGATTTTTGATATCTTTTAAGAACAAATCTAACAGCTAAAACAATTCCAATAATAAGAAATAAACTTAATAGAATGTTGGTACCCCCTGCACTCCAAGCCTCTTGAACTGGATTTACAGAAATTAAAACTGCAGCTAGACCACCTAATGCAGTAAATCCCATTATTCCAAAGTTAATTAAACCAGCATAACCCCATTGAATATTAGCACCCATGGTCATGACAGCTGAGATCAAACAAAGATTAAAGATAGATAAAGCAATATTCCAAGATTGAAATATACCTACAAGGATAATTAATCCCATCATGATACTGTAAGCTGCAATTACATTTAAATTTTTTCTCACAATATCTTTCCTTTAAATATTCCTGATGGACGATAAAGCAATACAATTACCAATATTGAAAAAGATACTGCAAATTTATAATCAGTTGAAAGCAACTGAATTAAACCATCAGGTTCCATGCTTTCTGGTAACACATACATAAAGAATTTCTTATATGCGTAAGTCAGAAGTATTTCAGAAAAAGCAATTACGTAACCTCCAAGGAAAGCTCCAAAAGGGTTACCAATTCCTCCAACTATAGCAGCCGCAAATATTGGAAGCATATTATTGAAATAAGTAAATGGTTTAAAACTTTTATCTAAACCATATAAAACTCCACCTATTGTCGCTAAAATTGCAGCAATCATCCAAGTTATCATAACAATCTTTTTTGGATCTATTCCAGAAAGTAATGCTAAATCTTCATTGTCAGAATAAGCTCTCATACTTTTTCCAGTTTTAGTTTTATTTAAAAACCAGAATAAAGTTGAAACTAGAATTATTGTAACAACAATTGTAATTACTTGAGTTGACTTAATAGCAAGTCCCTCATTTAAACCTGTCATTTCCTTAAACTCATTAGCTCTAATCAAAAATTTCTCACCATCAAAAAATCTTCTGTCCGATGGACCAATTATAATTCTTACTACTGCCTGAGTGACAAACATTACTCCTATGCTTACCATTGCTAATTGAACAGGAGGACTTTTATTTAACCTGTAATATTTAAATACAAACTTATCAATTGTTAACATGTATAAACCCATAAAGAGAATTGCAAAAGGTATTGCTAAAAGTGCGGTGGGTAAAAACCCAAGGGATAAACCAAGTGATTGAAAGTACCATGTAAAAAGTATGGCAACCATTGTGCCAAATGACATCATGTCTCCAGTTGCAAAATTTGCAAAACGGAGTATTCCATATAT
The DNA here is from genome assembly GCA_902625035.1 of uncultured Pelagibacteraceae bacterium. GTDB lineage: Bacteria > Pseudomonadota > Alphaproteobacteria > Pelagibacterales > Pelagibacteraceae > Pelagibacter. Next base: position 20,373 of record CACNZK010000009.1, read on the forward strand.
TAAAGTTACAAATATTGCTCCAATAGCTAATTGAGAACCGTACGCAAGAGCAGGAACAAAAATATAATTTAATAAAAGAATTAATGCGTTAAGAAAATCCATTTAACCACCTAAAAAAGAGCTTCTTACTCTTGGATCATTTAATAATTCTTCACCTGTCCCTGAATAACGATTTTCACCAGTGACTAATACATATCCTCTATCAGAAATATTGAGAGCTTGCTTTGCATTCTGTTCAACCATTAAGATTGCAACATTTGTTTTTTTTACTTTTATAATATGATCAAAAAGTTCATCCATGACTATTGGAGAAACTCCAGCAGTTGGTTCATCTAACATAAGTACAGATGGCTTAATCATCAAAGCCCTTCCTAACGCAACTTGTTGTCTTTGACCTCCTGACAATTCTCCAACAAATTGTTTTCTTTTTTCAGTCAAAATTGGAAAGAGATCATAAATTTCATCAATTACTTTTGTATAATCCTGATTAACTAAAAAAGCACCCATCTCTAAATTTTCTTCAACTGTCATTCCTGCAAATACATTTTTTGTTTGGGGTACAAAAGAAATTCCTTCTTTCACTCTATCTTGTGGAGAAAGTTTTGAGATATCCTTGCCGTCAATAGTTACAGAGCCTGATTTCAAATTTAATAAACCTAACATCGCTTTCATTGCGGTAGATTTTCCAGCGCCATTTGGTCCAAGAATGGATACTATTTCTCCTCTTTCAACATTAACAGTACATGAATTAATTATATCAGGACCCTTGCCGTATCCACCTGTCATATTATTTCCTTCAAAAAATGCCATAGTTAATTATCTTTTAGCTTTGAACCTCGCCCTAAATAGCTTTCAATTACTCTTTCATCTTTTTTTGCATCTTCCACTGAACCTTCAAATAAAACAGACCCTTCTGCCATGACAATTACTGGATCACACAATCTTCCTATAAAATCCATGTCATGTTCAATCATACAAAAAGTATAACCTTTCTCCTTATTAAGCTTCTCAATAGCTGTGCCTAAATCCTTTAATAAAGTTCGATTAACTCCTGCACCGACCTCATCTAGCAATACTAACTTTGCGTCTACCATCATTGTTCGTCCCAATTCTAATAGTTTTTTTTGTCCTCCGGATAAGTTTCCGGCTATTTCATTCTTTAAATGGCTTAAATTAAGAAAATCAATTACTTCCATTGCTTTTTCTTTTATTTGACTTTCTTCCTTTGCAACTAATCCAGGCTTTAACAATGCATTCATTAATTTTTCTCCAGATTGATTGCCTGGTACCATCATCAAATTTTCTAATACTGATAAATTTGTAAATTCATGAGCTATTTGAAAAGTCCTAAGCAAACCTTTTGAAAATAGTTCATAGGATGGAACATCAGTAATGTTTTCATCGTTAAATAAAACACTGCCAGCAGATGATTTCAAATTACCAGCAATCAAATTAAATAAAGTTGTTTTTCCTGAACCATTAGGTCCTATTATTCCTGTTATAGTTCCTTGTTTTACTTTTAAAGAGCAATTAGATACAGCAGCTAATCCACCAAAATATTTTGATAAGTTTTTGATTTCTAAAATATTATGTTGCATTTCTAAATTAGATTATAATCTTTTATAAATCTTCTTAAGTGATTTTTCCAATAATCTATAATAACCTAATTTTCTCAATTCGTTAACGCCTTGCCAATTTAATCCGCCGGGTGTTTGTTCATCAACTAAATTTTTTAGTGGTTTTGACGATTTTAAAAGTGCTAGTTCAGCTAAAGCTGAATACAACAAAGTTACATATTTTTGGGCATCTAATTTATTTGTTTTTTTTTTAATCAACCATTTTGATAAAACATTTAACAACTCATAAAATGAGGCCATAGTTCCTGAAATTGCCCAAAAGTTCTTAGATAATTTTTCATTTCTAATTTCTATTGTTGTGCCTATTTTATCAAAAAAATTTTTTACCCTTTTGTTTGGTGGAAATATTGCAACTGGACCTTTGGCTAATCTAATTGGTGGCATTGGAATAGCTCGTATAATAATAGATTTTGTTTTAATCAATTTTTTTAATTTTTGATAACTTGTTGTCGACAAAAAACTTACTATAATTTGGTTATTCTTAAACTGAAGTTTTGGTAATATTGTCTCTCCAACTTTAGGTAATACTCCTAGAAATACCCAATCTGCTTTATTGATAACGTCTTGATTATCCTTAGCGATGCTAATTTTTTTCAAATATTTTTTTAAGTAAAGAGCTTTTTTTTTGTTTCTTGGTGAAAGAATTATTTTTTTATATTTGATTTTCGATTTACTTATTCCAAATATTACATCTGAAACAATGTTTCCTGTTCCAATAAATCCTAAATTCATAACTCAAAGTACATTATTGAGCTGTTTATTTGAACAAAAAAAAAGGCTGGGTAAAACCCAGCCTTTAAATTTTAAATTTATATTATTAATTAAAATGATTTAACTAATGATATTCTTGCAGTGGCACCTTCCATATTCGAAACAGTTATTTCGTTTTTGTCAGTTTGACCGTTATCTGCTTTTACATCATCAAATGAGTGGTAAGCTAATTCAGCTCTAACACCAACTCCACCCATATCACGCTCATAACCTACTGCAAACTCAAGACCATCTGTGTCTGTGTCTTTATAAGTTCCAGCATTTTCTGATGCAACGTTAATATCCATTTGAGAATAACCAACTTTTGCAAATACACCAATGTCTGATCTACCTAAAAGATACACTGTAGTTAAATCTTCAAATTCGGCACTCACTTTAATGTCAGTTTGTTGATCTCCACCCTCACCACTGTTTACGTTTTGTGGTGTGTCAATTGAGTCTGGAGCATAACTAACACCTAATGATAAGTTTTCGTTAAGTGCTAACTCAAGAAAGATTGTTGCATATGTGTCTACAAATGCAGCACCATCTTTTTTAGTAGTTGTTTCTAACGTTCCAGTATGAGTGTAGTTTTCCTCTTTACCATTACCGCCGTATAATCCATGATTGATACTTGCACCAACTGATACATCGGAAATTGTTACAGCATAAGCTGACGTCGAAAACACTAAAGCTACTATAGTTGCTATAATTTTCTTCATTACTTGTCCCTTTGTTTAATATTAAACTTATATATATAAACAGAACACTTAGCATATTAGGCTATTATTTAAAAAAATAATTTAAGTAAAATCTGTCTTTTTTAGATTTGTTGCAAAATTATCACTAAAAAACTCAATAAAATAAGGGATTTTTATAATATTATTGATAGTATATCAATGGTTGAACAGATACTTATTTAAAAGACAACATCCTCTTAAAAATTGCAAAGCTTTACATATTTTAGAGAATCTCTAACTTTTACTCTTAAAAACAAGACAAATGCCATTATTGCAGTACCTTTTACCAGTCGGTTTAGGTCCATCATCAAAAACATGACCATGATGCGCATCACAATTTTTACAATGGTATTCTGTACGAGCATAACCAAGTAGATAATCAGTTTTAGTTTCAAATACATCTGGAAGTGATTGAAAAAATGATGGCCAACCTGATCCACTCTCGTATTTAGTTTTAGAGTCAAATAATTTTACACCACAATTTGCACAATGATAACTTCCATCTCGTTTTTCATTATTCAATTCACTTGAGCCCGGTGGTTCAGTACCATCTTCAAACATTACTAATTTTTGTTCAGCAGTTAAATCTGGGTTCTTTTTATTCATATTGTTAAACTAATTTAGCACATGATTGATGTAAATAAGAATGTAATTCAACGAGCTTTTTAGAGTCTTTGTTATAACCACCACCTAAGACACCACAAAGGGGGATTCCTTTAGAAAAAAAATTTTCTGTAACAATTTCATCTCGTTTTTTAACTCCTTCATCAGAGATTTTTAATTTTCCAAGTCTATCATTAAAATGAATATCAACGCCTGCTATATAAAAAACAAAATCAAAATTTTCTTGATTTAATTGATTTAGATAAAATTTCAGTATATTTAAATAATCTTTATCCTCTAAGTGATTTTCAAGCTCCACATCACAGTCGCTAATTGATTTTTTTGCAGGATAATTAGATTTAGAATGCATACTAAATGTAAAAACATTTCTATTATCTTTAAATATATCTGAATTACCATTTCCTTGATGAACATCTAAATCTACAATCAAGATTTTTCCAGCTAACCCCCTATCTAATAAATATTGTGATGCCACTGCTACATCATTAAAAACACAATAACCAGCACCACCTTGATAATTGGCATGATGACTGCCGCCTGCAGTGTTACAAGCTACACCATAATTTATTGCCAGTTTTGAAGCTAATACTGTGCCACCGGTTGCTATAAAGGATCTTTGAACTACACTATCAACTAACGGAAATCCTATTTTTTTAACACCAATCTCATCCAAAGTTTTATTTTTAATATGATTGATATATTCCTCTGAATGAGCTCTTTTTAAAGTTTCAATTGAACAGGGGATTGGTTTATGAAATTTTTTTACTATTTTCTTACTTATTAAATAATCTGCGAGATCACTAAATTTATTTATTGGAAATTTATGATCATCACCAATTTTTGCAAAATAATCTTTGTGATTAACAACTGGTAATTCCATTTTATTCAATGATACGTATTGGTTTACCATTTACACAAGCTTCTAGTGATTCAATCATCTGATTGTAATAAATCTGATAATTCTCAGCAGTCACATATCCAATATGAGGAGTTAATAATACATTTGGTAAAAATCTAAGTTTATTATTTTCAGGTAAAGGTTCATTTTCATAAACATCTAATCCGGCTCCAGCTATTTCATTTGTAGATAATGCAATTATTAAATCATCCTCATTTATTATCGGTCCTCTTGAAGTGTTAATTAAAAAAGCAGTTTTTTTCATTTTATCCATTTCTTTAATTGTAATACAGTTTTTGTATCTCTCTCCACCTTGGACATGAATGGATAAAAAATCTGAGTTTTTAATTAGATCTTCTTTGCTACAAGGAAAAACATCTAATTCTTTACAATTATCTAAATTAAGATTTTCACTCCAAGCCATTACTTGCATGCCAAATGCTTTTCCAATTTTTGCAACTTGGGATCCAACTTTGCCAAGACCAATCAAACCGAGTATTTTTCCTTTTAATTCTACTCCAATAGTGGTCTGCCAATAACCTTGGAACATATTATCAATTTCCTCTTTCAAATTTCTCGCCAATCCAAGTATTAAAGCCCAGGTTAATTCTGGTGTTGGATTTGTATTGCTTTCAGTTCCACTGACAATTATTTTTCTTTTTTTTGCAGAAACGAGATCAATTGACTTATTTTTCAAGCCACTTGTCACTATGAATTTCAATTTAGTTAAATTTTCAATTAAATTTTTTGTAATGGGAGTTCTTTCTCTCATAATTAATAAAGCCTCAAAATCTGCAAGTTTATCCAGAGCATCTGCCTCATCTTCAAAAGGCTCGCTAAAAATTTTGATTTCGTACTTTCCTGCTAATTTTTCAAGGTCAACAAATTGTTGAGATACATTTTGGTAATCATCTAAAATAGCAACTTTAAGCATTTCTAATTTCCTTATTTGATAAGAATAAACCTATTATAATTAATATCGCTCCAATCAAGTGAAAAAATTTAAATTGTTCATTATAAAAAAGTATTGCCATTATTGTGCTAAACAACGGAATTAAAGATAAGAAGATGCCTGCTCTATTTGCTCCAATAATAGAAACAGCACCTGCCCAACAATAGTAAGATCCAATGCTTGGAAAAAGAGCTAAAAATATCAATGTATAGAGTACATTTATATCAAGCTTAATTAATTCTCCATTTGAGTATTCGTATAAAAATTGTGGCAACACACATATCAGACCAAATGTGCAAATAACATGAACTAAAGTTAATAACGGAAGAGTAAACTTTTTTTTCTTTAAGAGAGTTGAGTAAACCCCCCCAAGTAATGACACCTCCTATCATTATCAAATCTCCTTTGTTAAAATTTAGTGAAAGTAAAATATCTAGTTTGAGTCTAGTAATAATCGCTAAAATTCCACATACTGAAATGAAAAGACCTAAAATTTGATACTTATTAGTTTGTTCAACTTTAAATAAAAAACAAAGTAAAATTATTATAGCTGGAATAGCTGTATTAAAAAGAGAGGCGTTTATGACTTGAGTGTAAATTAAAGATAAGTATGTAAAAGAATTAAACAAACCAACACTTGTAAAACCCAAAAAAAATAACAAAGGTAAATTATTTAAAATTGTATTTTTATATTTTATTATTTCTTTATAAGTAAAAGGTAACAATATAATCCATACAAGTGACCAACGATAAAATACTAATGTTAGAGGTGGTATCTCAACCAAAAAAGCGTACTTCCCGACCATAAAATTGCCAGCCCAGAATAAAGTCGCACATACCAGCATGATATATGCTTTGGTATTTTGCATTTTACTAATTGAATCTTGTTGAGCTATAAGGGGCTAAATTTAAATTGGTGTTTTCTTTAGCTATCATTCCAGAAACAATCTTTCCAGATATTGGTCCTAATGTCCATCCTAAATGATGATGACCAAAACAATAGAATACATTTTTATGATTTTTTGATGGACCCATAACTGGCAAAAAATCCGGCAATGTTGGTCTAAATCCTAACCATTCATCCTCATGGTCAGGTAAATCTCCCAACATGTACTTTGCATTATTAATCAAATTTTTAATTCGAGATTTTGATAAAGGATTTTTTAATCCGCCAAATTCTACTGTGCCCACGACTCTCAATCCTTGTTCCATTGGAGTAATACCAAAGCCTCGATTCGAAAAAATAACTGGTCTTTGTAAAAGATGATCACAATCTTTGAAATGAACATGATAACCGCGCTCAGTATCTAATGGTATTTTTTCATCTAAATTGTCAGTTAATTTTTTTGAAAAAGCCCCGCAGGCTATCACTACTTTATCAAATAAAAATTTTTCAGACTCAGTTTTTAATATCGGTTGTTCATCTTGAAAGTCTATATTTTTAATATCCGTTTTTTTAAATTTCCCGCCCTTTTTAATAAACAAATCAAAAAATTTGAGCAGAATTTTTTTTGGGTTTCTTGCATGTCTCGCGTAAGGATAATAAACACCGGCATGATAAAAAGGTTTTATATTAGGCTCTAGGTCATGAATTTCTTTTTTATTTACAAGTTGTTGCTGAACTCCTAGTTCCTTCCTAACATTAATCTCCAATTCTCTACTTTTTAAATCTTGATCATTCCAAATATACAAAATTCCTTTATTTTCAACTAAACCATCAATATCAACCTCATCAAACAATTCATCATAAGCAGGTAATGCTAAATCCAAAATTTGATGCATATTTTTTGCAGTATGCATCATCTTACTTTTTGATGTGTTCAATATAAATTTCATAAACCAAGGAATCATTTTTGGAACATAATTCCACTTAAGAGCAAGAGGTCCTGTTGAGCTCATTAACATTGCGGGAACATCCAATAAAACATCAGTTCTATTTAAGGACAATGAAGCATAGGGAGAAAAATGACCAGCATTTCCGTAAGATGCAGCAGGACTACCTGGATTTTCTCTATCAAATATCGTTACATCAAAACCTTTTTTTTGCAAAAACAAAGCGTTAGAGACTCCTTGTATGCCAGCTCCAATAATACCTATCCTAAGTTTATTATTCATCAGGAGATTATATAATGAAATACTAATTAAGATTAAGCGACAAATTATACTTATGCAATAGATTGTTGACTATGAGTTTTTGCACTCATAACTATTCCAAATCCTATCATGGTAGCTAACATCGATGAGCCGCCATATGACATTATTGGTAATGGCGAACCTACAATAGGGAGCAAACCAAGTACCATACTCATATTAATTACAATATATATAAAAATCGAAGTTCCAAAGCTATAACAAAATAATTTTGCAAAATAGCTTCTTGAAAGTGCACCTATTCTTATAACTCGGTAAATTATAATCGCATAAATTAAAAGTAATAAAACTGATCCAATAAAACCAAATTCCTCTGAGTAAAGTGTAAATATAAAATCTGTGTGTTTTTCTGGAAGAAATTCTAGATAACTTTGTGTTCCTTTTAGAAAACCTTTGCCAGTAATACCGCCTGATCCTACAGCTATTTTAGATTGAATAATCTGATAACCAGCACCTAAGGGATCTCTATCTGGATTAAGAAAAGTTAGTACTCTTAGCTTTTGATAAGGTTTTAAAAATGAAATGATAATCGGTAATGATATTATTGATAATAAACAAGAATAAAAAAAATATTTATGGTTTAATCCAGCAAACCACAAAACAACAATTCCGCTGATTGCAATCAATAATGAGGTACCTAAATCTGGTTGTATAATTACTAAACTCATTGGAACGAAAATGATTATTAATGAAAAACAAATTGCATAAAATGAATTTACATATTGTGTCTTCATTCTATGAAAATATTTTGCTAAACATAAAATGATAAAAATTTTCATCAACTCAGATGGCTGGAGATTTAAAAAATATAAATCAATCCACCTTTTTGATCCCGATGCTGTAATACCAAAATTTACAGTCCAAACTAACATCCCCAGAATGATTGCATATGAAAAATAACCAAGAGAAAACCAAAATTTTATATTTATAAATGAAATCACAATCATCATTGAAAAGAAAACTATAAATTTAATAAAGTGACTCCTTGTGTGAAATAAGATTTCTCCTCCATCAGTTGAATACATTGTTGCAAGACTAATAAATCCTAAAATTAGCAAACAAGTCAAAAGTACATAATCTAGATTTCCAACTTTCTGAAAAATATTATTTCTATTTTCAAATCTTGTGTACTGATACATTAAATATCCAAATATTTTTTGTTGTCGTAATTTTTTCTTATTTCGTGTCTATCAACAATCAATTTAAATAATTCTTTTGCTAATGGAGCTGCAATAGTTCCTCCAGAACCACCATGTTCTATAATTATGCTAAGCGCGTATCTTGGATTTTTATAAGGACCAAAAGCAACATATAAAGCATGATCTCTTTCCTCATAAGGAATTTGAAATGTTTTAAGATCTAACTCTCGATCCCTTTCAGTTATTTTCTTCACCTGTGAGGTTCCAGTTTTTCCTGCAAATTGATATTTAGGATCTTCTAATCTAGATCTATAAGAAGTTCCTCTCACTTCATTTGTTGAACTAAACATAGCATCTTGAACAATTTTTATGTTTCGGGCTTTTTTATATAATGGTTTAAACTTATCTTCATATTGATTTTCGTCATTTGCCACAATTTTTGGATAAATTTTATATCCTCCATTAGCAATTTGTGCAGTCATCAAGCAGAGTTGAATTGGGGTTGTTTGAATAAATCCTTGACCAATACCAGTGATTATTGTCTCTCCAAGCACCCAATTTCTTCCTAATGCATTTTTTTTCCATTCCGTATTGGGAATTAATCCATTCTTTTCGTTATCAAATATATTCTTAAAAACTTTTTTTCCTAATCCGAATTTTTTAGCAGTAACACTTAATCTATCTACGCCTAATCGTCTTGCGACTTCATAAAAATATGTATCACAAGATTGTTTCATTGCTTCTCTTAAATTTACAAATCCGTGCCCTTCTTTCTTCCAACAATGATAAGTTTGTCCGTACAATTCTAATGGATTTTTGTGTCCTTTGCACTGAACTGTAAAATCTGGGCTAATAATTTCATTTTCTAAAGCTGACAAGGCAACAATAGGTTTTATCGTGGATCCTGGCGAGTAGTTACCTGATAATGATTTATTAACTAAAGGTTTCATTGGATTATTTCTTATCAGTTGCCACTCATCTTGACTTATGCCAAATACGAACGAGTTTGGATCGAAAGATGGAGCAGAATGCATTGCAATTATTGAACCTGTGTAAATATCCATTACGCATATAGATCCAGCTTTTTCTTTTAGTAATTCATTAGTAAGTTCTTGAATTTTTGTATCAATTGTAAGTTTGATTGTTTCTCCCTGGTTACCTTTTTGGAATGCTAATTGACTAATTCTTCTCCCGTAGGCGTTAACTTCATATCTCTCTACAGAATTTGATCCGATTAATCTCTTCTCAAATGATCTTTCTAAACCTGTTTTTCCAACTTTCAACCCAGGTACAAATTTTTCTTTTATATTTTCATTTGTTAAAATATCATTTTCATTTGCCTGACTGACATAACCCAGAACATGAGTAAAATTTTCTTTATATGGATAGTCTCTTGATATTGAAATAACCGGTTTAACTCCATTAAGATCATATAAGTGATTGTTTATTTTTGAAAATTTTTCCCAGTTCAAATTATCTGCTACGATAAGTGTCTCCCAAGGTTTTATTTCATTCTTTTTTTTTAAAATTTTTTTAAATTGTTTTTCACTTAACTGTAGCAATTCTTTAACTCGATAAATTACATATCTAAAATCCTCTACTTCTTCTGGTATAATATGAAGTTGATAGGCCTCAAAATTTCCAGCAATAGTATTTCCAAAATAATCTTTGAACTCACCTCTGATTGGAGGCAATTTCCACTCTCGAATTCTATTTTTATCAGAAAGTGTTAAATATTTTTTATTCTCTTTAACTTGTAAAAAAAATAATCTACTAACTATTCCACCTAGAATTATGATTTTAGCTGTAGCAAGAATAAACATTCTTCGATTTAAAGAATTTAATTTAGTTGCGCTGTCACTGATATTAATCATCTATACTTTTTATATACCTCTTAAAGAATATTGAAAATATGATATAAAATAAAAATGTAAAAAAATTGTTCACAATAAAAAGAGTAATATCCAATTCATAAGAAAAAAATAAAAATAAAACTGAATAATTAATAGAGTTAATTAAACTGATTATAAACAAAAAATAGAACCAGTCTTTTATTAGATTTGGGCTAATTGTAATATTTCTTAGATAAGAAGCAAATATACAAATCAATATATATGACAAAGAACTTAAACCTAATGGTAAACCAACAACAGTATCGTTTACTAAACCTGCTATGAAAACCAAAAGGTAATCAAATCTCTGGTATGCTTTGAGAGAAAAATAAAAGATTAATATATATGGAAAATTAAATGAAAAGTAATCTATGTTCAGATAATTTAAATCAAATTCATTAAACACAGATATGAATAAAGCCAACATTGGTAACCAAGTATATATCTTATAAAATAAATTTTTTTTTTGAAATCTAATCACTTATCTTTCCTTTTCGCATTATGCATTCTTTGTATTCTGGAGTGCCTACTTTAAAACCAGTACTAAAAAGTTTTTTTGATTGGCACTTTGAGCTATAGATCAAATTTAATCTTAAAAATTCTAACTCTTCTTGGTCTAAATCATGTTGTTGAATAACGTTTTTTTGAAAATCATTTTCTGCTTTTAATATCTCAATTTGTTTATTTAATTCGTTAGTTAAATTATTTAATTCTTTATTTTCCTCTAAAAATTTAGTGTTACTATCCTCTAAAATTTGTAATTCATCACTTATTAAATCTAATTTTATTTGCTCAGTATTAGAAGATATTTTTTTTTGATTATAATCCTCGGTCTCAACAGGTGTTGGTATCAACTCCTCAATCTCTGCAAAAACATATTTTAATTGGGTAAAATCACTGTAAAAGTTGATTAAAATTTTTTCGTTTTCATCTCTAAAATTAATTGTTCCAACAGGAATTCCACTTTTGAATATTGAGCCAGTCCCTGATGTATATGCGATTCCTTTGTCATCGATTTTGTTTATTAGATCATTTTTGATATATTTTATTTCTCCTTTTTTATCTCCATTACCAACAACGATTGCTTGAACATTTCCAGGTGTTATAGAAACAGGTATATTTGAATTTAAATCACTTAATAATAATACTCTCGAATTCGTATAATTCACCTCTATAACCCTTCCAACAAGGTAACTTCGATCATAAATATTTGTTCCTATTTTTATTTTTTCCTTACTTCCTTTATTTATTATTATTGATCTTAAAAATGGACTTTCGTGATCAACAATTACTTTTGCTAAAATCTTATTTGAAGTAATTGTATAACCGTCAATAAGACTTTTAAGTTCTTCATTTTCACTCTTAATTATTTTAGTTGAAATATTCTCAGATTTTAATTGGTCCAATTCTTCTTTAGTTGATTTATAATCTTTATAATAGTTTGTATATTCATTTAGATTTAAATAAGAAGATTTAATAAAGTTTTCTGGAATTGAAACTATAAAAGAAGACCTGTAAACAATTTCTTTTATAACTGACTTAGTTACATTTATTGCCTTGAGATTAAAACTAGATAAAACAATTATAAAAACTGAGAAAAAAACTAAAGTTAATAAAGAAAATTTTTGTTTAGTGCTTTTTTTTAAAAAGGCAGATCTAATTGCTATTATAAAATCATCTCTGCTTTCAGCCATCTTTCTTAATATTCAGTCAGCATCGTAGAGAACGTTTGTTCTTGATCCAGAGCTTTACCAGTCCCAATTGCAACACATGATAATGGATCCTCAGCAATGTGCACTGGTAATCCTGTTTCTTTAGAAAATCTTCTATCTATATTTTTTAATAAAGCTCCACCTCCAGTTAAAGTTAAACCCATATCAACAAGGTCTGCTGATAGTTCTGGTGGTGTAGCCTCAAGGGCATCTTTAATACCATTGACCATTTCTCTTAAAATACCATCTAATGCCTCTGCAGTATCTTCTTCAGTAATATTTACTTCTTTTGGAGTTCCTGATCTTAAATCTCTACCTTTCACAGCATAAGTATTATTATTTGATGGAATAGCGGTACCAATTTCCTTTTTAATTTTTTCAGCTGTGCTGTCTCCTATCATTAGGTTATATTCTTTTCTCATATAATTAACTAAAGCTCCATCCATAGCATCACCAGCCACTCTTAGAGATTTTGAATAAACTAAACCTCCTAATGACATAACAGCAATCTCACTTGTTCCGCCACCAATATCAACAACCATTGATCCTGTTGCTTCTGATATTGGTAAACCTGCACCAATAGCTGCGGCTATGGGTTCTTCAATTAATTGAACTCTTCTAGCTCCTGCAGCCAAAGCACTATCTTGAATTGCTTTTCTTTCAACTGGAGTAGAGCCAGTGGGTACACAAATTAATATTCTTGGATTAGCAAATGTTCTGCCTTTATGAACTTTTTTTATGAAATGTTTGATCATTTCCTCAGTGACTATAAAATCAGCAATAACTCCGTCTCTTAAAGGTCTAATTGCACTAATATTTCCAGGTGTTCTTCCTAACATTGTTTTTGCCTCGTCCCCTACAGCTAAAACTTGTTTTTTTCCAGTTTGCTCTACAATTGCTACAACAGATGGCTCATTAAGAACAACACCTTGTCCTTTAACTACAACTAATGTATTCGCAGTTCCAAGATCGATAGCCATGTCCTGGCTCCATATTTTTTTAACACTGTCAAATATTCCCATTATATACTCTCCTTCAATTTTTTAGGTTCTATGTTTTTATAAAGAGATTTTTTCTCTCTCTTAATAAGCATTTTGTTTAAAGCATTTAAATACGCATTTGCTGATGCTACTAGAGTATCTGTGTCAGCTGACTGACCCACTGTAGTTCTTTCATTTTCTTCTATCTTTACACTTACTGTAGCTTGTGCATCAGTTCCCTCTGTAACTGCATGAACTTGGTAAAGAGATAGTTTTACATCATGAGGATAAAGTTCTTTAATACATTTGAATATTGCATCAACTGGGCCATCGCCAGTTTGAGAAGTTTTTTTAACTTCTCCAAAAACATCTAAAGTCATGTCAGCTCTTTGTGGCTCGCCAGTTCCGGCAAATACTTTTAGTGATTTTAAGTTTATTGCATTTATCTTATTATCAATAATTAAGCTATCATCTACTAATGCAACAATATCTTCATCATAGATATGTTTTTTCTTATCAGCTAAAATTTTAAATTTACCAAAAGCTGCTTGTACGACATCATCTGTTACGTCAGCGTATCCTAAATCACTCAATTTATCTTTAAATGCGTGACGTCCAGAATGTTTCCCCATTACTAAAGATGTTTTTTTTACACCAACACTCTCTGGTGTCATTATTTCATAGGTCTCTCTATTTTTTAACATTCCGTCCTGATGAATTCCTGACTCATGAGCAAAAGCATTCTTTCCAACAATTGCTTTATTAAATTGAACAGGAAAACCTGTTGCATTAGAGACAATCTTAGATGCTTTACTAATTAGTTCAGTTTTAATTCCTGTTTCATAAGGTAATAAGTCATCTCGTGTTTTTATAGCCATTACAATTTCTTCAAGTGCGGCGTTACCAGCTCTTTCACCTATTCCATTTATCGTACACTCAATCTGTCTAACTCCTGCTGACAAACCTGACAACGCATTGGCAACTGCTAAACCTAAATCGTTATGACAGTGTGCAGAAATAATAGCTTTATCAATATTTGGTACATTGTTTTTTATTGAAGTAATAGTTCTCGCAAATTCCTCTGGTATTGAATAGCCAACTGTATCAGGAATATTAATTGTTGTTGCACCACATTTAATTGCAAGTTCTATTGTTTTATACATAAATTCTAAATTTGTTCTTGTGCCATCCTCACACGACCACTCAACGTCATCGGTGAATTTTTTTGCATAAGTAACACTTTCTTTGATGGCGCCTAAAACTTGTTCATCTGTCATATTAAGTTTATGTTTCATATGAACTGGGCTTGTTGAAATAAATGTGTGGATACGAAATCTTTTTGCAAATTTTAAAGATTCATGACAAGCGTCTATATCTTTTTTTGTAGCCCTTGCTAAACCACAAGGAATTGAATTCTTTACACTTTTACTGATTGCGCTTACAGCTTCAAAGTCGCCAGGAGATGATATTGGAAAACCAGCCTCTATAATATCAATTCCCATTTCATCAAAAACTCTTGATATCTGAATTTTTTCCTCAACACTCATAGAGGCTCCTGGTGATTGTTCACCATCCCTCATAGTTGTATCGAAAATAAATACTTTATCTTTCTCAGCCATATAAATATTTTTTGGTGATCGAAATATACAACCTATCGTTTAGATTGCAAAATAAAATAGTTATTTTAACCCAATTTAATCGATATTTTACTTCTTATCGCTATCTACTAATTTCTTCTTACCAATCCAAGGCATCATAGCTCTTAGTTTGGTACCAACTGTTTCTATTGAGTGCTTTGCCAATTCCTCTCTGGTCTTGAGAAAATTCTTCTGACCATTTTTACACTCGTCCATCCATTGTTTGGTAAACTTTCCAGATTGAATATCATCTAATACTTCTTTCATTCTTTTCTTAGTCTCATCTTTATTTATAATTCTAGGTCCTGAAACATATTCACCGTACTCTGCAGTATTTGAAATTGAGTAGTTCATATTTGCAATTCCACCTTCATAAATCAAATCAACAATCAATTTTACCTCATGCAAACATTCAAAATATGCCATCTCTGGCTCATATCCTGCTTCAACTAATGTTTCATAACCATTTTTAATTAATTCTACAAGTCCTCCACAAAGCACTGTTTGTTCTCCAAATAAATCTGTTTCACATTCATCTTTAAAGGTTGTTTCAATAATTCCAGATCTTCCCCCTCCGATAGCTGATGCATACGAAAGAGCTAAATCTCTTGCTTTACCTGTGCCGTCTTGATGAACTGCCATCAAACAAGGTACTCCACCTCCTTTTTCAAATTCACTTCTTACAAGATGTCCGGGCCCCTTAGGAGCAACCATAAATACATCTAAATCTTTTCTTGCTTTGATTAAATCATAATGGATATTTAAACCATGAGCAAAAGCTAAACTTGTACCCTCTTTTATTCTTTGTTCTATATGATTCTTATAAATTGTTGCTTGAAGTTCATCAGGAGTTAAAATCATACAAACATCTGCCCATTCTGCTGCGTCTGATAAATTCATTACTTTCAATCCTTTTGACTCAGCTTTTGCCCTACTTGAGGAACCATCTCTTAATGCAACGACCACTTCTTTTACTCCGCTATCTTTTAAGTTAAGAGCATGAGCATGACCTTGACTACCATAACCAAAAATCGCTACTTTTTTATCTTTAATTAAATTTACGTCAGCGTCTTTTTCATAGAACATTTTCATTTTTTTTCTCCTTTATAAATTTATTTAAATGTTTCAGCACCTCTGGTCATTGCTATCGCCCCAGTCCTTGAAGTGCTAGTAAGACCAAAGGGTTTTAATTTTTTGCTCATTTTATCAATTTCTCTTCTTAAAGCAGTTATTTGAACAACAACTGATTTACTTGTTTTGTCTAAAATTACAGGGTTAAATCTTTTACATTCCTTTAGACACTTTTCTATCTTTTTTTTCTGTGCAACAATTTTGAGTAATGCCATCTCTTTAAAGATAACTTTTTTATCTTCTCTTTTAAAATCTGCTACTTTATGGACTGGAACTAATTTCTTTAATTGAAGTTTTATTTGATCGATAACTTGTGGTGTACCAGTTGTTACTATTGTAATCCTTGAGATATTTTTTGTTGCATCAACTTCTGCAACAGCTAAAGACTCAATATTGTATCCTCTACCAGAAAATAATCCGACTACTCGTGCTAATACACCTGCTTCATTATCGACCCAAACAACAAATATATGAGTATCTAATTTACCTTTTTTAGTGGGAATACTGTATGCTGACTTTGGAGAAGGCATTAAACTAATGATTTCCCTTTTCCAGTAATTTTATTTTCCTCTTTGTCATTTGGACCTAAAATCATCTGATTATGAGGCTTTCCAGATGGTATCATTGGAAAACAATTTTCATTAGGATCTACATGACAATCAAATATTACTGGGCCTTCATAATCAATCATCTCTTGAATTTTATCATCTAAATTTAAAGGATTATCAGCTTTGATACCTTTGCATCCATAAGCCTCTGCTAATTTTACAAAATCAGGTAAAGCTTCAGAATAACTTTCAGAATAGTTTTTTTCATGAAGAAGTTCTTGCCATTGTCTGACCATTCCCATGTATTGATTATTTAAAATAAATATCTTTATGGGCAAATTATACTGCACTGCTGTAGACATTTCTTGCATCGTCATTAGTACAGATGCTTCTCCTGCAATATCAATCACAAGTTTATCTGGATGAGCAATTTGAACACCTACTGCCGCTGGAAGCCCGTATCCCATAGTTCCTAAACCTCCTGATGTCATCCATCTATTAGGTTTATTAAATTTATAATGTTGAGCAGCCCACATTTGATGCTGACCTACCTCAGTTGTAATAAATGTGTCTTGATTTTTTGTTAACTCATATAATCTTTTTACAGCATGTTGGGGTTTTATCTCTTTATCACTATTGATGAAACCTAAAGAGTCTTTCGTTCTCCATTTTTGAATTTGTTCCCACCATTTTGAAATTCTTTGCTTGTTTGAATCTTTTAATCCATTTTGTTTTTTATTTATCTTTTTAATAGCTGATTTTATTACTTCATTAACATCTCCAACTATTGCAAGATCTACTTTAATTATTTTATTTATAGACGATGGATCAATATCGATGTGAACTTTTTTTGATTTTGGTGAAAACTCATCTATCTTACCCGTTATTCTATCATCAAATCTTGCACCAATGTTAATTAACAAATCACAATCGTGCATTGCATTATTTGCTTCATAAGTACCATGCATGCCTAGCATTCCAATAAATTGATTATCATCTCCTGGAAAAGCGCCTAACCCTTGTAGAGTTGATGTGATTGGAAAACCAATTAATCTTACAAACTCTTTTAAAGTTTCACTAGCCTGAGGACCAGAATTTATTACTCCACCACCAGTATATACAACTGGTTTTTTTGCTTTTGAAATCAAATCAATTAATTGATTAATTTCATTTTCAGAAAATTTATTATGTATTTTTCCGTTTAATTTTTTTTCTCTTTTAAATTTTGCATAATTAGTTTTTGCGAATTGTATATCTTTAGGAATATCAATTAACACAGGTCCAGGTCTCCCAGTTGTTGCAACTTTGAAAGCCTCATGCATAACTTTTGATAAATCTTTTATATCTTTAACTAACCAATTGTGTTTTGTGCAAGGTCTTGTAATTCCTGTCGTGTCACATTCTTGAAATGCATCTGTGCCAATCAAATGAGTTGGTACTTGGCCAGAAATACAAACTAATGGAACTGAGTCCATGTAAGCATCGGTTAGTGCCGTAACAACATTGGTTGCACCTGGTCCAGATGTTACTAAAACTACTCCAGGCTTACCTGAAGATCTAGCATATCCCTCTGCTGCATGACCTGCTCCTTGTTCATGTCTTACAAGTATATGTTTAATCGATGAATGATTTTTAAGTTCATCATAAATTGGCAAAACTGCTCCACCTGGATAACCAAAAATATATTCAACCTCTTGATCTTCAAGACATTTAAATACAATTTCTGCACCGGTATATAATTTAGACATTCAAGCAATCTAGCTGAAGTTGTGCTAATTGGTCAAGACTAAGTAGAGAATATCTAAATTTTTTTTAAGAGCTTACCTAAACCTGCTGGATTAATTTTATTCCAATCTTTCATATGTCCTCGAGCCCAGGTGCTCTGTCTTTTAGCATATTGCCTAGTCTTTATTGATATTTTATCAATTAATTGTTCTGTTTGGATTTTTTTTTGAAGATATTGCTTAATCTCACTAATTCCAATTGCTTTACTGAGGCTTTTATTTTTTGGAACTCTCAAATTTATAAATTTTTTAACTTCTAAAATTGCACCTAGTTTAATCATATTCTCAGATCTCTGATTTATTCTCTCTATTAAATCTTTCCTTGGAAAATCAATACAAATTTTGAAAAAGTCATTATGACTATAATCTGACTTAGTGTTTTTAAACCAGCTAATCATAGATTTTTTTGTAAATGATTTAATTTCATATGCTCTTATAGATCTTTGTGTATCTAAAGAATTAATTTGGTCTTTAATTAATGGATCTATTTGAAGTAGTTTTTGAAAAAAATTTTTTTGTCCTATTCTTTTATGTAAATTTCTTACTTTGTTTCTAAAGTTATTAGGAATTTTTGGAATATTGACCAAACCGTCTGTTAAGGCTTTAAAATACAGGCCAGTACCTCCTACTAAAATAGGAATTTTTTTTATTTTTCGGCATTGCAAAATTTTTTGATTTGCCAATTTAAGCCAATCTCCTGTAGAAAAATTTTTTTTAGCATTTTGAAATCCATATAAATGATGTTTGATGTTTTGATAATCTTTTTTAAAAGGCCTAGCTGTTAAAACTTTAAATTCTTTATAAACTTGCATGCTATCAGCATTTATAATTTCACCTGAAATTTTTTTTGCTAGTTTAATTGCAAATTGAGATTTTCCAGAAGCAGTAGGTCCATAAATTAAAATAATTTTGGATTTAAAATCCATAAATTAATCTAATTTAATACCTATATATCTTTTTTGATTTTGGCTATTATAAATCACAAGTAAAATAGTCTTCTGATTACTATTTAAAACTTGTTTAAGTACTTGATTTAAATCCCCAATAGATCTTATTTTTTTCTTTTGAGCTTCTATAATAATGCTATTTACTTCAATCGAACCATTTAAAGGACTATCTTTTTCAATACTTGCAATAACTAAACCATTAGTTTGGTTTGGTAAATTTCTTGATTTAATATCTTGATCAGAAAGTTTTCTAACTTTTATTTTAAGACTTTCAATTAAAGTTTCCTTGGGTAATTCTTCTTTTTTTTCTGAAATTTTAAAATCTTCTGATGTCTCTAGTCTTCCAAGCGTAATTGTTTTGGTAATTTCTTTTTTATTTCTCCAGATTTTGACTTTTACTTTCTTCCCTACTTCTGTTCTTGCAACAATCATTGGTAGTTCTTTCATCTGCTTTATTTTTTCTCCATTAAATTCCAAAATAATGTCTCCACTTTTAACACCAGCTTTTTCCGAAGGACTGTTTGGTGCAACGCTTGCAACTAAAGCTCCTCTTGGTTCATCTAACTTTTCAACTTCTGCAATTTCTTTAGTTACATCTTGAATTCTAACCCCAAGCCATCCTCTTTTAGTTTCTCCAAATTTAATGAGTTGATCAATTACAATCTTTGCACTATTTGATGGTATCGAAAAACCTATTCCAACGTTACCACTTCTACCAAGAATAGCAGTATTAATTCCAATCACGTCACCATTCATATCGAATAAAGGACCACCCGAGTTTCCTGAATTGATAGAAGCATCTGTTTGAATATAATCTTCATATCTTGATAATCCAATTGATCGATTTCTTGCAGAAATTATTCCTGAAGTGACTGTGCCACCTAACCCAAAAGGATTACCAATAGCTATTACCCAATCTCCTATTCTTGCTTTATCTGAGTCACCAAATTCTACTGGCAAAAATTTTTTTTTTGATTCAATTTTTAAAACTGCAATATCTGAAAGAGGATCTGCTCCAATAACCTTTGCTTTAAATTTTTTTTCTCCGTTTACCTGAACTATGATGTCTTCTGCTCCATCAATTACGTGATTATTTGTTACTACAATTCCATCTGCATCAATAATAAATCCTGAACCAAGTGCTGAGGATTGTCTTTCTTGAGGTGTTCCAAACTCTTTGAACATATCACCAAACGGTGATCCTGGAGGGAATTGAAAATTTGGGAAAGGATTGCTTCTCTCGACTACAGTTTGTGTTGTTGAAATATTCACGACTGAGGGCATTAATTTTTCTGCTAAATCTGCAAAAGAATTTGGAATATTTTGAGAATTAGATATTCCTGAGAAATTAAATATCAATATTAGAGAGAGAAAAATTGTTCTAATCTTTGTCATTTTAACTTTTTGAGTAATAAATAATTATAAATCCTATTAAAGCAAATATTAGTCCACCAACACGTAATTGACCTTCTTTAATCAGATCCAACTTTTTTAACATATTCTTCATTTTTGATGGAAATAAGGCATATAGAATTCCTTCAATAAATAAGAATAGACCAAATGCTATGATCAATTCTTTCATTAAATCTTACTCTGTTTGAGGTTTTATATTTCCAAAAAATTTAAAGAATTCACTATCCGGAGATAAAATTAGAGATGTCTCACCACCTATCAATGCTTTTTCATAAGCTTGCATAGCTCTATAAAATGCAAAAAATTCTGGATCTTGTCCAAATGCAGCGGCAAATATATTATTTCTTTTTCCGTCTCCTTCACCTTTCATAATCTCTGATTTCTTTTGGGCCTCAGCTAAAATTACTGTAACTTCTTTGTCAGCAGTCGATGTAATGGTAACCGCCATTTCAGCTCCTCTTGCTCTGAACTCTTTTGCTTCCCTCTCCCTTTCAGTTTGCATTCTTCTAAAAATTGCATCACTGTTTGCTTGGGGAAGATCTGCTCTCTTAATTCTTACATCTACAATTTTTATACCAAAGTTTTCAGCCTCATTATTTACACCCTCTTGAATTAAAGCCATTTGTTTTGTTCTGTCCTCTGAAAGAAGTGTTTGAAGTTCTTGCTGTCCAAGAACGTTCCTGATTCTTGAGTTTATAATGGTAGCTAACCTTGATCTTGCCACTCTCTCGTTTCCAACTGAAATATAGAACTTAAGTGGATCAACTATTTGAAATCTAGCAAAGGCATCTACTATTAATCTTTTTTGATCAGATGCAATTACTTCCTCTGGAGGTGTATCTAAATTAAGTATTCTTTTGTCTAAAAATACGACGTTTTGAATAAAAGGTAATTTAAAGTTTAATCCAGGTTTTAAAATTATTCTTTTTGGATCACCAAATTGTAGAACGATTGCTTGATTAACTTCTTTAACTATAAAAATTGAGAAGAATGCAATCGCCGCTAAAGCAACAATAATTCCAGCTGTAATTTTTCCAGCGTTCATATTAGTTTGTCACCTTCTTTTTTTGCAATTCAGGTAAAGGTAAATAAGGCACAACACCTGAGCCTGCATTTTTTTCAATTATAACTTTATCAATATCAGCTAAAACTTTTTCCATTGTTTCTAAATACATTCTTTCTTGTGTTACAGATTTTGCATTTTTATATTCATTATAGATAGCTAAAAATCTGCTGGCTTCACCCTCTGCTTTGGCTACAACTTCTTTTTTGTAAGCTTCAGCAGCTTGTAAAATTTTTTCTGCTTCCCCACGAGCTCTTGGGATAACATCATTCGCATAAGCTTCGGCTTCATTTTTAGATCTTTCCATATCAGCTCTTGCAGCCTGTACATCTCTAAACGCGTCAATTACTTGATCAGGTGGATCGGCTTTTTGTGTTTGAACTTGTGTAATCTGAATACCGCTAGTGTATTCATCTAAAATCTTTTGAATAATAAGTTGTGTGTCTGTTTCTATAACTGATCTTCCCTCAGTTAAAATTGGTTGAATATCTGATCTCGCTATTACTTCTCTCATAGCAGTTTCTGCTGCTGCTTTTACTGTTCCCTCTGGATCTTGGATTTTGAATAAAAAATTTCCTGCATCTTTAATTACCCAGAAAACTGAAAAATCTATATTAACAATATTTTCATCTCCCGTTAACATCAAACTTTCTTGGGGAACATCTGCCACTCCACCTTGAGATGTAAAACCACTATCTCTCTCAGATCTAAAACCAATATCAATTCTATTAACTTTTGTCACTTTTGGAGTAAGTACAGACTCTACAGGAAAAGGAATATGATAATTTAATCCTGGCTGGGTTGTTTTTACAAATTTTCCAAATCTTAAAACTACACCTTGTTCATCTGGTAAAACTCTATAAAGTCCGCTAGCTAACCAAACAAAGCCTAAAATCATTAAAACTAAAATCGCTTGCTTACCGCCCGAAGAACTTCCTCCAGGTAAAAATTTTTTAATTTTTTCTTGAAACTCTCTTATAATTTTATCTATATCTGGTGGAGTTGGGCCTCGACCAGAGCCGTTTCCACCTCCGCCTCCGCTTCCTCCCGGGGGGGTTCCCCAAGGACTTCCACCGCTTTGTTTAAAACCATCTGACATATGGCAATCTATATAATGTCTTTATGTGGAAAAACAAGTTAAGATCCAAATATGCCAAAGGAAAAACCAGAATTAAGTGACGCAATGAGAGCAAAAATGGGTAGAAAACTACCTGAGAAAAATCCAATTAAAGGCACTAAGTTTACAATTGCTATATCCAGTGCGAAAGGTGGTGTTGGAAAATCTACTTTTGCTACTAACTTAGCATTAGCTTTAAAAAAGATTGGATGTAAAGTTGGTTTATTGGATGCAGATATTTATGGTCCCTCAATTCCTAAAATGTTGGGAATTGAGGAAAAACCCAAAAGTGATGGGCAAAAATTAGATCCTGTAATTAAATATGATATTCAGTGTATGTCTATTGGTTTCTTAACTGATCAACAAACACCTATGATTTGGCGAGGACCAATGGTGACTAGCGCAATTAGAACTTTTACACAAAAAGTTAATTGGAAAGATTTAGATTTTATAATTGTTGATATGCCTCCTGGAACTGGCGATACCCAACTCACCTTTTCTCAAGAAATAAAAATGGATGGAGCAATCATAGTTTCAACTCCACAGGAGGTTGCTCTATTGGACGTAAAAAGAGGAATTAAGATGTTTGATAAACTTGGTGTAAAAATTTTAGGATTGGTTGATAACATGAGTTACTTTATTGGAGATGATAATAAAAAATACAAAATTTTTGGAGAGGGTGGAGTTAAAAATACTGCACAGGAGTTTAATAAAGAATTCTTAGGAGAAATTCCAATTAATTCTGAAGTAGGAAAATCAGGTGATAAAGGAAAACCGATTGTTGAAGAGGATCCAAATAACCAAATATCAAAAATTTATATAGATTTTGCAAATAAGATTAAATCAATTTATCTTTAAGATCAAAAGCTTCCATTAGTTCATTCCATTCTCTTTTAGACAAACCAGTGTCTTCCATAGAAATATTTTCACCTTTTATCAGTTTTTGGATAATTACTTTTCCTTTAGCAGAAACTTCAGTTCCTCCAACTCTATAATCCATAAAAGCTTCATAGGTTATTGGAACCCATTTTTTGAGTGTATCTAACATTATATCTGCATAAACTCTAATTTCATATTGAGCATGATGATCTGCTCTTAATCTTAAAAAATTCATAAGATTTAATAAATCTGTTTTCCAATACCATTGAGTATAAGTGTTTAATGTCAAATTCATTCTTGCAAGCTCTCTTGCTAATCCTTTTTTATTATTGTCAATAGTAGATCCATCATATCTTTCATTAAGCATCATTTCATAATTTGCATATGTTCTTTCTGCATCATTTTTCAAAAGTTCTAAAACTTCATTTGCTTGATCTCCCTCAAGAACATCTCCTCTTCCTTGTCTATTAGATATTGATTGAGCTGCAAGATTTTCTTTCGATGGCAAATAAAATTCTTTATCCAAAATAGAATATCTTGCTGAATATTCATTTACATTTGCAGTTCTGTGTCTAATCCATTGTCGAGCAATAAAAATTGGTAACTTGATATGATATTTAATCTCACACATTTCAAACGGAGTACTATGCCAATGGCGCATTAAGTATTTAATTAAGCCAGCGTCTGTAGAGACTTGTTTGGTTCCTTTGCCATAAGAAACTCTGGCTGACTGAACAATTGAAGTATCATCTCCCATATAATCAACAACTCTTACAAAACCATGATCAAGAGCCGGAAGAGCCTCATAAAGAATTTTTTCCAATTCTGGTGAGGTAACTCTTTTTGTCGAATTACTTTGTGATTGCTGATTTTTTATGTCTGCTATCTGCTCTTTTGTTAATTTCATGATTGTTATTGAATCTCTTGCAATTACTTTTATATTAATAAAGTTGGATTTCCAACTATGACGATAAACGAATTTCGTAATAACCATTGCGGACGTGGGGGCAGTACCCACCACCTCCACCATTTACAACTTATGGGGGTGAACTAGATTCGACGAGTGACTAAAGGCTATTCTTTCGTTCGGAATTGTTCCTCCGTAAAGGGCTAATTTATAATTGCTAACGAAAGTTACGCACTTGCTGCTTAATTAACATAGTTAATTAAGTAAACGGGGTTCGGGGCACCTGGCAACAGAACGCCCCTTTTTATTATTTAAAACTATTTTATAAATTTACTTAAATCTGGTTTAAAATAATTAGGACCTTTCATTACTTTACCTTTGTCATTATAAATAGGTTTTCCATTAATGTCTAATTTGCTCATATTTGAATTTTGAACCTCTTCAAAACATTCATCAAGATTTATACCAAATGCGTGTCCTGCACCATATGTCACGTAAAGAATATCCGTTAATGCATCAGCTACTTCAACTAAATCTTTTTTATTCATTGCTTCTATTAATTCATCAAGTTCTTCTTTAATAAGACTTACTCTTAGTTCATTTATCTTATTAGTGCTAAATGAGGAACTCTGTTTAACGTCTTGGCCAAAAGTTTTCATAAAAGTACCTACTTTTTCAAAATTTGTCATTTTGCTCCTATTAGTTAACTTAATTTTAATATATACATAATGAAGTATTATCAATGAAATTTCGCAAAGAATTTGACAGTATAGGATCAATAAATGTGCCTAATGATAAATATTGGGGTGCCTCGACACAAAGATCAAAAAAATATTTTGATATTGGAGATTTTTTAGTTAGACCAATTCTTATAAAATCTATTGCTATAATTAAAAAAGCTGCTGCAAAAGTTCATCAAAAAGAAAAACAAATTTCACCCAAAATCTCAAGAGCGATAATTGCAGCAAGCAATGAAATTATTGCAGGAAAACTTGATGAACACTTTCCGCTAAAAGTATGGCAGACTGGCTCTGGAACACAAACAAATATGAATGTTAATGAAGTAATAGCTAATAGAGCTATAGAAAAATTAGGTGGAAAGAAAGGTTCAAAAAAACCTGTACATCCCAATGACCATGTTAATAAATCTCAATCAACTAACGATGTTTTTCCAACAGCAATGCATATTGCTATAGCAATGGAAACCAAAAATAAATTACTACCCTCTTTAATTTTGCTAAATAAAGAACTTAAAAAAAAAATTTTAAAATTCAAAAACATCATTAAGATTGGAAGAACACATCTTCAAGACGCAACCCCACTTTCTTTAGGTCAAGAATTTTCTGGATATCAATCTCAAATTGAGGATTGTATTTATAGAATTAAAAATGCTTTAAACGAAATTTATTCTCTTGCTCAAGGTGGTACAGCTGTTGGCACTGGAATAAATAGTAAAAAAAATTTTGATAAAAAAATCGTAAATGAGATAAAAAAAATAACTAAGTTGCCATTCAAACCTACAAGAAATAAATTTGCAGCGCTTGCAGCACATGATGAAATTGTTAATTTTTCAGGTACTTTGAATACTACTGCAGTGAGTTTGATGAAAATTGCCAATGACATTAGATTTTTAGGCTCTGGTCCAAGAGCTGGATATGGAGAACTTATTTTACCAGCTAACGAACCCGGATCATCAATTATGCCTGGAAAGGTTAATCCCACTCAGTCAGAGGCAGTAACAATGGTTTGCGTAAAAGTGATTGGCAATCACAATGGAATTACAATGGCAGGATCGCATGGACATTTTGAGCTTAATGTATTTAAGCCCCTAATTGCACATAATATCTTGCAATCAATTAATTTATTAGCTGATAGCATAAAAAACTTTTCACTTTATTGTGTAAAAGGACTTAAAGCAGATAAATTAAAGATAAAAGAGTACTTGGATAATTCTTTAATGTTAGTAACAGCATTAGCTCCACATATCGGATATGATAATTCTGCAAAAATTGCGAAACTAGCCTTGAAAAATAAAACAACTCTTAAATACGAAGCTTTAAAATCAAAATTGATTAGCGAAAAAAATTATGACAGAATCGTTAATCCAAAAAAAATGATTTATCCAGCATAAGTTTGGAAAAAATCTTTAACAAAGTTTCTAAAAATTACTTTATTAAATAAATTTTTATTTTTATTATTATGTTTCTCTAAAAAATTTTCAAGAGTTTGATTTGACTTATTGTCAATTCTAATATTATTTAAAATCAATCTATCTTGAGTGAAATCATAGACAAAATCAGCTTTTATTTCATCAAAAACATTTCTGTAATTTCTTTTAATCTGAAAATATCTAAAAAACTTTTCTACATCTTTAAAATCAAATAAGATTTCTCCAATAAATTTTTTTCCGTTTTTGTCATTTGCAAATTCAATATCACTGGATTTAATAGTAACTGCTTGATTCCATTGAACATCGAAATTACTCATAAAAATTTTACCATTATCAAATTTAATTTCTAGAATGAAATCGGTTAAATATTCAAACTTATCAATTTTATCTACATCAATATTTATAATAGCACTCAGATTAGGATTATTTAGTAATTCTGAATCAAGTACATCTAAAATCAAAGACTCGCTTTGAAATATCTTTTTTTGACTTATATAATCAAAACTTAAATTGCTAAAAAAATAAAAAGGTTTAAAGTTAAAACCTCCACTAAAATTTTTATCTTTTGATAGGAAATTTAATTTTTCATCTTTAATAACATAGTTAAAAGAATTACTTTTATTAAATAAATCAATGTTTAAAAAACCGCTAATTTCAGAATCATCATACTCAATTGAGCTTTCTAAATCTAAGCGAATTTTTTTTGATAGTAATTTTATATTTTTATTCTGATTTGATATATCTTTTAAAACATCTAATCTAAAAGGAATATTAAAAATCTCAAATATCGTCTTTACTTTCTGAAAATTATTTTTATCGTCATAGAAAAATTTCAGGTTATCTACTTTAGATAAAAATAATAATTCGTCATCTTGATCTTTATAAAAAAGCTTTAATTTTTTGAATAAAAAATTATCTTGTTTTCCAGACTTTTGTAAAGTTTTTTTGAAAAAATTTATATTACTAGCATTAACATTAAATTCAGTGTCTTTAAATATTACATCTTTAATATTTAATTTTTCAAATGAAAAAAAATTATTGAAAGAAATATAAAATTTAGCATAGCTAGAATTTCCTAAAATCTTATCATCATAAATTATGTCTAAATTTTTTGTGTAAAAATATGGTTTTGGGAGTAAACCGTATTTTACTTTTTCATTAAATTTAATTTCTATTTCATAGCTTTTATTAATCTGATTTTTTAAAAAAGTTTTAGTTTCTGCTTCATTGTAAAAGACTGGCATGGAGAAATAACTTAAAAATAACAGAAAAATTATTGTTATTGATAAAACTGTCTTATTTTCAAAAAAACCTAATTTTTTCTTGCTCTGATTGTATTTCTTAAATTCTTTAAATTTGTTAAAAAAACTTTCAAACCTCTGGTCTAAATCTATTAATTTTTTTGCTATAGGTGCGCGTTTGGTTTTTTGATGTTTAGATCTTCCTAATTCTATAAAAAATCTTTCTATAATTTTATTAATTGATATTAGTAATTTTCGAGATTTTTTTTTGTAATAATTTAAATTAAACATAAATTGTTCAAACTTATAATTAAAATATTTAAATGGTAAACTCTGATTATTTAAAAAATTTGAATGAAGCTCAAAAACAAGCTGTAATATCTTTAGATGGACCACTATTGATTGTTGCTGGAGCTGGATCTGGAAAAACAAAGGTTTTAACAAGCAGAATCGCTCATATAATTAAAAATAAGAAAGCCTTTCCAAATCAAATTCTTGCGGTTACTTTCACAAACAAAGCTGCAAAAGAAATGCAAGATAGAGTGAGCAAAATTCTTGGTTCGTCAGCAGTTGGTTTATCTTGGCTTGGTACATTTCACTCAATTTGTGCGAAATTATTAAGAAAACACGCTTCAGCAGTTAATCTAAATTCAAACTTCACGATTGTTGATACTGATGATCAAATCAGATTAATCAAAAATATTTGTAAGGCAGAAAACATTGATATTAAACAAATTGCCCCTAGGTATATTATTGCCATAATCGATAAATGGAAAAATAAAGGATTATATCCCAGTGAAGTGAAGGTTGACCCAAAAGAGATTTACGAAAAGACAATTTTACCAGTTTATAAAATTTATCAACAGAAGTTAATAGAATTAAATGCATGCGACTTTGGAGATTTAATTTTACACTCTGTTAAAATTTTAGAAAGAAATGAAGATATTAAAAAAATTTATTCAAAAAATTTCAAATATATACTTGTAGATGAGTATCAAGATACGAATTATATACAAAGTCAATGGTTAAATTTGTTAGCGGAAAAAAATAAAAATATATGTTGTGTTGGTGATGATGATCAATCAATTTATAGTTGGAGGGGAGCTGAAATAAAAAATTTTTTAGAATTTGATAAAATTTATCAAGACACCAAAGTAATAAGATTAGAACAAAATTACAGATCCTCTAAAAATATCTTGTCAGTGGCATCCTCTTTAATATCCAATAATCAAAATAGAGTAGGAAAGACCTTAAAGTCAACAAAGGAAGAAGGTGATTTAATAAAATTAAACTGTTTTAAAAATGGAAAAGATGAGGCAATAGGAGTTTCGGATGAAGTAGAAAAAATAAAAAAAAAATACTCATTAAACAATATTGCGATTTTGGTAAGAGCGATTTTTCAAACTAGAGAATTTGAAGAAAGATTTTTAAAGATTGGAATGCCCTACCGAATTTTAGGAGGAATTAAATTTTATGAAAGAGCTGAAATTAAAGACTGCGTTGCATACTTGAGATTAATTTATCAAGAAAAGGATGATTTAGCCTTTGAAAGAATAGTTAATAATCCCAAAAGGTCAATTGGTGACAGTACGATTAAAATTATTCATGAATACTCAAAAGAAAATAAAGTCAGTTTGGAATACTCATCAAGAAAAATGATAGAAAAAAATTTGATAAAACCTAAAGCAAAAATAAGTTTAAGTATATTTTTAGATTTAATTTCAAAATGGAGAAATGATTTAAAAATTAAAAAATTTAATCATGTCAAATTATTACAGATACTTTTAGATGAGTCTGGATACTCCTCCATGTTAAAAAACAAAAAAGATCTAGAAAACGAAAATCGGATAGAAAATATAAAAGAATTACTAAGTGCAATGAAAGAATTTGATAATCTAGAAAGTTTTTTAGACCATGTATCTCTCGCTACTTCAATTGATCAAGATTGGGAAGGTGAAAAAATTAATATGATGACAATGCATGCGGCTAAAGGTTTAGAGTTTGACGTAGTTTTTTTACCTGGATGGGAAGAGGGTTTATTCCCTCATCAAAAATCAATTGAAGAAAAGGGACATAATGGATTAGAAGAGGAAAGAAGATTGGCTTATGTAGGAATCACAAGAGCAAAAAGAAATGCGATTATTTCTTTCTCAATGAACAGATTTTATCAAGGAGATTGGATAGATAGCATGGCTTCAAGATTTATTGATGAGCTTCCTGAAAATAATTTAGAAAAAAATTCATATTTTGACGATAATAACGATACATTTGATGAATTTGAGTTCAATCAAGATATTGAATTAGATGATGATCCTAAAAGAAGTCCGGGTTGGATTAGATATCAAAAAAGAATTAAATGACTATAAACAGATTAGATAAATTAAGAGATCAATTTATTAAGTATAATATTGATGGTTATGTTGTTCCAAAAAATGATGAATTTTTCTCAGAATACTCGGATAGAGATAGACTTAAAATTATATCTAATTTTACCGGTTCAGCCGGATACGCAGTAATTTTAAAAAAAAAAAGTTTTTTATTTGTTGATGGAAGATATTCAATTCAAGCAAAAATTGAAAGTGGTAAGAACTTCAGGATTTTAGATTATAAAAAAATTATAAACACCAAAATATTTAAAAATTTAAATCTGGGGATTGACCCATCATTATTTACTTCAAATCAAATTAAGAGGTTTTTTTTAAAGTATAACAAAGTAACTTCAATCAATAAAAATTTAATTGATAAAATCTATAAATTTAATAGTAAGGAAAATATTCCTTTTTATACTTTAAACAAAGAAACTACTGGTGAAAGTCACCTGCAAAAAATTTCTAGAGTCTGTTCATATTTAAAAAAGAAAAAGTGTGATTATTTATTTATCACTGCACCAGAAAATATTGCATGGTTATTAAATATAAGAGGACATGATAACCCAACTAGTCCAATACCGAACTGCTATCTTGTTATAAATAAAAAAAAAAATATTTATTTAATTGTTGAAAAAGATAAATTAAAAAATCTAATTAAAGCAAAAAGATTTAAGAAAAGTCAAATAATTGATCCAAAAAACATTTCTTCATTATTGCACCGTTTAAAAAGAGGAAACATTTTAATTGATGAAAAAACTTGCTCTGTGCATTTTGAGGAAATATTAAAAAAAAGATTTAGGTTAATAAAAAAAGAAGATCCAGTCTATTTATTTAAATCAATCAAAAATAAGACTGAAATTAAAAATATGATAAGTACTCACATTATTGATGGGGTTGCATTAACAAAATTTATTTTTTGGATAAAAAATAAAAAAAAATTAGATATGACAGAAGTTGATGCTCAAAATAAATTGGAAAAATTTAGAAAAATGAATTCAAAATATTTGTTTCCAAGTTTTAAAACAATAGCAGGCAGTGGAAAAAACGGAGCGATTGTTCATTATAGAGCAACTAAAAATAATACTAAACCTTTAAAAAAAAATGAAATTTTTTTATGTGATTCTGGTGGACAATATAAATTCGGAACAACAGATGTTACAAGAACAATTTGCTTTTCAAATCCAAAAAAATACATAAAAAATATTTATACAAATGTTTTAAAAGGACACATCGCAGTTGCTCAAGCTGATTTAAATAAAAAAAAAACTGGAAAATTAATTGATATTGAAGCAAGAAAATTTCTTAAAAAAAAAAATATGGATTACGCCCATGGAACTGGGCATGGAGTAGGTTATTTCTTAAATGTTCATGAAGGTCCACAAGCTATTTCAAAGAATAATAAAGTTAAAATTCAAAATGGAATGATTTTAAGTAATGAGCCCGGATATTATAAAAAGGATAAATTTGGAATACGCATTGAAAATTTAGTCTATGCGAACAAAATTCAAGGTAAACTATTCTTCAAAAATTTAACTCTAGCACCACTTGAAAAAGATTTAATCAATCACAAACTTTTAACTAAGAAAGAGAAAAGCTATATTTTTAAATATCATTTAGAAGTTTATTCAAAATTATCACCATTTCTTAACAAAAATGAAAAAAGATGGTTAGCTAGACTCATTTAAGCATTTTCAACCAAGAGGACTGGTCTAAAATTTTTACGTTTAGGCTTTTTGCAGTATCAATTTTTTTGTTTGTTGGTTTTTCTCCAACTATTAAATAATCAAGTCTTTTTGTTACATTGCTAACTATTGATCCCGAATTTTGTTCTATTAGAGATTTTGCTTCAGACCGACTCATATTTAAAAGCTTACCAGTGAACATGAATGTTTTATTATTTAATATGCCATCTTTTTTTTGATTTTCAGTATTTTTTACAATTAGTATTTTTTCAAGGTTCTGCAAGACCTGTAAATTTGTACTATTTTTAAAAAAATTCTTCATAGAATTGATCTGAGTCTCGCCTATGCCATCAATATTGATTAAATTATCAAAATTATTTTTTTTGGATAATGAGATAAAGTTTTTTAATGATTTTAAATTTTTTGATAAAATTTTAGCATTTTCTAAACCTATATGTCTAATGCCTAATGCATAAATAAACTTTTCAAAAGAAATTGTTTTTTTTTGATTAATTGAATATTTTAAATTTGCAACTGATTGCTTTCCCCATCCATCTAAACTTTCTATTTTTATATAATCAAGTTTAAATATATCTTGTGGAAATTTTATTAAATTTAAATTCCAAAAATTTTCAACAATTTTTTTTCCAAAACCATCAATATTAAAGGCTTCTTTAGAAACAAAATGTTTAATCTTTTCTATAGCCATTTTTTCACATTCATAACCTTCACTTGAACATCTTCTTACAGCATCTTCTTTTTTTGTTGTAAAATTAAAATCTTTTACAGTTTTTGAACCACAAAATGGACAATTTTTTGGAAAATTAAATCTTTTTGAATTTTTATTTCTTAACTTCAAGTCAACGGAAATTACATGAGGTATAACATCTCCAGCTCTTTCAATTAAAACTGTATCTCCAATTCTTATATCTTTTCGATTTATCTCTTCCTCATTATGCAAAGTAGCATTTGAAACAACAACACCTCCAATATTAACTGGTTTTATTTTTGCTACAGGTGTTAATGCACCAGTTCTGCCAATTTGAATTTCAATATTCTCAATTTTTGAGATACTACTATTAGCAGAAAATTTATGCGCAATAGCCCATCTTGGAGCATTGGCAACATTTCCTAATCTTTTTTGTAATCCAAAATCATTTACCTTATAAACAATTCCATCAATATCAAAATCTATAAGATCTCTTTTTTTTTCGATTTCATTATAATTTTTAATTAAATCTTTTATTGTTTTTATTTTTTTATTTAAAGGATTTGTTTTAAAGCCCCACTCTTTCAATTTTTTTAAGTAGTCTTCTTGAGAGGACACTTGTAAGCCATTTTGATAACCATATGTATATGCAATAAATTTAAGTGGAATTTTTTGTGTTTCTTTAGGATCTTTTTGTCTTAAAGAGCCAGATGCAGCATTTCTTGGATTTGCAAATTTGTTTCTTAAATCTTTAAAATCACTATTTTGAATAAACACCTCACCTCTAATATCTATTTCCTTAGGAAAACTTTTTAATTTAATCTCATGCGGTATATCTTTTATTGTTTTTAAATTTTCTGTGATATCCTCACCCTCTTTTCCATCACCTCTTGATAAACCTGTAACAAATTTTCCATCCTTGAATAATAAAGATGCAGATATGCCATCAATTTTAGGCTCAGCACTGTACTCAATATTTATTCCAGGCTCATTATTTAGAAAATTTAAAATTTTTTTTTCAAAATTCATAAGATCTTCCTCGCCAAATGCATTTCCCAAGGACAGCATAGCTGTTTTATGTTTTACTTTCTTAAAAATTTTAGAGGGTTTAAAACCCACTGAATTAGATGGAGAGTCTTTATGATTTAAAAAATTATGTTTTTTTTCTAAGTTAATAATTTCTTGCTTTAATTTATCAAAATCAGAGTCGTCAACTATCGGTTTGTTAAGATTGTAGTAATGTTTATTATATTTTTGAAATAATTTAATCTTTTCAAGATATTTTTGATTAATTTTTTCATTAGACATTATTTAAAAAAGACTTTTTATTTTATTGAGAATTTTACTTTTTTTCTTTTTTTTATTTGGAAGAGATACTTTATATTCTTTGTTAAATATTTTATAAGTTTCTTTATACCATTCTCCAGAATTATAATTATAACCCAATAATGATGCATACTTTAAAGACTCTTCCTCCATACCTAATATATAATATATCTCAACCAATCTATGAATTGCTTCTTCTACATGATCTGTAGTTTCATAATTTATTAATACGTTTTTGAATCTATTAATAGCTGGTATCCATTTCTTCTTTTTTATGTAATGTCTTCCAATATAAACTTCTTTGGCAGCTAATATATCATTGATTAAATCAATTTTATATCTTGCATCATAAGCATAATCAGTTTCGGGGTAATTTTCGATAATGAAAATTAATTCTTTTTTTGATGCGATTAAAGGTGCCAAATCTTTTTTTTCTCCTTCGATTGTCTCATAATAGCACATTGCTAAAAGATAATGTGCATATGCCATATTTTTATCTTTTGGATAAGTTTTGAAATATCTTTTAAGATTTTCTATTGCTAAAGAATAATAATTTTGAAGATAGTAAGAATAAGATGCCATTAGAACTGATTTTGGTGCCCATTGAGATTGGGGTAATAAAATCTCTACTTCTAAAAATTTTTTACCAGCTGCAAAATAATCACCTGCCTCCATCAAACTCATACCTTTTTTATAAGCAGAAATAACTTCATTAGTTTGACTAGTTTCTTTAATTAATTTAACCTCTTCTACATTTTTACTGCAAGAACTAAAAAGCAAAACAAGGATTAAAATTAATACAATTTTAAATTTAGACATCGAATAATTATATATACTAAGAAAAAAATTATAAAGACGAATATTTAACTAAGCAATTGATCTTAATAAGCTTCTATTAATTAATGTATGAGGGAGCGTTCTCTCTTGTATTTCAATAATTGAAAAATTTTCTTTATTTTCAAATACTTTCTTAAGCAAACTATTTGTCATAAAATGTCCTCCTTGAGAACAATTTATACTTGCTATCATTCTGTATCCACTGGTAAAAAGATCACCAATACAATCTAAGATTTTATGATTTACAAATTCTTTTGTATTTCTTAAACCATCCGGATTTAAAATATTTTCACCTTTAACAACTATTGCATTCTCTAGACTTCCACCTTTTGCTAGACCATTTTTCTTTATTGCCTCAATATCCTCGTATAAACAAAATGTTCTTGAATTAAAAATTTCTTCAAGATTATCCTCATAAACATTAATTTTATTTCTTTGGTTTCCAATAGTTTGATTTTGATACTTAAGTTGAAAATCAATGTCTAGACTTAACTTTGAAGGTTCAATTGAAATAAACCTATCACCATTCTTAAATTCTACTTTTCTATTTATTTTTATAATTTTTATAGGTTTGTTACTTGATTCTAAACCTACTGACAAAATTTCATTAATAAACAACTTGGCTGATCCATCTAAAATTGGGACCTCTTCGTTATCGATTTCTACCAAAGCATTATCGACTCCAAGTCCGAATAATGCACCCATTAAATGTTCAATAGTTGAAACTTTTGCTCCGTGACTATTACTGATAGTTGTACAAAGAGCCGTATTACTCACGTTCATGAAATTTGGATAAATGAGATTATTGACTTTTAAATCGGTTCTTTTGAAAACAATTCCAGTATCTGGCTCAGAAGGTTTAATACAAATTTTAATTATCTTTCCACTATGAAGACCTACCCCACTGAAGGAAACTTTATTTTTAATTGTTTTTTGGTTTAATAATGACACAATGAAGTTTTAATCTTGAGTCACACAAAATTAAAAACAACAAATATTACGAGAAAATACAGATTAATTGAAAAAATTGAAAAATTTCTCAAAAAAACCTGGATTTTTTGGTTTTTTTTTCGTTAAAATCACTTCATTTTCGTTAAAACCAGTCAGAATTTTTTGTGCAACTAATTCTAAATTATTACTGTTAATTTTCAAAAAACTATGAAGATACTGATAACTAATTGTTCTATAAACAGATATCTGAAACTTATTTAAGACTTTTTCAAAATTTTTCAAAATAATATTAGGTAAACAGATAAAACTTAGATCTAAAGATAAACTATTACAGCTGTGTTTATCTGGTAAAACTTTATAGTATTCATTGTCAATATAAAATTGATCAATCTTCATATGAATAACTTCTGCTTTTTTTAAAGTTTCTTCACAATAATTCTTTGCCTCTATTAGTAAATTATTAATTATTCTCGTATTTATTGTGGTCTTATTAATTTTATTTTTAATTGAGAGGTTAACTGAAAAAATTTCCTCATTTTCAATTATTAGATAGACAACCTTAATGAATTCACCCAATTCTTTTTCGATTTTAAAAATATTTTCATTCAAAAATTCACTGAATAAATTCAAGTTAAATTTTTTATTTTCATCTTTAAAAATGGTTTCTTTTTTATAATTAATTATATTTGCTTCATTGAGTGATATAATTATGAATTTATTTGAAGCAATAAAGATAAACGTTTTATTAACTGAATTACTTCTCATTTAATATGATTTGATTTTTTTGGCGAAAGTCGACTATTGTCTTTTCGTTAATCTTTTCTTCATTAGACATTCGAACATATAAATTTAATATCTCTTTAATATCACTTTTCGGAAGTTTTATTAAATTTCCATTACGAGTTTCAATATCCCATCTATTAGATTTATATACATATAAGTTTGAGATTTCGCTAAATTCAAAAAGAGAACTATCAATTTTCCTTTTTAATTCGAGAAAGGCTGAAATATCCAAATCACCAAATATAAATGGAAGTTCTAATATAAAATCTTCGTTTTCAATTAACTTTCCATTTGATCCAATCAAAAAATCAAAACCATTCTTTTTTGTTTGCGCAAGTATTTTTGTTTTTTCTATAAAGATTTTTAAGGTTGATGGATAATTTTTAAATATTTCAAATTGTTCAATAACATTAATTGAATTAATTTTTTTTTTTAAATATTCTTTATTTAAATAAAAAATATTTTTAAAATTAGATTCATAAATAATATTTTCAATTTTTTTTCTCTCGTTGAAATTTAAACCACTAATTTCTATCTTACTAATTTTGGGAAAACTAAAATTCATTAATGAAATATTATTTATTGATACAAGAAAACAAAACATTAATAAGTAAATTACAATTTTTTTACTTATTAATAGATGCATCTTTTAAAATTAACTTTATTAGATTTATGAAATTAATTCCAATATAAGCTGATATCTCTGGAACTAAAGATAGTTTTGTCATACCAGGTTGGGTATTAATTTCTAAAAGATAAAATTTTCCTTTAAAATATTTAAAATCTGATCTGGAAACACCTCTACATCCCATCAAATTATGTGCTTTTAAAGTAATGTCCATAAGAGCTCTATATTTTTTTTTTGGCAAATCTACTGGGATGATATGCTCTGTCTTGGCACTAGAATTGTATTTTGCCTGATAATCATAAAATTTTCTTTTTGGCCTAAGTTCAATTGCTCCGAGCTTCTTCTTTCCAATTATAGCTGATTGAATTTCTCTTCCAGGAATAAATTGTTCTATCAATATTTTTTTATAATCTTTTAACAACTTTATGTTTCTCGATAAATTATTCTTAGTACAAATGTAAACATTTACACTAGAACCTTCATTAATTGGTTTAATTACAACAGGAAAGTTCAACTTTTTTTTTACTAAACTTATAAGTTCTTTATTAGTTTTATTAAAACTAAAAATAAAATATTTAGGTGTTAAAATTTTATTTTTAATAAAAATTTTTTTAGAAATTTCTTTATCCATTGCCTTAGCAGAGGCAATAACGCCTGAATGTGTATAAGGTATACCTATTGTCTCAAGGATTGTTTGTATGTATCCATCTTCACCAAACTGCCCGTGTAGAGCATTAAAAATGAAATGGGGTTTGAAACTTTTTGTTACAGATATAAAATCTTTGTCTGGCTCACATATTTTTACTCTATAATTATTTTTTTTTAATTCTTTAGCAACCTGTCTTCCTGTCTCCAAACTAATAATTCTTTCCTTAGAAAAACCACCTGAGATTATCAAAATTTTTTTTTTCAATTTATTCTAATATTTTAATTTCTTTATCTAATTTTATACCAGTTTTTTCTAAAACTTTTTTAGAAACATAATCAATTAATTTTTTCATATCATTAAACGTTGCATTACCCTTATTTACAAAAAAATTTGAATGTTTTTCTGAGATGTATGCATCACCAAACTTAGTATCAATAGAAACTGATTCTCTTATCAACTCCCAAACTTTTTTATCTGTTTGATTTATTGGGTTTTTAAAAGTACTTCCACCAGTTTTAATTCTCATTGGTTGGTTTTTTTCTTTTAAAGATTTCATCTTTAATATTTCACTATTTACTTTGTTAAAATTACTTTTGATTCCTTTAAAAGAAGCACTTAAAAAAATCAAATCATCAGACAAATCATTTTTTCTATAATCAAAATTTATTTCTTTTGATGGAATAGTAATTAAATTCCCTTTTTGATCTATGGCTTGAATAGAAAGAAGTATATCTTTAAATTCTCTCCCAAAACATCCAGCATTCATTTTAATTCCTCCACCGATAGAACCTGGTATACAAGATAAAAACTCAAATCCACTCAAATTATTTTCAGCAGCAAAACTAGATAAGCTATTATCTAGAACACCACTTCCAGAAATAATTACATCTTCTCTTAACAAAGATATTCTATTAAAATTTTTACTCAGCTTTATCACAACTCCATCAAAAATATTATCTGAGATTAAAGTGTTAGAGCCTGCACCAATAATAAAAATTTTTTCTTTATTATCGAGTAATTTGAGAAATTTAACCAAATCTCTTAGATTTTCTGCCTTGTAAAAAACTTTGGATTTTCCTCCAATATTAAACCAATTTTTTTTTTTTAAATTTTGATCATAAATTACATTTTTATCAAAGTCTTTTAACAAATCTTTAAGTTGATGTGTCAGCATTACATTAGTTCGGGCAATTTTTTCATCCAATTTGAAATCGAACCAGCACCCATTCCCATGACGATTTTGTTTCCATAAATATTTTGTTTAAGAAATTTTGCTAATTCAATATTATTTTTAATCATAAATAGTTTTACTTTTGAATTTTTAATTATTTCTTTTGCAAAGTCATTATAATCAAAACCTAATTTAATTTTTTCTCCAGCTGTAAAAATGGGACATAATATGATTGTGTCTGCATCTCTGAAACACTGAGTAAATTCATTTCTTAAATCTTTTAATCTTGATATTCTATGTGGTTGAAAAATGCATACTTTTTCAAATTTATCAAAAACTTTTTTGACTCCTTCTAGCACAGACCTTATCTCTGTTGGATGATGGGCGTAATCATCATAAAAATCAACTCCATTAAATGTAAATATTTTATTAAATCTTCGCTGGACACCTTTAAAATTTTTCAGACCTTTTTTAATATTAGACACAGGAATTCCAACGGTAAGAGCAACTGCAATTGCAGCTACAGAGTTTTTGATATTATGAATACCTAATAACGGGATCTGAAACTTTTTCAAAATTGTTTTTTTTTTATTTGGTAAATTTATAAATAAATCAAACTTAGAGAAGTGTTTGTTTTGAATAATATTTTTAATAAGAAAATTAGCATTAGGCTTAATTCCATAAGTATAAAAATTTTTATTTTTTATATCTTTAATTAACTCACTGTTTACTTTATCATCAATACAAATGAAAGATTTTCCAAATGATGGGACTTTTTTTATGAAATGTAGAAAATGATTTTTTAAATCATTCATAGATTTATAAAAATCCATATGTTCTCTATCTATGTTTGTAATAATTGAGTAAGTAGGAGAAATATGGGTAAAGCTTCCATCTGACTCATCGGCTTCTAAAATAGACCAATCACTTTTACCCAATTTTGCAGTGCTCTTTATTGAATTTATTATGCCTCCATTAATTATTGTAGGATCTAACTTAGTATTTTCAAAAATAGAACTTACTAGAGATGTTGTAGTTGTTTTTCCATGAGAGCCAACTACTACAATATTTTTCATTAAAGAAACAAGGTTTGCTAACATCTTCCCCCTTTTTATTATCGGTAATTTTCTTCTTTTAGCCTCTAGTAGTTCTGGATTATTTTTTTTAATTGCCGAGGAAATCACTACAATTGTAACATCTTTTATATTTTGTTTTTTGTGACCAATAAAAATTCTGACACCCTGTTTTTTTAATTTTTCAATATTTTTGTTCTTATTAATATCGCTTCCTTGGATATGAAAACCTTTTGCCTTCATAATTAATGCGAGACCACTCATACCTATTCCACCAATACCTATAAAATGAATAATTTCTTTTTTAGCTAATTCAATTTTCATTAATAGTTTCCAATATTTTTTGGTTTACATCATTCCATGAGTTTTGGAAATTATGTTTTTTTAAATTATTTTTTTTTATATTGTACTCAGATTTATTCATAATTATATGATCTAAA
This sequence comes from uncultured Pelagibacteraceae bacterium, assembly GCA_902625035.1. Classification (GTDB taxonomy): domain Bacteria; phylum Pseudomonadota; class Alphaproteobacteria; order Pelagibacterales; family Pelagibacteraceae; genus Pelagibacter. Next base: position 61,303 of record CACNZK010000009.1, read on the forward strand.
AATTTTTCTAAGTTTACCTCATTGAAGTTTTTTTGACTCATAATCCAACAGCAACCTAAATTTTGATAAAAATTTGCATTTTCAAATTGATGATTGTCTTTTGCTGAAACTAGAGGAATTGTTAAAAATGGTTTATTCATAATTGATAATTCTGCTAAAGTAGATGCACCAGCACGAGTAATACATAGGTCTGATTGATTAATGAAATCTGCTAAATTGTCCTCAAAGTCAAAAATAATGTTTTCAATTTCAGCCTCATCATAAATATTCTTTAAACTATCAGTATTGCTTTTATGAGTTTGCTGGATGATTTTAATTTTACTTTTTTTTGATAAATTTTTGATAACATTTTTTACTACATTATCGAAAATCTTTGCTCCTTGACTGCCGCCAACAACCAAAAGACAGAATGCTTTATTTTCTGTTTTAATTTCTCTTTTCTCATAAAAATTTTTTTTTACTAATGGAGTTATTATTTGAATTTTATGTTTAAGTTTTTCAGGAAAGTTTTTTAAGTTTTCTGTATAAGTAAAAATTTTGTTACAAAAACCTAAAAAGAGTCTGTTTGCTCTACCTAAAACAATATTGGGTTCAAGTAGGTATATCTTTATTCCTAATAATTTTGCACCAAAACAAACAGGTAATGACATATATCCTCCTGTTGAAAAAACGATATTAATTTTATTTTTTTTTAATAATAAAACTGTTTTAATCACCAAATAAATTACTTGGAATATTTTAAATATAAAAAATATATTAAGATTTAATTTAGGAGTATTTATCAAAATAATATCATTTTTTTTATCATCTAGATATTTCAGCCCCCTTGAATCAGTAGAAATAAAAACATTAAAATTTGAATGCAAATGTTCACTTAGAATTTTTGCTGGCACTACGTGTCCCCCTGATCCTCCTGTTGAAATTAATATATTTTTCATTCAGTTATTTTTCTTTTTGTTAAATTCAAAATTATACCAGACATTATAGAAATACTTATAATCGATGACCCCCCATAACTTAAAAATGGTAAAGTCATTCCTGTAGTTGGGAATAATCTAATATTCACTCCTATGTGAATCATTGCTTGCATAAGTATTAAGCTAATAGATCCAGTTAGTATTAGTTTGATCTTTTTATCATTTTCTTTGTAGACTTTTTTCAGAACTGAAAATATCAATACTAGGTAGGTTAATAAAATTAACATTATGAAGATTACCCCAAACTCTTCCGAAATTACTGAAATAATGTAATCTGTATGAGCTTCAGGGACTCTGTTTTTTAATGTTCCCTCTCCAATGCCTTTTCCAAAAAAACCTCCGCTTATTATAGCTTCTAATGCTTTATCTGATTGAAAGTTATGAGTACCCATTTCGGGATTAAAAAAAGAAAATAATCTATCTTTTATGTATTTAAATTGTGGAAGGTAACTAATGATAGATACTATCGTGGTTAAAGAGATAAAAAAAACTAAGCTCAAAAAAAATATACTAATACCAGAAATAAAAATCAAAACTAACCAACTAAAACCAATTAAAAGAGTTTGACCAATATCTGGTTGAAGTATCAAAAGACTCGATATCAATATAGTTAACAAAAAAGATAAGAAGTATTTTAAATTAAAATTAGTATATTTTTGAGAGCAAATTATCATACTTATTATCACTATTAAAAAAGGCTTTACAAACTCAATAGGTTGTATTCTTGGCAGTACCAACAAATCAATCCATCTTTTGGAACCTTTAATCTCAACTCCAATTATAGGAACCAGGAACAACAAAACTAATGATAAACAGAAAAATATAAGCGAAATTCTATAAATTTCTTTTTCAGGTATAAAAGATAAAATAAAAATTAAAAAAAAACCAAAAAAAACAAAAACTGTATGTTTAAAAAAAAAGAAATAAGTATTTGTATCTAATTTATCAGATGCAATTAGGGAAGTTGATACTAGTGAGAAGAATAAACCCGCCAAAAATAAAATTAAGATCAATGATAGAATAGGTTTATCAATACTTTTCCACCATTGATAAAAAGAAATATAACTAAATAATTTTTCTTTCATTAATATATCTTTTTATCAAATTATTAAAATATGAGCCTCTTTCCTCAAAATTTTTAAAACTATCAAATGACGCAGAGGCTGGACTAAATAAGATTGTATTATTTGAGTGTTTATTTTTATGAATATTCTTAAAAATTGCTGATACTGCAAGATTTAAATTTTTAAATCTTTTTAACTCTGTCTTTTTGTATAAATCTTTTGAAAATTTTTTAAAGTTTTTACCAAAAATATAAATC
>CACNZK010000010.1 GCA_902625035.1 uncultured Pelagibacteraceae bacterium
GTTCGATCTGGAGCAAGAGTTTCAATGCCAGGTATGATGGATACAATTCTAAATTTAGGAATAAATGACAAAACAGTTGTTGCTTTGGCTAACAAAACATCCAACGGAAGATTTGCGAAAGATAGCTATAGAAGATTCATACAGATGTACGGAAATGTAGTCATGGGTGTTGAAAGTTACAATTTCGAGGAATTGATAGAAAATTATAAACTAACAAAAGGTGTATTGCTTGATACTGAGCTCGATGAAGAGGATTGGGATGGACTAATAAATGATTTTAAGAATGTAGTTAAAGAAAAGACCGGTAAAGATTTTCCTCAAGATGTTTATCATCAATTATTTGGGGCAATAAGTGCTGTATTTTTATCTTGGGAGAGCAAAAGAGCGAAAGTTTACAGAAAATTAAATCAAATTCCTTCTGAATGGGGAACAGCTGTTAATGTTCAATCTATGGTTTTTGGAAATATGGGTAATGATTGTGCAACAGGAGTCGTCTTCACTAGAAACCCCTCAGATGGGTCTAATGATATTTATGGAGAATATTTGATTAATGCTCAGGGAGAAGATGTTGTTGCTGGAACAAGAACTCCACATTACATCACAAAGAAGGCAAGAAAAGAGGCAAAAGTTGATGATGCATCTATGGAAGAGTCGATGCCAGAAGTATATCACGAATTATATAAAATTTTAAAAAAACTAGAGAAACATTATAAGGATATGCAAGATGTAGAGTTCACTGTTGAAAGTAATAAACTTTGGATATTACAAACTCGATCTGGAAAAAGAACATCAAAATCAGCAGTAAAAATTGCTGTTGATATGGTTAGAGAAAAGATAATCAATAAAAACGATGCTGTTTTAAGAGTTGATCCCAACTCTTTAGACACGCTGCTACATCCTACTTTAGATGAGAAAAGTTCAATCAAAGTTATAGCAAACGGTCTTCCGGCGTCTCCTGGTGCTGTAAGTGGAAAAGTAGTTTTCAGTTCAGAGGAGGCTGAAAGATTAAATGATATGATGCAAGATACAATTTTGGTTAGAGTTGAAACTTCTCCAGAAGATATTCAAGGAATGCATGCTGCGAAGGGAATTTTAACTTCAAGAGGAGGTATGACAAGTCATGCTGCAGTTGTAGCTAGGGGAATGGGGAGACCTTGTGTTTCTGGCTCAAGTGAAATTGATATTAATTATGATAAAAAAGTTTTTAAGACATCTTCAGCTGAAATCAAAGAGGGTGAAATAATCACTATTGATGGCTCTACAGGAAGAATAATTTTAGGTATGGTTCCAACTATAAAACCTGAGATATCAGGTGACTTTTCAAAATTAATGAGCTGGGCTGATAAAATTAGAAAACTTAAAGTAAGAACTAACTCCGAGACTCCCCTAGATACAAAAACAGCCAGAGATTTTGGTGCAGAAGGCATTGGACTTTGTCGGACTGAGCATATGTTTTTTGATGAAGAAAGAATTTTATCTGTGCGGGAGATGATTTTATCAAAAACATTACATGATAGATCTAATGCTTTAAAAAAAATTTTACCACATCAAAAAAAAGATTTTATGGAAATATTTAAAATTATGCATGGGCTTCCGGTAACTGTGAGATTATTAGATCCACCGCTACATGAATTTTTACCTAAATCTGATAAAGAAATTTCTGAAGTGGCTAGTGTTATTGGATCAGATAAAAAAGATATTGAGAGCAGGATAGAGGAACTCCACGAACAAAATCCAATGTTAGGACATAGAGGTTGTAGACTTGGTATCTCATTTCCTGAAATTTATGAAATGCAATGCAGAGCAATTTTTGAGGCTCTTGCAGATCTTAAAAAAAACAAACAAAAATTTGCTTTTCCCGAGATAATGATCCCTCTAGTTTCAACTGAAGCTGAGATTAAAATAATGAAAGATTTAGTGATCAATACAGCTAGAAAAGTACAAAAAGAAAATCGAACAAAAATAGATTTTCTTGTAGGTACAATGATTGAGTTACCTAGAGCAGCAATAAAGGCCGATGATATTGCGAAACATGCTGAATTTTTTAGTTTTGGTACTAATGACTTAACTCAAACCACTTTTGGAATAAGTAGAGACGATAGTGGTAAATTTTTAAATGACTACATAGATAATAAGATTTTTACCATTGATCCCTTTGTATCTATTGATGATGGGGTTAAAGATTTAGTTGAAATAGCAGTTTCTAAAGGAAAAAAACAAAACCAAAAAATTAAGTTAGGAATTTGTGGTGAACACGGAGGCGACCCAAAGAGTATTAAATTTTGTTCAAAAGCAGGTCTTCATTATGTATCCTGTTCACCTTATAGAGTTCCAATAGCTAGGTTAGCAGCAGCACAAGCTGAGCTTACGAAAAATAAAAATTGATAAAACTTATAATCTAGATTTCTAGTTTAAAATCTATAGCTGGCGCGCTATGAGTAATGCTACCAATTGAAATTCTATCTACCCCAGTTGCAGCAACAGATTTTACATTTTTAAGATTTATATTCCCTGAAGCTTCTGTTTCATAATATTTTTTAACAAGTTTTACACCTGCTCTAAGACTTTTAATACTCATATTATCAAACAAAATAGTATTAAATTTAAGACCAATAATCTTTTTTAGTTGCTTTAAATTATCCACTTCAACTGTAATTTTTTTTTCTTTTTTATTTTTTATTGCTAATGAAACTAATTCTTTTAAATCAGAACTAGCGATATGATTATCTTTTATCAAAAATTCATCACTTAAATTAAATCTATGATTTGTACCACCTCCTAATTTAACTGCGTATTTTTGAATAACCCTATAATTTGGTAAAGTTTTTCTGGTACAGCAAATTTTGCACTTTTTTCCAGCTAGTTTTACAAATTGATTTGTTTTTGTAGCTATACCAGAAATATGAGATAAAAAATTTAATGCAACCCTTTCTGCAATCATTATAGAATTAGCTTTACCTTTTATTACAGCTATTATAGAATTTTTTAAAACTGTGGAGCCATCTTTTTTTTTTAATATAAACTTAATTTTTTTGTCAACTTGCTTAAAAGACTGTTTTACAAATAGTAAACCCGCAACGACTGCTTTTTGATTAGAAATTATTTTCGCCTCAATAATTTTATTATTATTTATGAGGTTAGATGTTATGTCTCCATAAGGATACAAGTCTTCAGTTAGAGCAAGTTTTACTCTATCTTTAATAAAAGTTTCACTTAATTTAATTTTTGACACGAAGCGTTATCTACCGATAGCAACCATTTTTTCTACTGACAGTCTAGCCTTATCAATTGTTTCTTGGTCCATGATAATTTCACCAGTTTCATTTTCTAAACAGTCTAAAATTTTTGGCAAAGTGATTTTCTTCATATGTGGACACATATTACATGGTCTTATAAATTCTACATTTGGATTTTCAACTTGAATGTTATCACTCATTGAACATTCAGTTACCATCATTACTTTTTTAGGTTGCTTGTCTCTAACATAATTAATCATCCCTGATGTTGATCCCGCAAAATCACTTGCCTTAATTACCTCTGGTGGACATTCAGGGTGCGCAATTATTTTAATTCCAGGATTGTTTTTTCTTATATTCTTAATTTCCTTTTCATTGAATTGATCATGAACGATGCAAATTCCTTTCCATGAGATAATTTCAACATCAGTTTGTGATGCAACATATTTAGCTAAATAGTCATCAGGTAAAAAAATAACTTTTTTAACACCTAAAGATTTTACAATTTTAACTGCATTAGCAGAAGTACAACATACATCTGTTTCCGCTTTAACATCAGCAGATGTATTGACATAAGAGACAACTGGGACACCCGGATACTTTTCTTTTAACAACCTGACATCTTTACCTGTGACTGAAGAGGATAATGAACAACCTGCTTTCATATCTGGTAACAAAACTTTTTTATTTGGACTCATTAACTTTGCAGTTTCTGCCATAAAGTGGACTCCAGCCATAACAATTATTTCAGCCGAGGTTTTTGATGCTTCTACAGCAAGAGCTAAAGAGTCTGCAGAAAAATCTGCAATGCCATGATAAATTTCTGGAGTCTGGTAGTTATGCGCAAGTATTACAGCATTCTTTTCTTTTTTTAATTTATTAATCTTATGAATATAAGGAGCGTGAACTGCCCACTCGATTTCAGGCATTACCTTAGAAATCTTTTGATAAATTTGATCAGTTGCTAATTTAACTTCTCTATTAAATTCCATAATTAAAATTTATCAATTTGAAACCCACTTGTCATTGATTTAATATGGGTCATAATTGCGGCCATGCTGAAATTGGTAGACAGGCACGGTTGAGGGCCGTGTGGACCTAGTCCATGAGAGTTCGAGTCTCTCTGGCCGCACCAAAACTTAAATCTTTAGCCATTCAGGTATAAATATTTTGAATAATCCATTTTTACTTTTTAATGTGATATCTTTATTGAAATTTTCATTTAAAAATTTAATTAATGCAAATGGATATTCTTCATTAATTAATATTTTTCCAATTTCAACATCATTACAATATACTGTTTCGTCTTCTTCAAGTTTTCCATTAATTATCTCAACTGGCAATAATCTTTTAGAAAGTTTATTTTTAAGTTTTATTCTAGCGGTGTTTTCCTGTCCTACGTAACATCCTTTTTTAAAATCAATACCATTGAGTTCTTCAAAATTACACTCAATACCGAATAATTTATTTTTTAACTTATTTAAATTCTTTGGAACAATTCCAAGTTTATAGCTTTGATAATAATAGTCTTCAATTCTATCATCTTTTAATTCAAGTTTTTTAAGAGACAAATAAAGTTTTTCTAAATTAATTATTAATCTAGCACCTAAATTTTTATTTCTTGGATCTAGAACTATTGGATCTTCTCTATATCTTATTGTAAAACCAAGAATATCTTTTGAGTTATGTATTGATAGATATTTTTCATAACTGAAACTTGCAACAACAAATTCATTGCTAAGATTAAGAATTTCTACCTTTGATCTTATTTTATATAGATTTAATTGTTTAAGTATTTCCTCAGATTGAGATTTCTCACAATCAATAAAAAAACCTGATTTATGCTTAACAATTATGAACTCATAAAGAAATTTACCTTGAGGAGTTAACAATGAGGCAAAACAACTTGAATTATCTGTTACTTTATTAATGTCATTGCTAATTAAATTTTGCAAAAAATCTTTGGCATCTTGGCCATTTACGTAAAGTATAGCTCTATCTTTTAATATATAAACACTATTATTCATATTTGATTGATTGTTAAATTTAATATAATAACTTTTTTCACAAATGTTAGATCTAATAATCAAAAATGGTCAGTGTTATATCAATGGAAAACTAGATGAAAAGGATATTGCTGTTAAAGACGGTAAAATATTAAAGATTGGTGAAATATCAGAGGAAGCAAAAGAAGTTTACGATGCCAAAAATCAAATAACCTTGCCTGGCTGTATAGATACTCAGACTCATTTTAGAGAGCCAGGTTCTACAGATACAGAGGATCTTAACTCTGGAAGTAGAGCAGCAGTAGCTGGAGGAATCACTGCAGTATTTGAAATGCCAAACACTAACCCTCCAACCTCAAATTTAGAAGAATTTCAAAGAAAGTTAGATCTTGCAAAAAATAGAATGTATTGCAATTACGCTTTCTATTTTGGTGCGACCGCAGGCAATGTAACTCAACTTGCAGAATTAAAAAATTTAGAAGGATGTTGTGGGATTAAATTGTTTGTTGGCTCCTCAACAGGCAATCTCCTAGTAGCATTAGAGGATGATATTGATAAAGTTTTTCAAAATAGTTCGAAGGTGGTAGCTGTTCACTCAGAGGATGAAGAAATATTAAATAAGAATAAAAAATTAATTAAAAAAGGTGATGTGCATTCTCATCCTATTTGGAGAAGTGAGGAGTGTGCAATTTCTTCCACTAGAAGAATAGTTAGACTTGCAAAAAAATATAATAAGAAAGCTCACGTATTACATATTACTACTAAACAAGAAGTAGATTTTTTATCCCAACACAAAGGTAATATTACATTTGAAATTACACCACAACATTTAACAATCTATGCACCTGATTGTTATGATAAACTTGGAACTTACGCTCAGATGAATCCACCAATAAGAGATAAGTCTCATTATGATCGATTGTGGTATGCGGTAAGAAATAATTTAAATGATACAATTGGATCAGATCACGCACCACATTTAAAGGTTAATAAAGATAAAGAGTACCCAAATTCTCCGTCAGGTATGCCAGGTGTCCAAACACTTATGCCAGTAATGTTAGATCATGTTAATCATGGAAAATTATCACTCACTCAACTAATAAATTTGGTATGTGAAAATCCAATAAAAATATTTGGGATACAGAACAAAGGATTTATTAAAGAAGGATATGACGCTGACTTTACTATTGTTGATATGAATAAGAAAATAACAATTAAAAATAAGAATATAGAAAGTAAATGTGGATGGTCACCTTTTAATGATGTTGAATTTAAAGGAACACCAGTAGCAACAATAATCTCTGGTAAAATAAAGATGAGGGATGGGAAGATTTTAGGTGATCCTGAGGGCACCCCTTTAAAATTTAGTTAATTTTTACAGTAAAACTATTAACCAGTATAACACCAACAACAATGAGGAATAACCCGGCAATAGCTTGCCAAGCTAAAGTTTGTTTAAAAAAGAAATATCCAAGCAATGCAATCGTAAAAACCCCTAGACCGCTCCAAGTAGCGTAAACGATTGCAATTGGGAGTTTATCCATAACAAAAGTCATCAAATAGAAAGACACTAAATAGAATATTGTTAGACAAACTGTTGGAATAACCTTCGTAAAATTTTGTGAAACTGGCAATAACATTGTTCCAGCCACCTCACAAAATATAGCGATAAGTAAAAAAGAGTATGTTTTAACCATTATTAAGTATTTTATTGTCAATTAAGTCTTGTTTGATCTCATCAAGAATTGCAGGATCATCAATTGTTGGAGGCATTTTATACTCAACATTATCAGCAATTTTTCTAATTGTTCCTCTCAAGATTTTTCCAGATCTTGTTTTTGGAAGTCTTTTAATAACTATTGCAACTTTAAATGCAGCTACTGGACCAATTTTTTCTCTTACCATTTGAATACATTCTTTGGAAATTGTTTCATTATCTTTATCAACTCCAGCTTTTAAAACAATTAATCCTATGGGTAATTGCCCTTTTAATTTATCTGCAATACCTAGAACTGCGCACTCAGCTACTGATTGATGTTCAGACAAAACCTCTTCAATGGCACCAGTTGATAATCTATGGCCAGCAACATTGATGATATCGTCAGTTCTAGACATAATCCAGATATAGCCATCCTCATCAATGTGACCTGCATCATAAGTTTGATAGTAACCCTCATAGTTTGACATATAATTTTCTTTGTATCTTTGATCTGCATTCCAAAGAGTAGGAAATGTTCCAGGAGGTAAAGGTAATTTAACAACGATATCTCCCATTTCATTTGGTTTAGCCAAAGTTTGATCTGACTTGATAATTTTTACATCATAACCCGGGACTGCTTTACATGCAGAACCATATTTTGTTTTCATCATTTCAATTCCTGTGCAATTTGAGCTTATTGCCCAACTTGTTTCAGTTTGCCACCAATGATCTATCACTGGAACTTTTAGTAAATTCTCTGCCCATTTAATTGTATCTGGATCTGCTCTTTCACCGGCAAGAAACAAACTCTCAAAATTACTTAGATCATATTTAGAGAAGAATTTTCCCTCAGGATCTTCTTTTTTAATTGCTCTGAATGCGGTTGGAGCTGTAAATAAAGATTTTACTTTGTAATCAGAAATGATTTTCCAGAAAGCCCCTGCATCAGGTGTGCCTACAGGTTTTCCCTCGAACAAAACAGTTGTGCATCCTTTAAACAATGGAGCATAAACTATGTATGAATGACCAACAATCCAACCAATATCACTTGCTGACCACCAAATATCTCCCTCATCAATGTTATAGATATTCTTCATCGTCCATTTCAAAGCTACTATGTGACCTCCAATGTCTCTTACAATTCCCTTGGGTGTTCCTGTGGTGCCCGAAGTATAAAGTATGTAGGCAAACTCATTTGAATTCATTTCAACACAATCAGTATCTTTTGCATTAGTCAGTGCCTCATCCCAACTAATTTCATTAGGTGCATTTAATTTAACTTCATGACCTTTTCTTTGAAATAAAATCATCTTACTTACTTTATGATTGGCTAGTTTTACAGCTTCATCGACCAATGGCTTATATTCAACCGTTCGTCCAGGTTCAAAACCACACGATGCTGTCACAAGTATCTTAGCTTTACTGTCATCTATTCTGCTTGCAAGTTCATTTGATGCAAATCCACCAAAAACAACTGAGTGAACTGCTCCAATTCTTCCACAAGCAAGCATTGCAATGACTGCTTCAGGGATCATTGGCATATAAATTATTACTCTATCACCTTTTCCAACGCCTTGATTTAATAATGCTCCAGCAAATTTAGAAACTTTTGATCTTAATTCTTCATAGGTCAGCTTAGTTTTGTTACCTGTGATGGGACTATCGTAAATAAGTGCAGTTTTTTTACCTTGATCTTTATCAATATGAACATCCAATGCATTGTAGCAAGTGTTTGTAACTCCATCTTCAAACCATTTGTAAAAAGGAGGGTTAGACTTGTTCAAAATTTTTGATGGTTTTTTAAACCAAAAGATATCTTCAGATGCATGTTTCCAGAAATTTTCTGGATCTTCGATTGATTTCCTATATATGTCTTGGAATTTATCTGACATAATAATGTTGATTCGTTAGTTAATTTATTGTGGTTTTTAAATCACAAATTGTATTTAATTTTAAAAAACGAGTAAAATCAATGTAAATTAATGACAATTATGTCTTCTAATAAGTGTTTTTATTTGGTATTTAACCACAACTTTTGCTTAGGGAAGCCTAAGCTTAGTTTATATAAACTAAAGTAAAAACTAACTAAAGAGGGAGTTTTTTATGAAAAAACTTAAACTGTTTGCTCTAGCAGCCTTAGCCCTAGTGGGTTATGCAGGTGTTGCTAATGCGGCAGACGCAACGATGTTAGCTCAGGATGACTTTGTTGGAATATCTTTTTGGATAATTTCAATGGGTATGTTAGCGGCTACAGCTTTCTTCTTCATGGAGAGAGGTACTGTTAACCCTGCGTGGAAAACATCAGTAACTGTTGCAGGTCTTGTAACTGGTATTGCTTTCATTCACTACATGTACATGAGAGAAGTATGGGTTGCTACAGGTGACTCACCAACAGTATATAGATATATTGACTGGTTAATTACTGTGCCATTACAGATGGTAGAATTCTACTTAATTCTAGTAGCAGTAAGAAAAGCAAATTCTGGAATGTTCTGGAGATTGTTAATCGGTTCATTAGTAATGTTAATCGGAGGATACTTAGGAGAAGCTGGATACATCAATGCTACACTTGGTTTTGTAATCGGTATGGCTGGATGGATTTACATTCTATATGAAATATTCTCTGGTGAGGCTGGAAGAGCTGCTGCTAAAAGCGGCAACAAAGCTCTTGTAACAGCGTTCGGTGCAATGAGAATGATTGTAACTGTAGGTTGGGCTATTTATCCATTAGGTTATGTATTTGGTTACCTAACAGGTGGTGTAGATGCTAACTCATTAAACGTTGTTTACAACTTAGCTGACTTCATTAACAAAATTGCATTCGGTCTAGTAATCTGGGCTGCTGCAATGAGTTCAGGAGCTGGCGCGAGAAGCAGATAATTACTAAGTAATTAAAATAATTTTAGGGCGAGTATGTTTTCACATACTTGCCCTATTTTTTTTGCATAATTATATAAAGATCATGGCAAAAATAACTTACATCACACACAACGACGAAAAACATACTGTTGAAATTCAAAACGGCCTAACTGTTATGGAGGGTGCTGTCCAAAACGATATACCAGGTATTGATGCTGATTGCGGTGGTGGAATGGCGTGTGCGACATGTCACGTGTATGTAAAAGATGAATGGTTTGATAAGATTCCTCCCAAAGAAGACGGAGAAGAAGATATGCTTGACATGGCTTTTGAACCAAAAAAAAATAGTAGACTAAGTTGTCAAATAATAATCTCGGATGAATTAGATGGATTAATAGTCAACATTCCATCAAAACAAAGTTAAATGAATAAAACAGATGCATTAATTATTGGAGCAGGACCAACAGGTCTTTTCACGGCCCATCAATTAAAATTAATAGGTTTAGATTGTGAGATCGTTGACAACCTAGATAAAATTGGTGGTCAGTGTATTGAACTTTATCCTGATAAACCAATTTATGATATTCCAGCAGTACCTGAGTGCACAGGTGAAGAGTTAACAAATAATTTAATAAATCAATTAAAACCTTTTGAAGTTAAATTCCACTTAAGTGAAAGAGTAGATGAAGTAAAAAAAGATGGAGACAATTGGTTTGTTAAAACAAACAGTGGAAAAACATTTTTAACCCCTAATGTGATTATAGCAGGAGGAGTTGGCTCTTTTGAACCAAGAAAATTTCCAGTGAAAGAGTGTGAAAAATTTGAAAATAAATCTGTATTTTATTCAGTAAAAGATAAAAAAATTTTTGAAGGAAAAACAGTTGCAATTTTTGGTGGTGGAGACAGTGCATTAGATTGGGCAGTTGAATTATCAAAAAATTCCAAGGTAAATTTAATTCATAGAAGAGATGAGTTTAGAGGTGCTCAAGCTACTGTTGATAAAGTTCATGAGTTAGTAAAAGAGGGTAAAATAAGTCTTTATACAAAATACCAAATGACTTCAATTAATGGAAATGGCCAATTAGAAAGTATAGATATCAAAAATGAAGATGATGAAAAAAACAATATAAAAACTGACTATGCTTTGGGTTTTTTTGGCTTAATAATGCAATTAGGACCAATTGCTAATTGGGGACTTAATATAGATAAAAAAACCATTGAAGTTGACACAGAAAAATTTGAGACTAATCAAAAAGGTATTTACGCCGTAGGTGATATTTGTAATTATCCTGGTAAATTAAAATTAATTTTGTCTGGATTCCATGAGGGAGCTCTAGCAGCGAGAGCATGTTTTAAACTGGCAAGACCTAATGAAAAATATAGATTTGAATTTACAACAACTTCCACAAACTTATTGAAAAGACTTGGAAAAAAAGAGTGATAGATCTTTACTCAGCTAATACACCCAATGGTAAAAAAATTGGAATTATGCTTGAGGAAATTGGATTTGAGTACAAGGTAATCAAAGTTGATATTAATAATGGCGAACAATTTAAAGAGCAATTTAAAAAAATTAGTCCATTAAGTAAAATTCCAGTAATAATTGATAATAAAAATAAAAAAACAGTCTTCGAGTCCGGGGCAATCTTAATTTATTTAGCTGAATTAAGTGGAAAATTTTATAATCTAAATGAAAGATTAGAAATCAACCAATGGCTCATGGCTCAAATGGGTTATGTTGGCCCAATGTTAGGCCAACATCATCAATTTCATCATTTCAATCCAGGAAAAAGTAAATTTGGAGAAGACAGATATTTTAAAATTTCTAAACGAATATATAAAGAATTAGACGAGAGATTATTTAAATCAAAATATTTATCAGGTGAAAACTATACAATTGCAGATATCGGAACATTTCCCTGGATAGCAAGACATGAGTGGCATGATATTGGTTTAAAAAATTATAAAAATCTTACTAGGTGGTATGAGGAAATATCTAAAAGAGAAGGTGTTATAAAAGGATTTGCCTTTATGGATGAGAATGAGGTTCCACCCAAACCGTGTTAGTTCATTGAGCTAAGCAATCTGAACAAAGAAGCAAAAATACCGTGACCCGACACTTCTATGGCTAGGACAATGATAATTATTAAAATTATTTTTGTATCCATTAAGTAAATACAATAAATAACAAAATTATCCAAAACAAACCATAGTAATAATATATATACTTTTTAGTAAAATAATAAGTTACAGGATTATGAACTTTTTTAGTTTTTTTCTTTTTTTTAGTCATCTGCGTGAACTTTTTCATTTTTCTCATGTTTTTCTTGAGCTGCAATAGTATACTTTGCAACAGGTCTTGCCATGAGTCTTTTTAGACCAATTGGCTCTGCAGTATCAAGACAGTAACCATAAGTATCGTCTTTAATTCTTATTAAAGCTTTATCTATTTCAGATATTAATTTTATTTGTCTATTAATTGCTTTCATTTCAACATTTTTATCAGTATACGAGCTTGCTTGATCTACAATATCTGCAGAAATACTGTTGTCATCCATACTTCCATTGTAAAGAGCTTCGTTATTTGCTTTTACCAATTCTTTTCTCCATTCCTGTAATTTCATTCTAAAAAAAACACGGTGTTTTTCACACATATATTTTTCAGTATCCTTTGGAATATAAGTTTTAGAAATTTTTATTGGTCCTTTACTGATCTCTTTAGTCTTAATTGATGCCTTAGTCCCTGTTTTTTTTGAAGACTTAGTTTTAGATTTAGATACTTTTTTTTTAACTTTGCTAGTTTTAGCCATAATTTCAAATCGAATTCGAGGAAGTATATTCAGCAAAATAGGGGTGTCAAGTAACCTTAATTATTGTAATTATTTACTTATGAATGTTTCAAAGAGAAATATAAATAATATATTTTTAATTTTTGCTATATCACATTTGATTATTTGGACATTAGTACCTTCTGTAACTAATAATAATTTACCCCTAGATACAATTGAAGCTTTAGCATGGGGGAGTAACCTAGACTGGGGGTTTAGCAAACATCCACCAATGAGTGCATTTTTTTCAGAAGTTTTTTTTAATATTTTTGGCCCACAAGATTGGTCATATTATCTTTTAAGTCAAATTTTTGTTGTCATTTCTTTTTATTATGTTTTTAAATTTTCTATCGAAATTTTAAGAAATGAAAAATTAAGTTTAATTTCTGTATTATTATTAGCATCAATTTATTTTTATAATTTTACAACACCAGAATTTAATGTAAATGTTTGTCAATTACCTTTCTGGTCATTAGTAGTTTATCATTCATGGAAAATATATAATTCAAAAAAAATAAGTTTTTTAGATTGTTTTTTACTTGGGTTATTCGGTGCTTTAGGCTTTTTATCAAAGTATCTATTCATTTATTTATTAATATCAATTGACATACTTTTTGTTTATTTAATTTTTTTTAAAAAATCAAAAAAATTTGATTTTAAATATTTGATTACTTTGGAGGTATTCATTGTTTTGCTAATACCTCACTTGATTTGGCTTTATAACAATGATTTTGTTTCAATTCTATATGGTCTTAAAAGGACTGGTTTAGAAAATAGCAATATACTTAATCATATAAATCAGCCATTAATATTTTTGATTAAACAAATAGGAATATTAATTCCTTTATTCTTTTTAATTTGGTTACTGGTAAAAAAAGTAAAGTTTAAATTAAACTTAAAAGATAAGAATTTGATTTTTTTAATCACAATAAATATCTTACCAATTTTTTTAATGTTATTAACATCAATAATAACTGGATCGAAAATTAGAACAATGTGGATGACGCCTTTCTATTTATTTTTTGGAGTATTTTTAGTTTATCTTTTTAAATCTCAAATAGATTTAAAAAAAAATAGATCTTTTTTAATTGGGGTTTTATTTTTATTTTTTTTATCTCCTACAATTTACTCATATGTATCATTAACTCAAAAAGATAAACGAACAGATTACCCTGGAAGAGAAATTGCTCTAAAAACCCAAATTATCTGGAACCAAGATTTTAATAAACAAATTCAGTTTGTAACTGGTGACGAATGGAAAGCAGGTAATCTTTCATATCACTTAAAATCAAGACCTACATGGGAAGGTCCTACAAATGATAATATATTGAAAAACTCATCTCAATTTATTTGCATAAATGACGTATGTTTAGGAAGATATTAAATAAAAAAACTTTATGAAAATTATAGTTTTAATACCAGTTTACAATGATTGGAAATCTGTTTTTAAACTATTGGATGAAATAAATAATCTACCATTAGAAAATGAATTTCAACTTTCCATATTAATAGTTAATGATGCATCAAATTTTGATCGTCAAGAAATTGAAAAATCTTTTGAAAACATTTACACAATTAAAATATTAAATATGGAAAAGAATCTTGGCCACTCAAGATGTATTGCAACAGGCCTAAAGTACATTTTCGAGAAAGATCAATTTGATTATGTTATTCCAATGGATGGAGATGGAGAAGACAAGCCTGAAGAAATAAAAGTTTTTTTAGAAAAAATAAAATTTTCAAATGAAAAACCTATTGTGGGGGAAAGAGTGAAAAGATCTGAAAGCATGTTTTTTAGGATTTGTTATCAATTACACAAAATTATTACTTTTGTTTTCACAGGTAAATCAATAAAATTTGGTAATTACACATGTTTACCAAAATCGACAGTAGAAAAATTGCTCAAAGAAAAAGCAACTTGGAACAGTTTTTCAGGATCTTTAAAAAAAGTTGAAAGTGATTTAATTTCAATACCTTCTAATAGAGGTTCAAGATATTACGGACCTTCTCAAATGAGTTTCACTAATTTAATAAAGCATTCACTTTCTATTATAAGTGTTTTTAGAAAAACCTTTTTAATTCGATCAGGGCTCTTTATAATCATTTATATCCTAATGATTAAGAGTAATGCTTCGATAATTACCTCTATGCCATTGATAATATTACTAATAGCAGTTTATTCTGTTTCAAATTTAGCTTTAAGAGAGAATATGAATGAGTTAAAAAATTCTTTAAATCAAATTAAGAATATTGATAAAATTCAATGAAAAAAAAAGATCTATATTATGAAAGAATTCCTACAAAACTTTTAAGGGAAGATGTTAGACATCTGGGAAATATACTTGGAAAAGTTATTAAATCTCAAGAGAGTGAGAAGTTTTTTATTTTAGTAGAAAAAATTAGAAAATTATCAAAAGCGAATAAAAAAAATCCAAATCAAAAGAAGCTAAATAGCAAAGTATTAAAAGCAATAAAGAGTCTTGATCCTAAAAATACATTTAAACTTACGAGAGCATTTTCTCATTTTATGAATCTTATGAATCTTGCTGAATTAGTAGATGCTTCTAGAAGTTTAAATGAATACGAAAATAACAAAAAAAAATTGAATAATAAAAATTTATTCATTGAGGAAATTTTCGAGGATTTATTTAAAAAAAAAGATATTCCAAATAATAAGATTTATGATTTAGCAAGAAACCTTAATATAGGTATAGTTTTGACTGCTCATCCAACAGAAGTAAAAAGAAGAACTTTAATTCAAAAGTATCACAAGATAATCGAAATACTTGAGCAGAGAGAGTTATTAAAAAACTATCCTTCAAAACTAAAAATTTTAGATAAACAACTTTTTGATGAGTTAACAATTATTTGGAACACAGATGATTTAAAAAGAATAAAGCCTTCTCCTTTTGATGAAGCTAGATGGGGCCTTGCAATTATAGAAGATAGCTTATGGGATACTATCCCAAAAGTTTATAGAAGATTAAATTCTATATTTGTAAAAAATATGAGTAAAAATTTACCTAAAAATTTTAATCCAATAGTATTTGGTTCATGGATGGGAGGAGATAGAGATGGAAATCCAAATGTGACTGCTGAAGTAACAAGAAAAGTAATTTTATTGTCTAGGTGGGAAGCAGCGAAATTATATGAAAAAGCCCTGACCAAAATAATAAGGTCTTATTCTATGGAAAAGTGCTCTAAAAAAATTTTAAATAAAGTTGGAAACTCATTTGAGCCTTATAGAGTTTTTTTAAGACCGCTTAGAGATAAGATGCGAATAACACATAGATTAATAGAACAACATTTAGTCCAAAAAAAATCATTGGATCAAAAAAAGTTATTAAGATCTCGAGAAGAAATACTTAAACCTCTTAGGGTTGTAAGAGAGTCTTTAGAGGAAAATCAAAATGAAAATATTGCTAGTGGAGATTTATTAGATTTAATGAGACGAGCTAAATGTTTTGGAATTAACCTTGCAAGATTAGATATAAGACAAGAGTCTTCAAGACATAAACAATTAATCACAGAACTAGTTAAAGCTAAATATAAAAAGAATTACTTAGATTATAGTGAGAAAGAAAAATTAAATTTTTTAAGATTATCTATTACCTCTAAATCTAAGAAAATAGGCAATTTTCAATTTAGAAATAAAGAAAATAAAGAAGTTTGGTCTACATTTAAAACTTTATCAAAAGAACCACCAGAGTGTCTAGGAGCTTATGTGATTTCAATGACTACATCTGCCTCTGATATCTTGTCTGTTTCTTTTTTGCAAAAAGAGGCGGAAATAAAAGACAAGTTAAGAGTAGTTCCTTTATTTGAAACATTAGATGATTTAATTAACGCGAAATCTATAATGGAAACTTTATTTTCCCAGAGCTGGTATAGAAAATTAATAAATCATAATCAGGAAGTAATGATAGGATACTCTGACTCGAGTAAGGATGCGGGAAAGATATGTGCTAGTTGGCATCAGTATAAAGCTCAAGAGGAAATCATAAAGCTTGCAAAAAAATTTAAAATTAAGATAACATTTTTCCATGGTAGAGGAGGGTCAGCTGGTAGAGGAGGAGGCCCAATACAAGCCACCCTAAGATCTCAACCTCCAAATTCTGTGAATGGTAATATTAGAATTACTGATCAAGGTGAAGTAATTCAACAAAAATATGGATATGAGCCTTTGGCTAAATATAATCTGTGTAGTTATATAGGTGCGGTTACTGAAGCTACATTAAACCCGCCACCACTTCCAAAAAAAGAATGGAGAAATCTAATTGAAAAAATGTCTGATATTTCCAAAAATTCTTATCGAAAAAATATTAATCAAAGTTCTGATTTTATAGAGTATTTTAAAACTGTTACCCCTCACAAAGCATTAGGTAAACTATCAATTGGTTCAAGGCCTTCAAAAAGGAAAAATGTTGATAACATCAAAAGTCTAAGAGCCATTCCATGGGTCTTTGCTTGGACACAAATTAGATTAATGCTTCCTGCTTGGTTAGGAAGTGCTGAAGCATTGAGGTACTCGTACATAAAACAGTTTAGAAAAACTTTATATGATATGGAAAAAAACTGGCCTTTTTTTAACTCAATGCTTGATATGCTTGATATGGTAATTTCAAAAGCTGATCCAGAGATATCAAAAATTTATGAAGAATTTCTCGCAGATAAAAAACTACAAAGAGTTGGAAAAAAACTAAGATTTCAGTTTGATACAATCAAAAAATTAAATAAAAAGATTGCACCAAAAGAAATTCTTAAGTTAAGAAAACAATTTAGAACCGAGGTTATAGTAAGAAATATTTATTCGGAAGTTTTAAATATTATTCAACCAATAGTTATTTATAAATTAAAAAAAGATAAAGATAAAAAAAATAGAAAATATTTAGAGGATGCTTTGCTGACATCTATAGCTGGAATTTCTGCAGCAATGAAAAACACTGGATGATAAAACAAATTAAGCTCTAATTGTCGGTAGACAATAAAAATCAGCTGTATCTATTTTAGAAGAATACTGTCTTCTCATGTTCCATTTTTTATGAACCCCTGCACTTGCAAGACTTAATGTGGATCTCCCATATCTATAATTAGTATTATCAATTGATTGCATTAAAGTTTTTATTTTTTCATCTTTTTCTGATGAAAATAAATTTTTTCTTCCATCGTCATTACGTAGTCCTGTAAGCATAACACCTGCTTTCTGATATCGATATCCGTTTTTGAAAATACTTTCTAAAATTAAAACCGCAGTTTTAACAGTTTCAATGCTATTGTTTGTTGCAATTGGAAAATCAATTGTCTTTGCATTTGAATAATAACCATAGTCTCTTTGAAAAGGACTTGTTCTAACAAAAACTGTAATTGCTTTTGCAACTAAAGACTCTGATCTAATTTTTTCAGATGCATTCAAACAATAGTTTGCAACTGCTTCTTTTAATTCTTGAAACTTTTCAATTCTTTTTCCAAACGATCTTGAAACTACACAGCTCTTTCTTTTTGTTTGTGTCGTCTCTAAATCAATGCAGGGTACTCCTCTAAGTTCCATTGCAGTTCTAGAGCTTAAAACATTGGAACATTTTTTAATCCATGTATTAGATTTATTTTTAAGTTGTTTTGCATTGTAAATACCATTCTTTTGATAAAACTTTGTAAGTTGTCTACCAACACCCCATACATCGTTAATTTCAACTTTTTCTAAGATAGGATCTAAATTTTCTATTCCAATTAAACTAGTAACACCTGATTGTTTTTTCTTTGCAATATGATTTGCAACTTTACTTAAAGTTTTGGTTTTAGCGATACCAATACTAGTTGGAATACCAGTCCATTGTAAAACTGTTTCTCTAATTTCTCTTCCGACTTTTTCAACTTCTGAGTCTGGAAAATTAGATAAATCTATAAATGCTTCATCAATTGAATAAACTTCTATTTCAGTATTAAATCTTTTCAGAGTTCTCATTACTCTTCTAGATAAATCTCCATATAAAGAGTAATTTGATGAAAAAACTTCAACTTTATTTTTAAAAATAATATCTTTTGCTTTAAAATAAGGCTCTCCCATTTTAATTCCCAACGCTTTTGCTTCATTGGATCTAGAAATGATACAACCATCATTATTAGATAAAACTACAACAGGCTTCTTTCTTATTTTTGGATTAAATAATCTTTCACAAGAAACATAGAAAGAATTACAGTCAACTAAGCCTATTTTTTTAGTACGTAGAATGAATGACATAAGTCACAACCCCCCAAATAAAAACATCTTCTTCTTCGTTAATTAAAATTCTATTAGAAAAATCTTTAGACCCAGATGATAGAAATCTTTTATCTCTTTCTTGAACTAAAGTTTTAACCACAAGCTCATCATGAACATTTGCAATAACTGTTGAAAAGTTTTTTGGTTTTAAACTTTTATCTACAACCAATAAATCCCCATCATTAATCCCAACATCGACCATCGATTTTCCTTGTACTCTGATGATGAAAGTGGCTGGAACATTTTTGATTAAATGCATGTTCAGATCGATATCTTCTTCGATATAATCAGTGGCAGGTGACGGGAAACCAGCACCAGCTTTATGTAGATAATAGGGAATAGTTAGTTTCATGTTCTTGTTTTGTTCTAATTTATAGCCCATTTATACAATGCACGCAAGAGGTTGTATTTTGAGTCCGTAATTGAATCAAAAGTGAATCAAAACGTGAACATCAAAACTATATTTTGTATGCTTGTGGATAACTTCAACCAGAGATAGTTTAATTAAATATCAAATGAAAAGAATTTTAGTAATTTTAATTTCAATATTAACTTTAAGTTCTCAAGCTATGGCATACGAAGAAGCAAATTACGAGGTAGTAAAAGAAAATAAGGAATATGAAATTAGAAAATATTCTGATCGGTTAGTTATTGAAACAAATTCTATAGAGGGTAATGGTTTTAGAAAACTATTTAATTATATTTCAGGCAACAATGAAAAAAATCAGGAAATTAAGATGACAGTCCCTGTTACTCAAGAGATCAAAAATGGAATTATGACTATGCAATTTTACCTACCTTTAAAATTTAATAAAGATAATGCACCCAAACCTTCTAATTCAGATATTAAAATTTTAACTATAGAGGGTGGATATTATGCTGTAATTGAATATTCAGGCAGATCTTCAGATAAAAATTTTTTAAAGAACAAAGACATACTTGAAAAATTACTGAAACAAGACAATTTCACAATTTTAAGTCCACCAATAAGAGCATCTTATAATTCACCGTTTACTTTACCAATGTTAAAAAGAAATGAAGTAATGTATAGGATAGATTTATAATATGAAAAAACTCATATGTCATTGTGGAGCTGTAGAAGCGGAAATTAATTTAGATGGAGATTTAGCAAAAGTAATTAAATGTAATTGTTCTATTTGTAAAAGAAAAGGAGCAATTATGTCGATGGTAAAAAATGAGGATTTTAAAATTGTTAAAGGTGAAGATAAATTAAAACTTTATCAATTTCACTCCAAAGTTGCTAAACATTACTTTTGTTCTGACTGCGGAATTTATACTCATCATAACCCAAGAATAAATCCAGCTATGACAGGATTTAATGTTGGATGTATTGATGAGATAAATACTTTTGACATGAAAGAAGTTCTGGTCAATGATGGTCAGAACCATCCATTAGATAAAAAATAATTTTCATGCAACAATTTAATTTATGTTTTAGAAGAGTAAAAAAAGATTGTTTTAAGTTTATTAAATCTCAAGAAACGAAAACTGATAAATTCAAAAATAAAGAAAGAATGATTAAGTCTTTCTTGATTCCGTTATGTTTCTGGATTAGCAAAAAAGCTGAAAAGAAAAGACCGTATTTTGTAGGTCTAGCAGGTGGTCAAGGTACAGGAAAAACTACAATTAGCTCTTTAATCAGAATTATTTTAATTAAGTACTTTAGATTGAACGTTTTTAGGATCTCAATAGATGACTTTTATAAAACAAGAAAAGAACGAATAAATTTATCAAAAAGAGTTCATCCTATGCTTTTAACAAGAGGAGTTCCTGGAACACACGATATAAATATGATGTTAAATTTCTTTAAAAACTCAAAAAGTAAGAAATTTAAAAGATTAAAATTGCCGACATTTAATAAAGCTATCGATGATAGGTTTAACAAAAAGAAATGGTACGATTTAAAAAAGAGACCAGATGTAATTATTTTTGAAGGCTGGTGTGTTGGTGCAAAATCAGAAAAAAATAGTACTTTAAAGAAAACGATTAATTCTATGGAAAAATCAAAAGACCAAAAACAAGTTTGGAGAAAATATGTTAACTATCAATTAAAATCGAAATATAAAAACTTATATTCACAATTAAATTGTTTAGTTTTTTTAAAAGCAAAAAATTTTAGTTTGTTACAAAAATGGAGATTAAAACAAGAGAGAAAGCTTTGGGTTAAAAGTAAAGTGAAATCAAAAATAATGAGCAAAGCAGACGTATTAAATTTTATGCAAACTTATCAAAGAATAACGCAAAATATGTTTAGAAACATGCCTAAATATGCATCGGTTATATTTAATTTAAATAGTAACCATCAAATTCAATCTGCTGTATATAAAAAGAAATGATCAAAATTTTATCTATAATAACAAGTATTATATTTTTATTTAACAACGCTAGTGCTGAAACTTTCTCTGCAGCATTAAAAAAGGCTTATAATGACAATAATGAGTTAAATGCTGAAAGGGAAAGTTTAAATATTTCTGAGCAAGAACTGAAAATTTCAATAAGTTCGTATTTACCATCAGTAACCTTAAGTGGAAGTAAAAGTTCGGAAGATACAAATAAATTAACCAATCAGAATGGAACAGATGCAACAATTTCAGATGTAGACCCAACCGTTCAATCATTAACAATTACTCAAACTTTAATTGATTTTGGAAGAGGTGCTGAATTAAGTAAAAGTAAAATTGGTATTGAATTAGCTAAAGCAAAGCTTTTAAAAAAAGAGCAAGAAATTCTATATAAATCAATTGAAGCTTATACAGGGTTAATATCGTCAAATGAAAAACTTAAGATTAATAGATCCAATGTAAACCTTTTAGATCGTCAGGTTGAGACAGATAGAATTAGATTAGAGCGAGGAAACATATCCTTATCTGATGTTGCTCAATCTGAGTCTTCTTTAGCTGGTGCACAAGCAAAATTAATTCAAGCTGAAAATGATTTTTTAACGAGTAAGCTAAATTATGAAAATGTGATTGGCATAATTAATGATGCAGAGGCACTAGATAAATCATCTATCTTAATAGTTAATTTGCCCAATGAATTAAAATCTGCAATAGAAATTTCAAAAAAAGGTAATCCAGATTTACTCATAGCTCAACTTGAATACGAACAATCAAAAAAAGATACCACTAGGGCACGATCTGATTTAGCACCAACAGCAACCTTATCTTTTGATAGAACAAAAACAGATGATTTTAGTTCTACATATGATGAAAAAGAACAAGATACTTTAAAGGCAACGATTACATGGCCATTTTTCTCTGGTGGAAAGAATTATGCAAATTTAAATAAAAATAAAAGTTTGGAGACACAAAAAAATCTTCTTTTAAATAATATGATCAAAAAAAATCAAACAGATGTTGCAAGTGCCTGGTCAAATTATCAATCAAACAAAAGTCTTCTTAATTCAGTAAGAGCTCAAGTAAATGCTGCAGAAATTGCAAATGAGGGAATAGTAGCTGAATATAATAGTGGTTCAGATAGAACTACTTTAGAGGTTATTCAATCTAACTCTTTATTATTAAATGCTCAGATTTCATTAGCAGATTCAGAGAGAAACTATATTCTTTCACAGTTTAATCTTTTAAAATCTATCGGATTGCTCAACAATGAATATCTTAAATTAAGATAATTATTGGCTTTTTTGGACTTAAATAAATAAATCTTGCGAATGAGAACAAAATGTGTACATTTAAAAGTATGATTCGAGAGATAAAAATATTAAAAAAAGAGGCAAAAAATGACTAAAAATAACTTAAAAGTAGTTAAATCTACTAAAGATCAAGAATTGGATAATAAAGAGAAAAATAAAGCTTTAGACGCAGCAATCAGCCAAATCACAGATAATTTTGGAAAAGGCTCTGTAATGAAGCTTGGTGAAAAAAGAGCGATGGATATCGAGTCGATATCCACAGGTTCTTTAAGTTTAGATTTAGCTTTAGGAATAGGTGGTTTACCTAAAGGAAGAATTATTGAAGTTTATGGACCAGAGAGTTCTGGAAAAACAACATTAGCATTACAAGTTGTTGCTGAAGCTCAAAAAGCAGGTGGAATTTGCGCATTCGTAGATGCAGAGCATGCTTTGGATCCAGTTTATGCAAAAAAATTAGGTGTAAATACTGAAGAGCTTTTAATTTCACAACCAGACGCTGGTGAACAAGCTTTAGAAATAGCAGATACACTAGTAAAATCAGGCTCTATTTCAGTTATCGTAATTGACTCAGTTGCAGCTTTAACTCCAAAAGCTGAAATTGAAGGTGAAATGGGAGACCATCATGTTGGTCTTCAGTCAAGATTAATGAGCCAGGCTTTAAGAAAATTAACTGGTTCAATTTCAAACACAAACACAATGATGATTTTCATTAATCAAATCAGAATGAAAATTGGAGTTATGTTTGGAAGTCCAGAAACAACATCAGGTGGTAATGCACTTAAGTTTTATTCATCTGTGAGAATGGATATTAGAAGAATTGGTGCTATCAAAGATAAAGATGAAATTATTGGAAATACTACAAGGGTTAAAGTAGTTAAAAATAAAGTTGCACCGCCATTTAAAGTTGTTGAGTTTGATTTGATGTATGGAAGAGGTATTAGCAAAATGGGTGAGTTAGTCGATCTAGGTGCTAAAGCTGATATCATTGAAAAATCAGGAGCTTGGTATGCTTATAAAGGTGAGAAAATTGGGCAAGGTAGAGAAAACGCAAAAACTTATCTCGCACAAAATCCTAAAGTTGCTGCAGAAATAGAAATGGCAATTAGAGAAAAAGCTGGTGTGATTTCGAAGAAAATTGAAGGAAATCCATTAAGTCCTGAAAAAATTGAAAAGGAGAAGAAAGTAGCTGAAAAAGAAGAGGCTGCAAAAGAAACTACTCCTACTAAAAAGAACTAGAATTAAAGGTCATCTTTAAATTATAAAGGCGCTTATTATAAGCGCCTTTCCCCCTTATCGTTATCTAGACATAGAACAAAAAAGCTGTATTTTAAAAATATGGCGGACAAATCATTAAATGAAATAAGAAGTACTTTTCTCAAATACTTCGAGAAAAATGATCATAAAATTGTTGAGTCTAGTAATTTAGTTCCAAATAATGATCCAACCCTAATGTTCGCTAATTCAGGAATGGTTCAGTTTAAAAATGTATTTACTGGTTTAGAAAAAAGAGATTATCAAAGAGCTACCACTTCACAAAAGTGTGTTAGAGCAGGCGGTAAACATAATGATTTAGAAAACGTTGGTTACACACCAAGACACCACACTTTCTTTGAAATGTTGGGAAACTTTTCTTTTGGGGATTATTTTAAAGAGAGAGGAATTGAACTTGCATGGAATTTAATAACTAAAGATTTTGGTTTAGACAAAAATAAGCTTTATGTAACCGTTTTTCACGAAGATGATGAGGCTTTTAATTTCTGGAAGAAAATAGCAGGTTTTAGTGATGACAGAATAATTAGAATTGCAACATCAGATAACTTTTGGTCAATGGGAGAAACTGGTCCATGTGGTCCTTGCTCAGAAATATTTTATGATCATGGTGATCATTTAAAAGGAGGATTGCCAGGAACCAAAGATCAAGACGGAGACCGTTTTATTGAAATTTGGAACTTAGTCTTTATGCAGTATGAACAAGTTTCAAAAGAAAAAAGAATAGATTTACCAAAACCATCTGTTGATACAGGAATGGGATTAGAGAGAATTGCAGCTCTTTTACAAGGTACACATGATAATTATCAAACTGATCATTTTAAAAAATTAATAAGCTCAATATCTGAAGTAACAAAAGTCAAACAAGAAGATAAAAATATCTCTAGTTTTAGAGTAATTGCTGATCACTTAAGAGCAAGCTCATTTCTTTTAGCAGAGGGTGTTTTACCTTCAAATGAAGGTCGTGGATATGTTTTAAGAAGAATTATGAGAAGAGGAATGAGGCATTCTCATTTGTTAGGATCTAAAGAACCAATCTTTTACAAAATTTTTGACTCGTTAAAAAACGAAATGTCAGGAAATTATCCAGAGCTTGAAAGATCTCAATCTTTAATCAAGGAAACTTTAAGGATGGAGGAGGAGAAATTTCTAGTTTTACTTGATAGAGGTATCAAAATTTTAAATGAGGAAATTACAAAAATAGACAAAGTTTTAGCTGGTGATGTCGCTTTCAAATTATATGACACCTACGGTTTTCCTTTAGATCTCACAGAGGACATCTTAAAGAGCAAATCATTGAAAGTTGATAATAAGAAATTTGATGAATTGATGAAAAAAAGCAAAGAGCTTGCCAAAAAGAATTGGAAAGGTTCTGGTGATAGTTCTGAAGAAGCAATTTGGTTTTCAATAAAAGACAAAACTGGTCCGACAGAATTTTTAGGTTATGAGTCTAATCAGTCTGAAGGCGTAGTATTAAATCTAATTAAAGATAACAAAGAGGCAAAATCTTTATCTTCTGGTGAAGAAGGAATGATTATTACAAATCAAACCCCATTTTATGGAGAGTCAGGAGGACAACTTGGCGACAAGGGTACAATTGTTTCTGGTAATTCTGTTTTTGAAGTAGCTGACACGCAAAAAAAACTTGGGGACTTATTTGTTCACTACGGATCTTTGAAAACTGGAGAAATAAAAATCAATGATGTAGTAGAGATGAAAATAGATGTAGAGAGAAGAGATAATTTAAAAGCTTACCATTCTGCTACACACTTACTCCATGAGTCATTGAGAAGGACCTTAGGTAAACATGTTATGCAAAAAGGATCATTAGTTGCTCCAGACAGATTAAGATTTGACTTTAGTCATATGAAACCAATTACTGATGAAGAGCTAATAACTATTGATAAGCTAGTTAATGAATATGTTTCAAATAGTTCAGAAGTAACAACAAGAATTATGACACCAAAAGCTGCAATTGAAAAAGGAGCGCTGGCTTTTTTTGGAGAAAAATATGGGGAAGAGGTTCGTGTAGTATCTATGGGTAAGGAAAAAGAAGCATACTTTTCAACAGAGTTATGTGGAGGAACGCATGTTAAAAATACCGGTGATATTGGAAAATTTAAAACTGTAAGCCAATCGTCTATTGCTGCAGGTGTTAGAAGAGTTGAAGCTCTTAGAGATAAACAACTTGAGGACTTTATTAAGAATAAAGAAAAGTTATCAAATTTATCTGCTCAAAGAGATGAAGAAACTATTAAAGACTTGTCGTCTCAAATTATTAAACTTGGAGGTAAACCAAACGTCGATAATAAAGATTTAAAAGAAATCATAAAAAATCTCTCAAGACAACTTGAACAATTAAATGTCAGCTCAGTTCTTCAAGATAAAACAAAAAATATTATTAAAGATGATAAGATAAATAATATAAAAGTTAGATTTCAAAAAGTACAAGATTTACCTCCGAAAGATTTAAGAAAATTAGTTGATAATGGAAAAAAAGAATTAGGTGAAGGTATTGTAATTGTATTTGCAAGCAGTGAAGAGAAGGTTGGTCTGGCAGTTGGTATCACTGATGAATTAATCGACAAATATGATGCAGTGAAATTTGCAAAATTAGGATCGGAAACAATTGGTGGAAAAGGCGGTGGTGGTAGAAAAGATTTTGCTCAAGCCGGAGGTCAAGACAGCAGCAAAATCGATGAAGCTTTCGAAAAAATTAAGTCTTTAATTTAATTTGTTTTTTAAATTATTATCAATTTTATCTAGAAATTGATTTGTAGTTAAATACTTACTTGATGGCCCAACCAATATCGCTAAATCTTTAGTCATAAAACCACTTTCGACACAATTAATACAAACTTGCTCAATTGTATTAGCAAACTTTATAAGATCATTATTTCCATCCAATTTACCTCTGTGAGCAAGACCTCTCGTCCAAGCAAAAATTGAAGCTATAGGATTAGTTGACGTTTCTTTACCCTGTTGATGCATTCTATAGTGTCTAGTAACCGTTCCGTGGGCTGCCTCAGCTTCCATGACTTTTCCATCAGGGGTTAATAGTGTACTTGTCATTAAACCTAATGAGCCATAACCTTGAGCCATCGTGTCAGACTGGACATCACCGTCATAATTTTTACAAGCCCAAATATATTTTCCACTCCATTTCATTGCACACGCAACCATGTCATCAATTAGTCTATGTTCGTAGGTAATTTTTTCCTTATCAAATTTTTCTTTAAATTCTTTATTAAACACATCTTCAAATATGTCTTTAAAACGACCATCGTACTTCTTTAATATTGTATTTTTTGTTGAAAGATAGACCGGCCATTTTTTGATAAGACCATAGCTAAAACAAGACCTCGCAAAATCTTCAATAGATTTATCTAAATTGTACATAGAAAGGGCAACACCTGGTCCTGTAAAATTAAAAACTTCATATCTAATTTCATCTTTACCATCTTCTGATGTCCATTTAACTTCCATCTTTCCTTTACCTGGAACTTTAAAATCAGTTGCTCTGTACTGATCACCAAAAGCATGTCTACCAATTACTACTGGATCTGACCATGAGGGCACTAATTTTGGAATATTAGAACAAATAATTGGCTCTCTAAAAACCGTTCCCCCAATAATATTTCTTATTGTTCCATTTGGCGATCTCCACATTTTTTTTAAATTAAATTCCTCAACTCGTGCTTCATCAGGAGTGATTGTTGCACATTTTATACCTACGCCAATTTTCTTAATTGCATTAGCAGAGTCTATTGTAATCTGATCATCGGTATCATCTCTGCTTTTCATGCCTAGATCGTAGTACTCAATTCCGATATCAAGATAGGGAAGGATCAATTTTTTTTTAATGAATTCCCAGATTATTCTGGTCATTTCATCACCATCTAACTCTACAATGGGGTTTTTTACAGTAATTTTGCTCACTTTATTTTATCTTAATAATTGAATTTCGTAATTTTATATACATATTAATGAAAAATTATCAAATGGAAGAACATGTTTAGCAAGATATTTCCAAAAATTCACGCTGAGGGATACAAGTTCCTAGTTATTGCAGGAATTATAACAATCGTATTTTATAGTTTCAGTAATTTTTTAGGTTTAATTGGTTTAGTTTTAACAATCTGGGTTTATTATTTTTTTAGAGATCCTGAAAGGGTAATAATTGATGACAACAATTATCTAGTTAGTCCAGCTGATGGGGAAATTATAAAAGTTGAGGAAGTTGATGGTCCAAAAGAACTAGGCTTAGAAAATAAAAGATTTAATAAGATTAGCGTCTTTATGAATGTGTTTGATTGTCATGTTAATCGAATTCCCTGTGCTGGAAAAATTGAGGAAATTTTATATAAGCCTGGAGTGTTTGTTAATGCTTCTCTTGATAAAGCAAGTGAAGATAATGAGAGAAATTATTTTAGAATAAAAGATACAGATAATAATGACATTATAGTAGTCCAAATAGCAGGTCTTGTAGCAAGAAGAATAGTTTGTGAATCTAATAAAGATCAAGAATTAAAACAAGGCGACAGAATTGGAATGATAAGATTTGGAAGTAGAGCAGATGTATATTATGAAAACTACCAACCATTAGTAAAAGTAGGTCAAAAAGCCATTTCAGGTGAAACACTATTAGCTAAAAAATAAAATGGAACAGCCCAAAAACAATTTAAAGATCGTAGCAGATAAAAAAAGAGCAAGAATGATCTTGCCAAATATGCTTACACTTATAGGAGTTTGTATTGGTTTAACATCAATACGATTTGCTTTAGATGGTAGGTTTGAACTTGCAATTATAGCAATTCTCTTTGCCGCTTTAATTGATGGTCTTGATGGAAGAATTGCTAGATTAATCAAAGGTACTTCTAAAGTTGGAAAAGAATTAGACTCGCTTACTGATATGATAAGTTTTGGGGTAGCACCAGCATTCATAATGTATTTCTGGAAACTTAATACTTTAGGAAGATTTGGTTGGTTACTTTGTTTAGTGTATGTAATTTGTGTTGCATTACGTTTAGCAAGGTTCAATATAAATTCAAACCAAGAACCTTCTTGGAGAGATAATTTTTTTGAAGGAGTTCCATCACCAGCTGGTGGAATTTTAGTCTTAACACCTTTGATTATTAGTTTAACTGGTTTTAATCTTATTCAATTAGATTATGATTTAATGGTACCAGTCTTTTTTATTACAACTTCTTTTTTACTAATTAGTAAATTTCCTAGTTATTCTTTTAAAAAGATTGTGATACCTAGGAAGACAACAATATTTCTTTTATTTGGAATAGTTTTATTTTTTGGTCTTTTATTGATTTATACTTTTAATGTAATTGCAATTAGTGCTGCAATTTATGTCCTTTTACTACCAATAAGCTTTTTTCATTTTCAAAAAATTAAGAAACAACATGAAAATGACAAAATTCAAGACGATGATGACCTTGAAGACGTACTTTAATGAAAAAAAATGTAATCGTTTCTTTAGCCGATGCTAACTATTTTCCTTTACTAGATGAACTAGTTAACTCAATTAAAAGATTTAAACAAAGTGAAAGTGTTGCCATCTGTATTCTGGATGCAGGATTAAAACAAGATCAGAAAGATAGTTTATCAAAAAAAGTTGATGAAATAAAAAATGCTGAATGGGATATTGAAGTACCAGGTTATAAAGTTAAGGGAAAAGAGTGGTTGAAAAGCCAAGTCTCAAGAGCTTTTTTACCCAAGTACTTTCCTAACTATGAAAAATATCTATGGATTGATTGTGATGCATGGGTAAATGATTGGAATTGTATAGATCTATATTTTAAGGCTTGTGATAATGGAAAGCTTGGAATTACTCAAACAATTGGACCCGGATACAAAATTACTTCAAAAGTAAACTGGCTTTTTGGAAAGCTAGCGATAATTAAATCTCAAAACTTTAAACATGCTGTAAAATCTAAAATTAGCTATGCTGATGCTAGGAAATTAGCTTTCGCACCACATATTAATATTGGAGTTTTTTCATTAGAAAAAGATTCTAAGGGATGGAGTACCTGGCAAAAAAATTTAGAGAAAACTTTAAAAGCAGGTAATATTTTTGGATCTGAAGGTTTAGCGATTAACATGTCCGTTTATATCGATAATTTAGAAACAGAGTTTCTTCCCTTAAATTGTAATTGGATCACAAGTAATTTACTTCCAAAATATGATCAAAATCAAAGTACATTTGTTGAACCATATTTACCAAATTATAAAATTGGCATAATGCATCTTGCAGCAGGTATTTGGAAAGATGGTAAAGATATGCGAGTGGATAAAAATATTAAAATTGAATTAGAAACTTTAGATAAAAATAAAATATTAAAAAGTTTAAGATATAATACTTAATTGAAAAAAAATAAGATTTCAAAAAATTGGGTAAATAAACAAAGACGAGATACTTATGTGCGTCAATCAAAAGTTGACGGTTATCGAGCTAGGTCGGCCTATAAACTAAAAGAAATAGATGAAAAATTTAGAATATTTAGAGGTGGAATGTCAGTAGTAGACATTGGAGCTGCTCCTGGTAGCTGGTCACAGTATGTTGCAAAAGTAGTTAAGAGCGGAAAGATAATCTCAATTGATCTAAAAGAAATGGAAAATATAGAAAATACTTTACAAATTCAGGGTGACTTTACTTTAGCTGATACTCAAGACCAAATTAAAGAATATCTTAAAAAAAAACCTGATGTAGTCATGTCTGATATGGCTGTAAATACTACTGGGATAAAAAATATCGATTCAATTCAAACTGGTGAATTATGTAAAGAGGCAATGATTTTTTCAAAGGATGTGATTTCAGAAAAGGGTTTTTTTATTTCAAAAATATTTATGGGTAGTACCTTTAATGAAATTGTCGCACTGGGAAAAAAAATTTTTAAAGAAGTTAAGGTTTTTAAACCTAAATCTAGTAGAAAAGATTCTAAAGAAAGTTTTATAATTTGTAAAAATCTTAGATAGTTTCTTTAAATTTCAAAGGAATCGTATATAAATGATTATGGTTCCTATAAAAGAAGCACTTACCTTTGATGATGTAACTCTGATGCCTAAGTATTCTGAGATCTTACCCTCAGATGTTGATACTAGCATCAAACTTACAAATTATCTAAAATTAGATATTCCTTTATTATCTTCAGCTATGGACACTGTAACTGAGAGTAAAATGGCTATCGCAATAGCAAAAGCGGGTGGAATTGGAATTATTCATAGAAATTTAGATATAAAAAAACAAATTCTTGAAATTAGAAAAGTTAAAAAACAAAAACTTCTAGTGGGTGCAGCTGTTGGAGCAGGGCCAAGCGAATTTAAAAGAGTAGAGGCAATACTTAAAGAAAAAATTGATATGATTGTTGTTGATACTGCGCATGGACATACAAAAAAGGTTTCAGAAATCATAAAGTTTATCAAAAAAACGAAAGATAAAAAAACTGCGCTTTGTGCTGGAAATATTGCAACACCTGCAGCAGCAAAATTTTTGTTAAAGCTTGGTGTTGATGTTATCAAAGTTGGGATTGGACCTGGTTCAATATGTACTACAAGACTAGTTGCAGGTATTGGTGTACCACAACTAAGTGCAATACTAGAAGTTAGAAATGGAATAAGAGATAAAAATGTAAAAATTATTTCTGATGGTGGAATAAAATATTCAGGTGATTTAGCAAAAGCATTTGCAGCAGGTGCAGATGCAGTTATGATCGGTTCATTATTTGCGGGAACAGATGAAGCACCAGGAAAATTGATTAAGAGAAATGGCAAACTTTTTAAAAATTTTAGAGGTATGGGTTCAGTCGGTGCTATGAATAAAGGATCTGCTGATCGATACTTCCAATCAAAGCAAAAAGATACATCAAAATACGTGCCAGAAGGTGTAGAAGGATTTGCAAAGTATAAGGGTAAAGTTGATAATATAATTTTTAAATTAATTGGCGGATTAAGATCATCTATGGGATACCTAGGATCAAAACAAATTAAATATTTAAGAGATAAACCACAATTTGTTAAAATAACAAAAGCTGGTTTCTACGAAAGTATGGTCCATAACGTTGATATAGTTAAAAGCGATAATAAATATTAATGAAAAAAATATTTAAAATAATTGTTATTTTTTATTTCTTAATTAATGTTTTTAATGTTTCCTTAAGCAATGAAAATTTTTTTAATAAAGGACTAGAACTATATAACAAAAAAAAATTTCAAGATGCTAGATTTATGTTTGAGAGGAGTATTGTATTTAATCCAAAACATTCTAACTCGTATTTATATTTAGCCAAAATTTATAATCAGGAAAAAAATCAAAAGAAAGAGGAAAAAAATTTAGAGGCAACTTTATTGATTGAACCAAATAATGAAGAAGCAATGTTAATGTTAATGAAAATAGCATTAGAAAAATCAAACTACTCTAAAGTAAAGAATCTATCAGAAGACTTTGTCAAAGTTTGCAAAAATTTATGTGATGAAAATAAAAGTATCTTAGAGTCTTTAGCAAACTTAGAACCCAAAAATGAGTCTTGATCAAAATTTGAATAAAATTTTAATTGTTGATTTTGGTTCACAATTTACACAGCTAATAGCTAGAAGAATTAGGGAATTAGGAATTTTTTCTGAGATTATAAGTCACAAAAAAATTAATAGCAAAGACATCAATCACACTGTCAAAGGTATTATTTTATCTGGTGGTCCTCTCAATGTTTATCAAATTAATAAATATTCCTTCGATAAAAAGATAATTCAAAAAGGAGTCCCAGTTTTGGGTATTTGTTTTGGTCATCAAATGATATCTAAATTGAATGGTGGAAAAGTAAAACAGTCTAAACATAGAGAGTTTGGTTTAGCTAATATTACAAAAAAAAATAATAGTCTCTTAATTAAAAATCTATTCAAGAAAAAAAAGCAAATAAAAGTTTGGATGAGTCATGCTGATCAAGTTTCAAAATTACCAAAAAATTTTAAGGTAATTGCCTCAAGCCAAAATTCTAAATTTGCAGTAGTTGAAAATAAACTTAAAGATTATTATGGAGTTCAATTTCATCCAGAGGTGACTCATACAGAAAATGGAAAAAAACTAATAAGTAATTTTATATTCTTAATATGTAAAATGAGAAAAAACTGGTCCTCTAAAGATCAAAAAATTAAATTGATAAAAGATGTAAGAGAAATGGTTGGAAATAATAAGGTCATTTGTGCCTTATCAGGTGGAGTAGATAGTAGTGTAGTTGCACAATTGTTGAATAAAGCAATTGGTAAAAATTTGCATTGTATTTTTGTTAATACTGGGCTCTTGAGAAAGGATGAAGAAAAACAAGTTGTTGCAACATTTAAAAAAAAGCTAAAGATTAATCTTACTTATGTTAATGCTGAGAAAGAGTTTATAAAAAAATTATCAAATGTTTCAGACCCTGAAAAGAAACGAAAAATTATAGGAAATTTATTCATTAAGATATTTGAGCGCTATGCTAAAAAAATAAAAAATGTAAAATTTTTAGCTCAAGGAACTCTTTATCCTGATTTAATAGAAAGCAAATCAGTTACTGGTAGTCAAACATCTAAAATTAAATCTCACCATAATGTTGGAGGTTTACCCAAAAAAATGAAACTTAAACTTGTAGAGCCATTAAAATTTTTATTCAAGGATGAGGTAAGAAAACTCGGTTTAGAGCTGAAATTGAGTAAAGAAATTATTTCTCGTCATCCTTTCCCAGGACCCGGACTAGCAATACGGATGCCAGGAGTAATAACTAGAGAAAAAATTAATATTTTAAAAGAAGCTGATCACTATTTTATTCAAGCTTTGAGAGATCACAATCTATATCATAAAATTTGGCAAGCTTATGCAGCATTACTTCCAGTCAAAACAGTTGGAGTAATGGGTGATAATAGGACTTACGAATATTTGTGTTTGCTTAGAGCAGTAACGTCTGAAGATGGTATGACAGCAGATTTTTATGAATTTAAAAAATCATTTATACAAGAAATTTCAAATAAAATAGTGAATAGTATTAGAGGGATTAATAGAGTAGTTTACGATATAACTTCGAAACCACCGAGCACAATCGAATTAGAGTAAATGAATAAAAAGATTAAAAAAATTCTTAATAAAAAGAATAAATCAAAGATTATTTGTCTAACAGCTTACTCAAAAAATGTTGCTTCAATTCTTGATAAACATTGTGATTTAGTACTCGTTGGGGACTCTCTTGGATCAGTTTTGTATAACTTTAAGTCTACTAGACAAGTGACTTTGCAGACTATGATTAATCACTCTAAAAGTGTCAGACTTGGTATTAAGAAATCACTAATGGTTGTTGATATGCCCTATAATACATATCGAAATCCAAGTGAGGCTTTGAAGAATTCAAAACTGGTTATGAAAGAAACTAAATGTGATGCTGTTAAGTTAGAAGGAGGAAAAAAGATAATTCCTATAGTTAAAAGATTAATAAAAAATAAAATACCAGTCATGGGTCATGTCGGAATATTACCCCAGACAGATAAAAAATTTACTTTTAAAGGTAAAAAATTAAAGGAAAGTCAGAGACTGCTTAGAGATACTAAACTTTTAGAAAATGCTGGAGTTTTTTCAATTGTATTAGAATGTGTAGAAACAAAATTGTCTAAGAAAATATCCAATCATATAAAAATTCCAACAATAGGTATTGGCTCTTCAGTTAATTGTGACGGCCAAGTTTTAGTTATTGATGATTTAATTGGATTAAGTCAAAGTAAATTAAAATTTGTTAAAAGATTTGTCGATATAACAAAACTGATTGAAACTGGTGTGAAAAAATTTAAATCTGAAGTGTTAAAAAAACAATTTCCTAAAGCTAAACATTCTTTTTCCAAATGAAACTGAATAAGATAGAGCCAAAATTCATAAAAAAGAATAATCCAAGAATAGGTTTAATAACTTTAGCTAGTGATTTTAGAATTGAAAAAGATTTTAATGATGTAATTTATGGAAAAAACATAGATTTATATTCAAATAGAATAAATTGTTACAATCCTCTTACTAACGAAACTTTGAAAAAGATGGCAGATGACATTCCAGAAGTGACCAAAAATATTTTACCAGATCAAAAATTAGACTGTGTTGCTTATGGATGTACATCAGGAACTATTGCTGCAGGTTATCAATCAATCTATGAAAAAGTAAATTTAGCTAAACCTAATACCAAAGTCACGACACCCATTACTTCTGCAATTAATGCTCTTAAAACACTTAAGATAAATAAGGTTTCAATATTTACTCCATATACTAATGAGATTAATCAATCAGTTATTAATTATTTCAAAAATGAAAAAATAGAAATTTCTGAACTATCTTATTTTGATATTGCTTCTGATTTGGATATAGGAAAAGTTGATCCACAACATTTATTTGATGTTTTAATTAAACAAGATTTGTCAAATAGCGATGCGTTGTTTGTGTCTTGCACCGCACTCCCTGTATTATCAATTATCAATGAAATAGAAAAAAAATTAGGCAAGGTAATTTTATCAAGTAATCAAACTTTAATTTGGGATACACTTAAACAAGTGAATAATCAAAATAGAGTTGATGGTTATGGCATATTATTTAACAGTTAGTTTATGAATTTTTCAATTGAAGAATACAAATCAAGATTAAAAAAAGTTCAAAAATCAATGCAAGATAAAGGAATTGAGATTTTGATTTCACAAGATCCATCAAATATGAATTATCTCACAGGTTATGACGCATGGTCTTTCTATTATGCTCAATGCGTGATTGTTCATGCAAATGCAGAAGAACCAATTTGCTTTGTAAGAGACCAAGATGCTGGGGGTGCTTATATTAAAACTTATTTGAAAGATGAAAATATAATTAAGTACCATGAGAAATATATTCATACTTGGCCGCTACATCCTTACGATTCTTTAGTTGATTTATTTAAGGAAAAAAAATGGGATAAATTATCCATAGGCGTTGAAATGGATAGTCATTATTTTACTGCATATTGTTATGAAAAAATAAAAAAAGGGTTGCCTAATGCAAAATTGTTAGACTGTGAGCGATTAGTGAATTGGGTTAGGCTTGTTAAGTCAGACGCTGAAATAGAATATATGAAGGCAGCTGCACAAATTACTCAACTTGGCATGAATAAAGCTTTTGAAGTAATAAATCCAGGTGTAAGGCAATGTGATGCTGTTTCAGAAATATGGTCAACTTTAGTTAAAGGAAACTCAGAATTTGGTGGGGATTATGCTTCAATAGTGCCAATGCTACCAACTGGAAAAGGGACCTCTGCATCCCATTTAACTTGGACCGAGGATAAATTTGTTCAAGGAGAGGCCACAATAATAGAATTATCTGGTGTTAATAAAAAGTATCATTGTCCTATGGCTAGAACAGTTTTACTTGGAGACCCTGATCAAAAAAAGATTGATACAATGAAAAAAACTAACGAGGCACTTCAAGCGGGCATTGATCAAGTTAAAGCAGGAAATACTGCTGATGATGTTGCACGAGCATTTTGGAAGATATTAGACAAATATAAAATCGAAAAAACTTCAAGGACTGGTTATTCAATTGGGATTGGTTATCCACCTGATTGGGGCGAGCATACTTTAAATATTTCAAAAGGTGACACAACTTTATTACAACCTAATGTTACTTTTCATATGATTGCAGTAATGCAATTTGGGAATTGGGGAGTAGAAGCATCAGAGGCAATTAGAGTCACCGATAAAGGTTCGGAATTATTTTGTAATTTTTCTAGAGAACTTCACGTTAAAAGCTAATTATTAAAGGTTGAAATTTATTCCCACAAATGTTTTAAAGTTGCTTTAATTATGGTCTCAAAAAAAGATTTTGTTAAATTTGATCAAGTCGATAAAAGCTATGACGGAAAAGTTCTAGTAGTTAAGGACCTTCAGTTAGATATTGCTGAGGGAGAATTTATTACTATGTTAGGTCCCTCTGGATCTGGTAAAACAACTTGTTTAATGATGTTAGCTGGATTTGAAACACCAACTAACGGAGAAATATATTTAGATGGTAAAGCAATATCTAGTATACCTCCTCACAAAAGAGGAATTGGAATGGTATTCCAAAATTATGCTTTATTCCCACACATGACTGTATATGAAAATTTAGCTTTTCCATTAAGAGTGAGAAAAATTCCAAAAGATGAAGCAGATAAAAAAATTGATAAAGCGTTATCAATGGTATCCCTTCAAGGTTTTGCAGCAAGGATGCCAGGTCAGTTATCTGGTGGACAACAACAAAGGGTAGCGGTTGCAAGATCATTGGTGTTTGATCCACAATTAGTTTTAATGGATGAACCTTTAGGAGCTCTCGATAAAAATTTAAGAGAAAGTATGCAATATGAAATTAAACACATTCACGAAAGCATTGGTGTGACAGTTGTTTATGTTACGCATGATCAAAGTGAGGCTTTAACAATGTCAAATCGTATTGCAGTATTTAATGATGGTAAAGTTCAGCAGCTCTCAAGTCCTGATGAATTATATGAGAAACCTGTGAATTCATTTGTTGCAGAATTTATAGGAGAAAATAATACTTTTGGTGGAGAAGTTTCTGATATTTCTGGTGGTAAATGTAAAGTTAAATTGGGAAATGCAGAAATACTTGCAAATCCAATTTCTGTAAAAGGTAAAGGAGAGCGGACTACTGTTTCTTTAAGACCTGAACGAGCTTTGATTAATCCAAGTACAAAAATGGACAATCTTCATAAAGGAAAAATTGAAGAAGTTATTTATCATGGTGACCATACAAGATTAAGAATAAATCTTTTAGGCAATCCTGAGTTTATTTTAAAAGTTCCAAATAGTTCATCCAACTTAGATATCAAACTTGGAAATGAGATTAATATTGGGTGGAATAGTGATGACGCACGAGCTCTTGACCCAAAATAATCAATCCATAATTATTGAATAAGTAGTTAAAAAGGCCTGTTGACTCTCTTCTCTGAAGTTGTTTTAATTAGTTTTTTAAACGTTTAAACGGAGGAAAAATGAAAAAACTAAGTAAAATATTACTAGCTATTTCTTTTGTACTTTCACTAACTACTTCAGCATTTGCAACAACGGTAACAGCAGTGTCTTGGGGTGGGGCTTATACTGAGTCTCAAAAGTTAGGTTATGGTGATCCAACTGCTAAAAAACTAGGCATTAACATTGCTTGGGTTGATTATTCAGGTGGTTTATCAGAAATTAAAGCACAAAAAGAAGCTGGAAAGATCACGTGGGATATAATTGACGTGTTCGCAATGGATACTATCACTGGATGTGATGAAGGATTATTTGTTGAATTTGATTTTGACAAAGATTTCCCACCAGCACCAGATGGAACTCCAGCAAGTAAAGATTTCTTTACTGCAATGCCAAGTAAATGTGCTGTAGGAAATATTTTATATTCTTGGAACTACGCTTATAACACTAATAATGTTAAAGGTACTCCAAAGACTATCAAAGATTTCTTTAACACAAAGAAATTCCCTGGAAAAAGAGCTATCTACAAAAGCGCTCTAACTAATTTAGAGATTGCTTTAGCTGCAGATGGTATCAAGCCAGGTAAAGGCGGAGCAAAAATCTACAAAGCTTTAGAAACAGAAAAAGGTGTTGAAAGAGCAATGAACAAGATCAAAGAATTATGTACAGATCCAAAAGGTGGATGTGTATTTTGGTCTGCAGGCGCTCAACCACCAGAACTGTTAGTATCAGGTGAAGTAGTAATGGCTACTGGTTGGAACGGTAGATTCTTCAATGCTGAAATTGGAGAAGGTGCACCAATCAAACAAGTTTGGGATGGCCAAGGTCTTGATTACGAGTATTTCGTACAAGTTAAAGGTGGACCAAACGATGCTAATGGTATGGCTAAAAAAGCTTTAGCTATGATGACTAGTTCTGAAATGTTAGCAGGAAGTGCTAAATACATTGCATATGCTCCTTGGAGAAAATCTTCAATTGGTATTATGGAAAAAGGTGAGCCTTGGTATAAAGATGGTAAGACTAACATGGTACCACAAATGCCAACTGCACCGGCTAACACTAAAAACTACTTCCTAGTAGATCCAATTTTCTGGGCTGATAACGGAACAGAGCTTGGTGAAAAATGGGAAGCTATGAAAGCTGGTCTATAATTTAAGTTTTAAAGAACTTAATTATATATTATAATTTAAGGGCGGTTATTTATAACCGCCCTTTTTATTTATGAGCTCAGAAACAAAACAAATTTTAACTACAGACGGAATACCCTTAGAGGTTAGTCTAAAAAAAGCAGAAAGAAAAAATAAGATCAAAGCTTTCTTGCTGGTTGCTCCTTTATTATTTTTCTTGATTATTACCTATGTCTTTCCAATAGGAGACATGTTGTTCAGAAGTGTTGACGACAAGATGGTAACTCAGATGCTTCCAAAAACTTTTAAAGCAATGGAAAATTGGGATGGACAAGATTTGCCTGATGAGGAAGTTTTCGCAGCTTTTCATGAAGATTTTATAAAATTAGTTGAAGATAAACGCGAAGGTAAACTATCTACCCAATTAAATTACACAAAGAATGGATTTAAAAGTATTATTAAAAAATTAAGAAGAGCATCTAAAAAATTTGAAGAGGGAAATTATAAAGAACAAATAATGTCAGTACATAAAAGATGGGCTGATGTTGAGTACTGGAGAGCAATTCAAAGAAGGGCCCCTGAATTTACAGGTCAGAAATATCTAAAAGGAATGGACATGTATGTAAATGAGGAAGGGAAAATAGTAAGTGTTGAGGAAGATAGACGAATTCATAGAGTGTTGTGGTTAAGAACTTTGGAGATTGCATTCTTTGTAACGGTCTTTTGTTTTTTGATGGCTTATCCGATTGCCCATTTGCTAGCTACTCTACCTATGAAATATAGTAACTTATTAATGATATGCGTACTATTGCCGTTCTGGACTTCATTACTTGTAAGAACTGCTAGCTGGATGATTTTGTTACAACAACAAGGTATCGTAAATGATTTCTTTGTTGGAATAGGATTGGTGGCTGACGATAACAGACCTGAAATGATGTATAACAAGACAGGAAGTTATGTAGCAATGACACAAATCTTGCTGCCATTTATGGTGCTACCGCTATACAGTGTCATGAAAACTATCTCACCAAGCTTAATGAGAGCTGGAAA
Source organism: uncultured Pelagibacteraceae bacterium (assembly GCA_902625035.1). Classification (GTDB taxonomy): domain Bacteria; phylum Pseudomonadota; class Alphaproteobacteria; order Pelagibacterales; family Pelagibacteraceae; genus Pelagibacter. The sequence continues at coordinate 39,999 of CACNZK010000010.1, forward strand.
ATCGCTAGGCGGGACGCCATTTGTAGCGTTTTGGAAAGTTTATTTCCCACTGACGATCCCTGGAATAGGTGCAGGATGTTTATTAGTGTTCATTTTAGCGATTGGTTATTACATTACACCAGCATTAGTTGGTGGTGCATCCGGGACCTTAATTAGTAACCAGATTGCCTTTCATATGAAAAGCACACTAGATTGGAGTTTTGCATCTGCAATGGGATTAATGTTATTGAGCGGAGTATTGGTGATTTATTGGCTTTATAACAAAATAGTAGGAATAGATAATATCAAATTAGGATAATTAAGATGGCTTTACCAAAATATACAGAACCACATTATAGAATTTGGCATTATATCTATTTAACAATTTGTGGTGCAGTTTTCTTTTTTCTTATTGCACCCTTATTTGTAATCTTTCCCTTATCATTTAATGCAGAAGAATTTTTAAGTTTCTCTGATGGTATGAAAAGTCTTGATCCTGATGCATTTTCTTTAAGATGGTATAAAGACATGGTCTATGGGACTAAAAATCCTTGGGGATTAGCTGCGAAGAATAGTTTTATTATCGCAATTTTTGCAACAATAGGTTCAGTATTACTTGGAACAGTTGCTGCTCTGGGATTAAGCAGCAGACACATGCCATACAAAGGTTTGATAATGGCTGTTTTGATTTCTCCAATGATTGTACCTTTAATTATTTCAGGTGTTGCAATATTTTTCTTCATGGCAAAAGCTGGTTTAGCAGCAACACATACAGGAATTGTTCTTGCTCACATAATTTTAGGAACACCCTTTGTTGTTATCACAGTTACCGCTACACTTTCAGGATTTGATCACAGTGTAACTAGAGCTGCTGCAAGTTTGGGTAGTGATCCAGTAAATACTTTTATGAAAATTACATTGCCATTAATTTTACCTGGTGTTATTTCAGGTGGATTATTTGCATTTGTGACGTCATTTGACGAAGTTGTTGTTGTTTTATTTTTAGCTGGATTAGAAAATACAACTATTCCTATTCAAATGTGGACAGGTTTAAGAGAACAATTGAGTCCAACAATTTTAGCAGTTGCGACTTGTCTTATAATACTATCAACATTAATATTAGTAACCGCTGAGCTTTTAAGAAGAAGATCTGAAAGACTCAGAGGTATTAATCGATAGTAAAATAATCACATGAAAATTAAGAACGTAGTAGTAATTGGATCAGGTACAATGGGCAGTGGTATAGCTGCTCACTTGTGTAATGCTAATATTCCTGTCACACTTTTGGATTTAAAAACCGAGATAAGTCAAAATGCAAGAGAAAGAATCCATAAATCTAGGCCACCTTTATTAATCGATAAGACAAAAATTGATAATATTAAAGTTGGAAATATATCTGATGATTTTGATGTAGTTAAAAATGCTGATTGGATTGTTGAGGCAGTGGTTGAGAGAATTGATATTAAACATCAAATTTATGATAAAATTTTTGAAAGCAGGAAAGATGGAGCAATAGTTTCCTCAAACACTTCTTCAATCCCAATCAAAGTTTTATCTCAAAATTTAAATAAAGATCAAAAAAAAGATTTTTGCATCACTCATTTTTTTAATCCTGTTAGATACATGGGTCTTTTAGAAATAGTTAAGAATGAAGACAATGATTTAAATAAAATCAATCAATTAAAAGAATTTTGTGAAGTTGAGCTAGGTAAAGGAGCAATTGTCTGTAATGATACCCCTGGTTTTTTAGGAAATAGGGTAGGTGTGTATGCAATGCAAATTGCAATGACTGAAGCATTTAAGATGAAACTTTCTGTGGAGGAAGCAGATGCAATCTTTGGAAGACCTATGGGTATACCTAAAACAGGAGTTTTTGGATTATATGATTTGATTGGAATAGATTTAATGGCAGATGTTTTAAAAAGTTTTATCAAAGAACTTCCAAAATCTGATGAGTTCCATGAGGTTGCTAAAGAAATTCCTTTAGTTAAAAAATTAATCGAAACTGGATATACCGGGAGAAAAGGCAAAGGCGGATTCTATAGAATGAGGAAGACTGATAGTGGAAAAATTATGGAAGCTATTAATCTTGAAACTGGTGATTATTCAACAAGCAAAAAAATAGATATTAAGTCTGATAAAGTAGATTTAAAGGCTCTAATTAATAGAAAAGATAAGTATGGAGACTATGCTTGGTCAGTACTATCCAAAATAATAAAATATGCTTCATCTCTAGTTCCTGGGATTACCAAAGAATTTAATGACATAGACGAGGCAATGAGACTTGGATTTAACTGGGCGAAAGGACCTTTTGAGATGTTAGAAGAAATTGGTGTTAAAAATTTCTTTGATAAAGTTGATGAATATAAAGGTAATAATTTTTTAGAAAATTTATCTAATTCTAAAGATGAAAATTTTTATGGTGAAAGGCAAAAGTACACATCGATTGAAACTTTAGGTAAGATTAAGAAAACTGCCTCAAGTGTTGATGGCAACAGTTCAGCTTCAATTTATAGATTCAATGATTTTAATATTGTTGAGTTTACGACTAAAGCTAATGCGCTCGATTATGACTCAATGGATGCTCTTAAGAAAGCAACTGATAAACCATTAATAATAATTAATGAAAGTATGCAATTTTCTGCTGGTGTTAACCTGACTTATACAATGGAATTTGCAAATAAAAATGATTTTAAATCGATAGAAAAATTTATTAAATATTTTCAAGAAACTTGCAAACATCTAAAGTATTCTAAATACCCAGTTATATCTGCTCCATCAGGTTTAACTTTGGGTGGAGGTTTTGAAGTTTTAGTACAAAGTAATTTCGTAGCCTCACATACAAATATTGTAATCGGATTAGTAGAAACTATTGTTGGATTAATTCCAGCTGGAGGCGGATGTAAAGAAATGCTAGCTAGATGGTTAAATACTGAAGAGGCTAAGAAAGATCCAAAATATGCACCTTTAAAAGTATTTGATATAATTGGCTATGGTAGAACAGCTACGTCCCCAGTTGAGGCAGAGCCTTTAAAATACTTATTACCTGAAAATAAAAGAATTATGAATAGAAATAGTTTGCTTGAAGTATCAAAAAAAATCTTAAATGAAAACAAGGACTTTAAAGCACCAAACGAGCTTACATTTAATTTACCTGGTAAATCAGTTATTGATGATATGAACAAAATTTTAGAAAAACTTTACAATGATAAAGTTATATTGGATCATGGTTTGACTGTAGCAAAAGAGTTAGCTTATGTATTAAGTGGTGGTGAAACTACCAAAGATAAAACTCTTACAGAGGATGATTTATTTAAATTGGAACTAGATGCTTTTATGAGATTAATTGAGACCAAACAAACTCAAGATAGAATTAAACATACTCTTGCTACCGGTAAACCTTTGGTTAATTAAATAATCTAAGAGTGTTAATAAAGTCAGGCCTTAAAACATATTCAGATTTATTTAAGTGTTTAATTTTTTTTAAAGCTTCTAAGCCAAATATTACTTTTCCAATGGGTGTGTATTCTCCTTCATACAAAGGTTCATCCTGAAGAATTATAAAGAATTGGCTGTCTTCAGTATCATATTTTAAAGATCGAGCTAATCCTACACTTCCTTTGGTGTATTTGAAGTCCTTATCAACTTCAGACTTGATTGTACCTAAACCAGATTTTCCAGTTCCAATTTTTCCATAATCGATGTTTCCTTTTTTTCCAAATTCTATATCACCAGCTTGTACAAGTTTATCTTTAATGACCCTATGAAATGCTACATCATCATAGGCATTCAACTCGACTAATGCTTTAAATCTTTTTACTCCATTAGGAGATATGTCTGGATATAACTCTATAATCACATTTCCACATTCTACGTTTAGAACTGCTATGTTATTCGGATTTTCAAAATCAATTTTATCTGGGTCGTAATTTTTAACAAATAAACATTTATCTTTCAGTAAAACAAAAGAGGTAATTGAAAATAAACCCAAAATTACGACAAATATAAATATTATTTTTTCAGAATTTGAAGCTTTTATTTTTTCAATCATAAAATAAAACTTTCATCAATTTTTAAGAGTCCTTTTTTAATGAATTCTATCTTTTTTTTAAGAATAGGATCTAACGTTTCAGGTAAATTTCCATACATTAAATGAGAAAAAACTTCAGCCATATCCTCAGAAGCGGTGGATTGCGAGTATTCAGTAATAAAGCCAGCTGTTTTAGAATATGTTTCTAATCCAATTTTTTTAGTACATGTCGAGCATTCTGCATAATCGAACTCTTTAGGATTAAAACTAGACCAAATTTGTTCATTAAATATATCTTTGAAACTATCATTTATTATGTGGAAGACTTCGTGATG
>CACNZK010000011.1 GCA_902625035.1 uncultured Pelagibacteraceae bacterium
TTCCAGCTGATGGACCATCTTTAGGTGTTGCTCCCTCAGGAACATGAATGTGAAAATCTTTTTTCTCGAATAATGGAGGAATAATTCCATATTCTAAGCATTTTGATCTTACAAATGATTTTGCAGCCTTGACCGACTCTTGCATGACATCACCGAGCTTTCCAGTAATTTGCATACGGCCTTTACCTGGCATTGTAACTGTCTCTATTTTTAAAATCTCTCCACCATATTCAGTCCAAGCTAATCCTGTTACTATACCTACCCTATTTTCAGACTCTAACTCACCTGATTTAAATTTTGGAACACCCAAAAAGTCTGGTAGATTTTTTGTGTTGATATTGACTTCTTTTTCTTCTCCAGAAACAACCTTTTTGACTACTTTTCTTGCAATTTTAGAAATTTCTCTCTCAAGGTTTCTTACTCCGGATTCTTTCGTGTAACTTCTAATAACCTCTTTTATAATATCATCACCCAAATTCATTTCTTTTTCCTTCACACCATTATCTTTTATTTGTTTTGGAAGAAGATATTTGTTCGCAATATTTATTTTTTCATCTTCTGTGTAGCCTGCTAATCTAATAACTTCCATTCTATCTAATAATGGAGGTAAAATATTTAATGTATTAGCTGTAGTCACAAACATTACATCAGATAAATCATAATCTACCTCTAGATAGTGATCATTAAAAGTCGTATTTTGTTCTGGGTCTAAAGCCTCTAATAAAGCTGAAGAGGGATCTCCTCTATAATCATTTCCAACTTTATCAATCTCGTCTAAAAGTATTAGTGGATTTTTAGTTCCAGCTTTTTTCATCATTTGAATAATTTTACCCGGCAAAGAGCCAATATAAGTTCTTCTGTGGCCTCTAATTTCAGCCTCATCTCTCATTCCACCTACTGACATTCTTACAAATTCTCTATTTGTTGCTTTAGCAATTGACTTTCCTAAAGATGTTTTTCCAACACCAGGCGGTCCTACTAAACATAAAATAGGGCCTTTAATTTTATCCATTCTTTTTTGTACTGCTAAAAATTCAATAATTCTCTCCTTAACTTTTTCTAAACCAAAATGATCTTTATCTAAAACTTCAAGTGCTTTTTTTAAATCTATAACAACATCACTTTTTTTATGCCAAGGAAGATCTATCATCCAATCTAAGTAATTTCTTACTACAGTAGCCTCTGCTGACATCGGGCTCATGTTTTTTAATTTTTTTAATTCTTGAAGGCATTTTTTCTCAACATCTTTTGGCATTTTAGATTTAAGAATTGCTTTATTTAAACTTGTATTTTCATCTTTGCCATCCTCTATTTCACCCAACTCTTTTTGGATAGCTTTTAATTGTTCATTTAAATAGTATTCTCTTTGAGTTTTTTCCATTTGAGTTTTAACTCTTCCTCTAATTCTTTTTTCCACTCCAATAATACTTGTTTCATTTTCCATTATTTTTATGATTGCGTTTAATCTTTTCTTTACATCTATAGTTTCAAAAATTTGTTGTTTCTCTGAAATTGTTGCTGTGATGTGTGAAGCAATGTTATCTGCAATCTGAGATGGATCTTTTAATTGTTTAATTGAATTAATAGTCTCACTAGAAACTTTTTTATTTATAGAAGTTAATTTTTCCATTCTTCTGATTGCTGTAACAGCTAATGGGTACAAATCTTCATCACCATCAGTCGTGTCATTGTGAGGTGTAAAATCACAAGTTATAAACTTTTCATTGTCTTTAAAATCAATAATTTTTACTCTACGAACACCCTCAACTAAAACTTTCACTGTTCCATCAGGGAGTTTCAAAAGTTGCAAGATGTTACCTTCGCAACCATACATAAATATATCTGTTTTCTTTGGATCATCGATTTCAGAATTTTTTTGAGTTACTAAAATTATTTTTTTCTCTTTTTTCATTACCTCATTTAAAGCAGAGATTGATTTATCTCTTCCAACAAAAAGTGGGATTACCATGCTAGGAAAAACCACGATATCTCTAAGTGGTAATAACGGTGAAGAAGTTTTTACATCCATAAAATCAATATGGATATTAAAATTATTTTTGCAATACCTTTTTACAAGTTATTAGGGTTATTAAGCCGCTGTTGTCTTAGTTGTTTTGGATTTACCATCCTTTTTCGAGTGAACAATAATAGGCTGCGATAGACCTTTAGCCGCGGATGAATCGACTATTACCTCTTCAATATTTTCTTGACTCGGTAAATCATACATAGTTTTAAGAAGTATATTTTCTAAAATAGATCTTAAACCTCTTGCTCCTGTTTTTTTGCTAATTGCTTTAATTGCAACTTCTTTAAGTGCAGAGTCTTTGAATATTAATTTTGCACCATCTAGTTTAAACAACTCCTGATATTGTTTAGTTAAAGAATTTTTTGGTTCTTGCAGTATCTTAATTAAAGATTTTTCATCTAAATCTTCTAGAGTGGCGATCATAGGTAATCTACCAATAAACTCGGGTATTAATCCATATTTAAGCAAATCCTCAGGCTCTAAGTTTTTCATCCACTCACCAGTTTTTTTATCTTGTATATTCTTTACATCTGCGCCAAAACCAATAGAGGTACCTTTATCTCTTTGAGAAATAATTTTATCAAGTCCTGCAAAGGCTCCACCACAAATAAATAAAATATTTGTAGTATCAACTTGTAAGAATTCTTGTTGAGGATGTTTTCTACCACCTTGAGGAGGTACGCTTGCAATTGTTCCCTCCATTATCTTTAATAAAGCTTGTTGAACACCCTCACCAGAAACATCTCTGGTAATTGATGGATTTTCTGATTTTCTACTAATCTTATCTACCTCATCAATGTAGACAATTCCCCTTTGAGCTTTTTCAACATTATAATCTGCTGCTTGTAATAATTTTAAAATTATATTCTCTACATCTTCTCCAACATAACCTGCTTCAGTTAAAGTTGTTGCGTCAGCCATTGTAAATGGAACGTCTAAAATTCTAGCCAGCGTTTGTGCTAATAATGTTTTTCCACATCCAGTTGGACCAACTAAAAGTATATTAGATTTTGCAAGCTCTACATTTTTACTTGTTTTATTTTCATAATTTAATCTTTTGTAGTGATTGTGAACAGCTACTGATAAAACTTTTTTTGCGTGAGATTGTCCGATTACATAATCATCTAAGACCGTACAAATCTCTTTTGGTGATGGTAAACCATCTTGATGTTTTACAAATGTATCTTTGCTCTCCTCTTTTATAATATCCATGCAAAGTTCAACACACTCATCACATATAAAGACAGTTGGACCTGCAATTAATTTTCTAACTTCGTGTTGGCTTTTGCCACAGAAAGAGCAATAAAGAATATTTTTATTATTTGTGTTCATAAAATTTTAAACGAATCAATACGGATACTTTATTATAAATGACTCCTATTAATCAAGTTTTGGATTTTGTAAACTATATGTGGTGTTCTAAGATCTTTTCTCTACTACAGAATCTATTAGCCCAAAAGATTTAGCTGCATCTGCAGTCATAAAATTATCCCTTTCTAAGGCAGTTTTAATTTCATCTACAGATTTGCCTGTATGTTTAGAATATATTTCGTTTAATCTTTTTTTTAAAGAAAGCACTTCATTAGCATGAATTTCGATATCAGTAGCCTGTCCTTGGAAACCCGCAGATGGTTGATGAACCATAATTCTTGAATTTGGGAGTGAGAATCTTTTTCCTTTTGTTCCAGCAGATAATAAAAAAGAACCCATTGAAGCTGCTTGTCCAATGCATAAAGTTGAAATGTCAGGTTTTACATATTGCATTGTATCGTAAATACCTAGACCAGCAGTTACAAGTCCACCTGGACTATTAATATATAAAAAAATTTCTTTTTTAGGATCTTCTGCCTCTAAAAACAATAATTGAGCAGTGACTAACGAGGCTACATTGTCATTAATTTGACCAGTAAGAAAAATAATTCTCTCTTTTAAAAGCCTTGAATAAATATCATAGGCCCTTTCACCTTTGTTTGATTGCTCAACAACCATTGGTATTAAGGTACTCATATGTTCTGACTGTTTATTATTCATAAAGTTGATTCGTATTACTTATACAACTTGAGATTACTTTTTGCTAACTTTTTTTGTTTTTTTATTAGGAGACTTCGTTTTTGGGTTGGTTTTTTTTACTTCTTTTTTTTTTGTCTCAACTGCTTTCTTTGAAGCTTGTTTTGTTCCCTCGTCTTGATTTTGAGATTGTTTTAATATTTTTTCAGCTTCTTCTTTTGAAACCTCTTTTTTATTAGATTTGGCTTTTTGTTTTACAAGATTTAAAATTTTTTCCTCATAAACTGTGCCTCTTAAGCTAGCGAGAGCTGATTGATTTTTTTGATAAAAATCCATAACCATTTTTTCTTGACCAGGCATCATTCTTATTTGTTTTTGAACTTCAGCCTGTAATTCTTGTTCTGATACTTTAATCTGATTTTGTTCGCCAAATTCATTTAATATTAAACCAACTTTAATTCTCTTTTTTGCTATTTCTTCAAAATTATCTTTACTTTTTTTCTTATCCTCATCTGTCATTCCTTGAGAGAGAATTTTAACTTCTTCATCAACTAAATTTTGTGGAATTTCGTCAACTTTAAATTTTTCTAATTCTTTAAGAATTTGGTTTTTCGACAATCTGTCTAATGAATTTTTATACTCATCGTTAATTTGTTTTGAAATCAAAGTTTTTAAATCTTTTAAATCTTTTGCTCCCAGATTTTTTGCAAATTGATCATCAATTTTTAATTCCTCTGAAATTTTTACTGATAATATTTTACAATTAAATTTTGCTTTTTTATTGACTAATTCTTTCTCAGGAAAATTTTCAGGAAGAGTTGCTTCAATAATTTTTTGATCATCTTTTTTAACACCTACCAATTGTTTATCGAAACCTTTTAAAAATAAATCTTTACCTAAAGTTAATTGGGTATTCTTTCCCTCTCCTCCTTTAAATGATTTTTCATCAACTGTAGCTGTATAATCAAAGGATACTAAATCACCCTCTTTTGCTTTTGTTTCAGGTGGAGCATCTTTGAAGCTTGGTGTATTTTTAGCTATCTCTTTAATTCTTTTTTGGGTTTCACTCTCGTCAATTTTAACCGTGTATTCATCAAATTTAATATTTTCTATGGATTTTAATTCAACCTTAGGAAACTCTGTGACGGAAATAATGTATTCTAGATCCTTATCTTCACCATAAGTTTTAAGATCTAGCTTTGGTTGTCCTGCTGGTTTAATTTTATTTTCTTCTAAAGCTTTTGTGGTTGAGTCTTTTAAGACTTTATCTAAAACTTCACTAAATACTGCTTTACCAAACTGTCTTTTTAATACTTCAACAGGAACTTTCCCAGGTCTAAAACCTTTTAGATTTACAGTGCCTTTAATTTCCTCATACTTTTCATCCATATAAGAATTCATAGTCTTCTTATCGATAAAAACTTTAATATCTTTATTAAGACCTTTTTTATTTTCTACTGTAACTTTCATAATTTATTAATGGTAGGGCGAAAAGGACTCGAACCTTCACAGATTGCTCTATCGGTTCCTAAGACCGACGCGTCTACCAATTCCGCCATCGCCCCACAAATTCAAGTGGTTTTATATATGATTGAAACTATTTGTCCAACGACAATTATTGTAAATTATATAATTTTTACTCTATAATATTATTATGATTGTTTCTCCGTGCATAAGTATTTGCAAAACTGATCCAAAAACTGGATATTGCTATGGGTGTGGAAGAACAATGGAGGAAAGAAAAATATGGAAGCTAGAGGAAACAACCGATGAGTGGAAAAATGAAAATCTTGAAGTTATCCAAAAAAGATTAACTGGCTGGCAATTAGAAAGTTTTAAAGAATCCTATACTTATAAAATTGAAAATGGTATCTCTCTTTTTAAAAAAAAATTATTAGATGAGTAAAACTACGATCGTAATTATTATATATATTCTGGGTCTTATTTTTGGGGCACTTTTTCTTGATTTATGGAGTGCCGACACTAGTATTATCAAAGGACTAGTTGGGCTTGGTTGGACAGCTTTACTTTTAATTGGTCTATTTTTTGCCGAAAAAAATGAGAGAAATTAGATTTTTAATTTCTCTTTTATTAATAATTCTACCCTTCCAACATCTTAAATCAGAAATAATCATTATGAGTAAATGTGATGATAAACAAGATGAATTTCTGAAAAATGAATACATCTTAAATCTTGATGAATTAATCATGACACGAAATTATGTTTATAAGGAAAAAACATATCAAAAGTATCGGTTAACTGACCTTAGTGTAAAAAAGTCAAATACTTATGTCAGAAACATCTATGAGGAAAATGGAAAAATATTAACTCATAAACATGGTTATCCTCAATTTTACACTCAAATTTTATTTGAAATTGGAAAAACTGAAATTTTTATGAAAACAGTTCTAAATGATGAAGAAGGGATGTCGAAAATTTCAAATTGTAAGAAAATTGAACAATTTAAAAAAGAAAGTTAGTCTTTTTTCTTTTTATTAAAAAAATTTTTTTTATTCTTGGAAAATCTGTTATTTGTAATATTGCTTCTATGCTTAGCATAAGCTTGCTTTTGTGCTTGTTTCATTGCTCTTTTTGAAGACATAATATTCTAAAAATCAATTTCTATACTACCTATTATATTTAAGTTTTTATCTGAAACAACTATTTCACCTGATGAGGGACCATAATTTAAAACTTCAAATATAAATACATAGTGGGTTACGAAGATCAAATTTTTCTTACTTTCCAAATTTTTAATATAGTAATTAAATGCTTTAACTTGTTTATCTTTATTTTTTAAAAATTTTGAACTGTAAAAGGAGTTTAAAAAGCTATTTGTTGAATAATTTTTAAATGCAATTTTTGCTGTTTCTTTACATCTGCACCATTCACTAGAAAGAACTTTATCTATTTCGATTTTATTCTTAGTAAAAAATTCACCAATACGTTGAGCTTGTTTTCTTCCATCTTCACTCAAATTTCTTTGAGTAGAACAATCGTTTAAATTGAAACCAGCAGGATCACCATTTCCAGGTGCGTATGCGTGTCTAATAAATATTAATTTTCCACCATCCTCTAACTGATTTATTAAATTTTTGTATAAATCTGCTTTAATAGGTGTGGTTAAAGATATAAAAATAATAATAAAGAATCTTAAAAATTTCATAATATGGATATTAGATTAAACAAATTAAACAAAACAATAATAAATTGTAAAAAATGTCCAAGGTTGGTTAAATTTGTAAAAAAAGTAAGTACAAATAAAAGAAAACAAAATATTAATGAAATTTACTGGGGCAAACCAGTTCCAGGCTTTGGAGATTTAAATTCAAAAATTGCAATAATTGGTCTAGCTCCAGCAGCACATGGTGGAACTAGAACAGGTAGAGCTTTTACAGGAGATAAATCTGGTGACTTTTTATTTAGATGTTTGCATGAAGTGGGAATTTCAAATTCACCATTTTCAAAAAATTTAAATGATAATTTACAATTAAAATCTACTTACATCACAAATATTCTTAAATGTGTTCCACCCGAGGATAAACCACTTAGTAATGAAATTTCGAATTGTTCTAACTTTTTTGATGAAGAAATATTAAGTTTAAAGAAACTAAAGGTAATTGTAACACTTGGTAAAGTTGCTTTCGATAATTGTGTAAAACTATATAAGCAAAAATTTGAAGTCAAAAAAAAATTTATTTTCAAACATGGTAAAACACAAATATTACCAAACGGTTTAATAATTCTATCAAGTTATCATCCAAGTCCAAGAAATGTTAATACGAAGTTAATTTCAAATAAAATGATGGTAAATTTATTTAAAAGGGCAAAAAAATTAGCTAATTTTTAATAGTGTCGCAAAAATAAGGTTTAAATTTTGAGTAAATTTCATCGGGTATTTTTACTGGTTTGCCTAGTTCATTTACAAAAACTAAATGAACTTGTGCTTCAACTATAGTTTCTTCACCCTTAGTTATTATTTGATTCATAAAAAAAGATGTTTTGGTGATAGATTTCACAAAAGATCTTATCGTTAGTTCATCTTCAAGACTGGCGGGTTTCTTGTATTCAATATTGCAAGCTTTTACTATGATTAATGAACCAAAGTCTTTTTTCACTTTTTGATTACTATACCCAATTATTTGCAGAGCTTCTGTTCTAGCTCTCTCTAAAAACTTTAAATAATTAGCATAATATACAACACCTCCAGCGTCAGTATCCTCATAATAAACTTTTAAAGTGTGAAAAAAATTTTCGTGCATAATAAAATTATACCAAAAAAGTAAACTATTTAATAGAAACTAAGGTATAAGTATTTAATGAATATATTTGTAATTTGGTTGGTAATGGTTACCGCGTGGAACTTTGGATATCCACAAGCTAGTCCTTTGGAAGATGTAATTGTAGCTGTTATTCTATCTTTATTTAATATTTATTTAAAAAAATATCTCAAATTCTAATTATTGAGATGAAAAATATATATTTTGAAAATAAGCTATAGATTTCATTTTAGAATTGTCAGTATCAGACATAATAGCAAGTCCATCAAGCTCATTGACATCTAGATCGTGTAACCTTTTAAAATCCTCCTTAACATTAGCTTTAACTGTTACCCATTCATTTAAATTATCTTTTGTGCTAGCTAAAACATTATCTATCGATTTTTTTGTATATGGGCTTGGAAAATTAGCTCCAACTTCATTATTACTTGAGAAAACATAATTAATGGCTCTGTTTGATAGAGGTGTAGCTCCAGTTTTTTTAATTACAAAAACTCTTGCAGCATAATCATGCCCTTTTTTAGTATTTTCTTTGATACCTGACAGATCTTTCTCGATTTTCCATGTTATATTTATGAATGGGGTCTTATCCAAGTCTATCTTGATCTCTTTTCCAAGACCAGAGGCAGCATTATCAGCAATTGATTTCAAATAATTTCCGTCATCATTTGATCCGACGGTGTAAATTGTTTTATTGTCAGCTCCTCTAACCTTTCTAACTTGAAGTTCTGCGAGCTCTGACTCGGTAAAATCAAAGACTTGTAATTCATCTGCTGAAGACAAGTTAATAGATAAAATCGTGATGATTAAAATATTTAATAAAATTTTCATATAAAATTAAAAAAAATTCTTAATACATTATTTAGACAAATTTTAAACATTCAAAATTCAATATTCAGTTCTATATAAATAATATGAAGACAATATCTGCTTTTATACTCTTAATTTACTGGTCTATAATGATTTTTGCACCAGTTATGTCTAAAGACATTAAATTTAGTAGAGCTAAAATTAATAATATCAAAATAGTTGAGCAAAAACCTAGAAGTTAATAAGTCGAACGACCACCACTAATATCAAAGACTGCCGCAGTTGAAAAAGTGTTTTCCTCAGACGATAGCCAACAAATTAATGAGGTAAACTCTTCAACCTCTAAAAATCGACCTCTAGGCACTTTTGATAGCATTCTTTGGACATGTTCTTTGGTCATTTGATCTAAAATTCTAGTTTTTGCTCCTGCTGGAGTTACTGCATTTACAGCTATATTCTTATCTGCAAGCTCTTTACCTAATGATTTTGTTAAACCTATTGCGCCTGCTTTTCCAACGCTATAAGCACTGGCATTGGCATTTCCATCTTTTCCAGCTACTGAGGCCACATTAACAATTCTTCCATAATTATTCTTAATCATATTTGGCACTATCGACCTGCAACAATTAAAAGTTCCCATTAAATTAATCTCTACTACTTTTTTCCACATTTCTATGTCGTACTCCCATAATGTAGCCGTGGGGCCTGTTATTCCAGCATTATTTATTAAAATGTCAATGTTTGAGTTTTTTGTAATTTCATTTACTGTTTTATCAACTTCCCCATAATTAGATACATCTACAACATGGGAACTTAAATTAGGATTTTTTAAATCTTTAATAGCTTTCTCAGTAGCCTTAGGGTCGTTATCCCATATTATCACACTAGCACCAGACTCTAAAAGCCTTTTAGAAATATCAAATCCAAATCCTTGGGCGCCCCCAGTTACGATTGCAGTTCTGTTTTTAAAATCAAAACTAATTTTTTTCATTGTTTTATTCTCTGGCTAATAAATAATAAGTAAAAGCAGCTATAGCAGCTCCTATAATCCATGAAAATGATTGAAGAAACATCAAATTAGCATTCCAAATTGTTGAAGCAGAAAAAATAAAACCTATAATTACAGAATAAACTGCTTTTATATGCCAACCCCCGCTATAATAATAAATTCCATTATTCTCTAAAGAATATATGTCTTTATTATTTATTTTACTCTTTTGAATAAAATAAAAGTCAGTGATCATAATTCCAAAGATTGGTCCAAAAAAAGCTCCAAAAGTATCAATGAAAGATAAGGCTCCAACTTGACTTAAAAATGTTAACCAAAATATTCCTATTATGAAACCTAGAATTGAAATTATTGCACCCGCACTTCTTATAGACAGAGAGAAAGGTAAAAAATTTATTAAAGTGTATTGAGATGGAATAAAATTAACTATTAAATTTGTTGAAGCAGAAGCAATAATTATAAAAATTATAGCTAAAACAACTAGAAATAAATTATCTAATTTTCCGATAATATCTGTTGGATTGGTTAATATTCTGTTTAAATTTTCTGGATCTTGCTTCAAAAAAGCATCCATGCCAGAAACAATAAATAGCGCAAAAAAAGAAAAGATTAATAAATTTAAAATTAAGCTAAAGTTTCCTTTTTTAAGCTGACTTTCATCTTTAACATATCTAGAAAAATCACCGAAACTCAAAATTACAACTGAGAAATAAGCAAAGACTGTACTAGTGACTGTTATTAATGGCCCGAAATTTTTTTTATCAAGAAAATTTTCAGTATTTAAAATATTTATAAAAGCTTGGGAAGTAAATTTAACATCATTAAGCAAAACTGATAAAAAAAACAATAACATCCCAAAATAAACAGCACTAGCCGAAAAAATAATAATTCTCTTATTCACTTTCATTCCGGCACTAAATAAAAATCCTTGCAAAATTATTGCAATAGTAATTGAAGTCCAATCAATTAAATTCATTCCTAGAAAGAATGTCAAAAATATTTCTTTATCAAGGATTGTGGGTTCTGTTGAAAAAATTGCTATTCTTATTAAATAACTAAATGCTTTTGATAAAAAATATGTTTGAATACCAAATAAAAAAACACCAACAAAAAATCTAATCAGTCCGAAGTATTTTGCACCAATAACACCTAATGATGATCTAAGCAAAACAATAAAAGGTAATCCGTTTTTTTGAGATGGTTTTCCTATCCAATTTGAAAAAATACAAATTAATAGTGTTCCCAGTATTGTTCCAAAGAATACAATAAAAGTATTAATATCGTAAATTAGATAAAGAGATACGATCAACGAAAAGCCAATAACACTTTGTATGTTTATGCCCCAAAAGCAAAATAAAACTTTCCAATCCCAATTTTTATCAATAGGATTTACTGAAACTAAATCCCAATTAGTAAGATTTTTTTTTTTATTTTGAGGACTCACTCAAACAATATAAAACTTTAACTTTCTACTGTCCATATAAGAGAGTTGGTAACCATAAAGCAATTTTTGGAAATATAATTATCAAAATTAACCCAAAAATCTGTAAGACCATAAACTGCATCATTCCATAGTAAATATCTTTTAAATCCCATTCTGGTACTACTCCTTTTAAAAAATATGCGGATAATGCGACTGGAGGTGAAAGCCAGGCGGTTTGTAAATTTACGGCCACTAGGATAGCAAACCAAGTTAAATTAAATCCTAATGCCTCAATCAATGGTAATATAATTGGAACGATAATCATTACTATAGGTACCCATTCTAAAGGCCATCCTAACAAAAATATCATTACCATAACCATTGCTAGAATTAGATATTTGTTCATTTCAAGACCTAATAAAAATTCAGTTAATAAAGTTGGTGTGCCTAGTCTAGCGAAAACAGCACCAAAAAAATTTGAAGCTGCAACTAAAACCATTATCAATGCAGTTATCTCAAGTGTTTTAACTAATGCCTCTTGCAGTTTTGAAAGGGTCAATTTTTTATATGCTAATGAGAGAAGTAAAGCACCCATAGCTCCACATCCTGCTGCTTCAGTCGGCGTTGCAAAACCAAATAAAATACTTCCTAATGCCGCAAATACTAAAGCTGCTGGTGGAACTAAGCCTAAGAAAAATTCAATCCACACATCTTTCATGCTTGCAGCTCTCATATCTTCAGGTATCACTGGTCCTAATTTTGGATTAATCATACATCTGATTGTTGTGTAGCCAGCGTATAAACTTGCAAGTAAAATTCCCGGTATGATTGCAGCAGCAAATAAATCTATTACTGGAATTTCCATTATAGGTCCCATAACAACTAACATAATACTTGGTGGAATTAATATTCCTAAAGTTCCTCCAGCTGTGATTGTTCCAGCTGCAAGTCTCACATCATAACCAGATCTATTCATAGATTTTGCAGCCATAATTCCAAGAATTGTTACTGAAGCGCCAACAATTCCTGTTGCAGCAGCAAATATTACAGAAACAAATAAAACTGCGTAATACAAAGATCCTTTAACTTTTGCCAGCATCATTTGGAACGCTGAAAATAATCTTTCCATTAATCCAGCTTGTTCCATCATAATTCCCATAAAGACAAAGAGTGGAACGGCGGCAAGTGTCTGCTCTGTCATTACCATAGAAAACTGGAGCGTCATTAAATAAAAAACTAGTTTTCCAAATCCTAAATAACCAAATACGAAACCTAAGAAAATTAATGTAAATGAAATCGGGAAACCTACAAATATTGCAAATAGCATTACTCCAACCAGAATAAAACCTAAGATGGCTGGGTCTATAAACTCAGCTATCATTTAATTTCTCCAGGCCACTCACCTTTTTTTGCTGCCCAATAACTTTTAAGTAACTCAGAAACTCCTTGAATTAGTAAAAATATTATACCAATGAGTAAGCAAGTTTTGATTGGCCACATGTAAGGCATCCATGTGGTATCCATACCTCTTTCACCTCTTTGAATTGACTCTCCCACATATCCAACTGTCATATAAAGAAAAACAATTAAACCTGGAAAATAAAATAATAAGTATAACCAAAAATCTATTAAACCTTGATTTTTAGTTTTAAAATTTCTGTATAAAAAATCTGCTCTTATATGAACTCCCCTTGAAAGAGCATAACCAGCACCTAACATAAAAAGTGCTCCATATAAAAAACGACTTATGTCATAAGCCCAAATTGTCGGTGCTAAAAATAATTTTCTTGCAAGAACTTCATAAGTCATTGCAAAAATTAATGGCATCAATATCCAACAAACTATATTACCAATCCATTTACTAAATTTATCAATACCTGTGATAGATTTAGCCATCCACAATGGCATATCGTCAGGCATTTTTCCCAAACCGCCTCGCCTTTCGGCAATCATTTCATCTGATATATCTAGTTTATCTGGTTCTTCTGCCATAAAATTTATGTATAAAAAACTAAAGCGGACTGTAAAAGTCCGCTTTAGTTAAATCAAGAATAATTACTGATTACTTTAATGTTGCTGCGTGAGCCATTCCTAGCTTCGCATTTGACATTTGAGCACCACTCCAGAATGGTACAGCTATGTCAGCAAAATTCTTCATTGAAGTATAAACTTCGTTAAAGAATTTATTATCTTTAGCATTCTTATTTAAAGAAGCCTTTGCAGCAGCCATATATTCTGTGAAATAATCTGAAGGAGTGTCCTCCAAAATTACTCCATGTTTAGTAGTTAACTCTTTCAAAGCTTTACCATTCTCATAGATTCTGTAACTTAAAGATTTTGCTAATGATGCATTAGCAGCTACTTCAAGTGACTTTTTCTCATGAGCAGTCATAGCATTATAAGTTTTTCCAGTTATATAAAAGTCAGCATTTACGACTACTTGGTGTAAACCTTGTAAGTAATAGTGCTTTAATACTTTTTGGAAACCAAATGTTAAATCTGGTTTTGGACAACACCATTCAGCAGCATCGATAGTTCCTGCTTCAAGAGCTGGCAAAATATCTCCACCACCCATCGCAACAGATGCTATACCAATATCTTTATAAGTTTGTCCTGGAATTCCTGGAGGAGTTCTGAACTTATATTTTCTAAAGTCAGCCATATCTTTAATTGGTTTTGGAAACCAACCTAAGGCTTCAGGGCCAACTGGTTGAATCATAAATCCTTTTATGTCTCTTCCCATTTCTTTCCATAGTTGGTCATATAATTCTTTACCACCACCATATTGAAACCATGATAAGAACGCGATATTGTCGATACCAACTCCACCACCAGCTACCGGAGAACCGAATAACATAGCAGCAGGATGGTCACCTGACCAATAATGTGTCCAAGCAAATCCGCAATCAATTAAACCCTTATCTACAGCATCTAGAGTTTCTTTAACTCCAACAACCGCACCAGCAGGTAAAATTTCAAACTTTAATGAACCACTTGTTAAAGTTGTTACTGTGTCAGTGAAGTCTTTTAACATTTTGACCTCATCAGCCTTAGTGTTAAGAACTGTCTGACATTTTAGTGTTTTTGCAGCATTAGCATTTGATATGAAACCAAGTACCAAAACAGATGCAAATAACATTGAAATGATTTTTTTCATTATTTTTCCTTCTCGTTAGTTAAATTTAACTGCTGTATACAATCAGAAAAACAAACCTCACACAAGTGACAATTGATTAATATGAGTGTAAAGAAGATCAATAAAGGGATATAAAAAACTTATTCAACTTGTGATGGAAAATTTTGATTTTGTAATTATTGGTGCTGGATCTGCTGGATGTGTTCTTGCGAATAGACTTTCCGAAAATCCAAAAAATAAAGTTTTGTTAATTGAGGCTGGTGGAAAAGATAATTATCCATGGATACATATTCCAGTTGGATATTTTAAAACAATGCATAATCCATCTGTTGATTGGTGTTACAAAACTGAACCCGATGAGACAATGAACAATCGCTCAATTCGTTATCCTAGAGGAAAAACTTTAGGAGGAAGCTCTGCTATAAATGGCTTACTGTATATTAGAGGTCAAAGTAGAGATTATGATGTTTGGCGTCAATTAGGTAACACTGGTTGGGGTTGGGACGATGTACTTCCTTATTTTATAAAAGCAGAAAACCAAGAGCGTGGAAAAGATAATTATCATGGTGTTGGTGGACCTTTATCTGTATCTGATCAAAGAATTCAATTACCACTTCTAAATGAATTTCAAAATGCAGCAGAGGAATTTGGTATTCCAAAAACTAAAGACTTTAATACTGGAAACAATCATGGTTGTGGATATTTTCAAGTTACAGAAAAAGACGGTTTTCGATGTAGTACTGCTGTCGGTTACTTAAACCCAATTAAAAATCGAAATAATCTAAAAATTATTACAAATGCGCATGTTAAAAAAATCAATTTTGAAAATAAAACTGCTAAAAATGTTGAATATTGGCAAGAAAATGAGCTAAGAAAAGTTTCAGCTGATAAAGAAATAATTCTTTCTTCAGGATCTATTGGTTCACCACAAATTTTACAAACTTCCGGAATTGGTAATTCAAAAAAATTAAAAGATTTAGGAATAGATATGGTGCATGACTTGAAGGGAGTTGGAGAAAACCTACAAGATCACTTAATGTTTAGACCTATATATAAAGTGCACGGTCTTAAATCTTTAAACAAAAAAATTAACAGTTTGTTTGGGAAACTAATGATTGGACTTGAGTATGTTTTTAATAGAAGTGGACCAATGACAATGGGTGCAAGTCAAATGTGTATGTTTGCTAAAAGCGATCCATCATTAGAATTACCTGATTTACAGTGGCATGTTCAACCAATGAGTATGGATACTTTAGGAGCAACAAAAAATCACGACTTTCACGCTTTTACTCCTACAGTATCTAACATAAGACCAACAAGTAGAGGTCATGTGAATGTTGTAGATAAAGATTCTAGAATTTATGCAAAAGTTAAACTTAACTATCTTTCAACTGAGCATGATCGTATGGTTGCTGCAAAAGGTTTAAAACTTACAAGAAAAATTGTAATGGAATCTGAAACATTTAAAAAATACAAACCAGAAGAATATAGACCTGGTATTGATATTAACGATGATGAAGAACTTGTTAAAGCTGGCTCTAATTATACGCAAACTATTTTTCACCCTGTTGGTACATGTAAAATGGGGCAAGATGATATGGCGGTCGTAGATGAAACACTTAAAGTAAAAGGTATAAATAACCTTAGAGTGATTGATGCTTCAATAATGCCAAATATAACTTCGGGTAATACTAATGCACCTACAATAATGATTGCAGAAAAAGGTGCTGATATGATACTTAGAAGTTAATGTTCACTGATTTCATTACTCCAGAACAAATAACTATTCTAACACAAATTATATTAATTGATCTTGTTCTAGCAGGCGATAACGCAATAATAATTGGGATGGTTGCATCTAAATTTCCTTTAGAGCAAAGAAAAAAAATAATTTTTTGGGGTATAGGTGGAGCAGTTATTTTAAGGATAGTTTTAACTTTATTAACTGCTTATTTATTGCAAATAACTGGTTTAAGATTAATTGGCGGTCTTCTACTTCTTTACATAGTTTATAAACTTTACGTAGATGTTGTGAAAGGATCAGATCACGAAAGTGATATAAAAGTAGATAACTCAAGCTTCTTAAAAGCTATTTGGACAATTTTATTAGCCGATTTTACTATGAGCTTGGATAATGTTTTAGGAGTTGCTGGCGCGGCTGGTGACCACTATTATTTATTAGTTTTTGGTCTCGTTTTATCCATAGTATTAATGGCAACAGCTGCAACATTAATATCTAATTGGATTAAAAAATATAAGTGGATTGCGTGGGCTGGTTTGTTGGCAATATTAATTGTCGCTATTGAATTGATTTATACTGATATTAAAATATTATTTTTATGATGTACTTAAAAAATTACAATCTAAAAAATAAAACTGCAGTTGTAACTGGAGCTGGTAAAGGGCTTGGAAGAGCTTGCGCGATTGCTCTAGCTGAAGCAGGTGCAAATTTAATCATCATAAGTAGAACCAAAAAAGATTTAGATGAAGTCTCAAAGAAAATAAAAAAAACTAAGTCAAAATGTAAATCTTATGTTTGTGACATTACAAATTATGATCAAATTAAGAGAATTATAAATAAACAATCAAAAATTGATATCCTCATCAATAATGCAGGTAACAATATTCCTGAACACTTTACCAAAGTTAAAACTAAGGACATGGAGTATCTAGTTAAAATAAACACAATGGCTACATTTAACCTAGCTCAATTATGTGCTCTTAAAATGATTAAATTTAAAAATAGAAAAAAAATTGGTGGGGCTATAGTAAATATGTCTTCACAAATGGGTCATGTTGGAGGACCAATAAGAAGTGTTTATAACATGACAAAATTTGGTTTGGAAGGTCTTACAAAAGGTATGTCAATTGATCTTGCTAAATATAACATAAGAGTAAATACAGTTTGCCCAACTTTTGTAGTTACTCCAATGACAAGTAAGTTTTTAAAAAGTAAAAAATTTAAGAGAGAGGTTTTGGGTAATATACCTTTAGGAAAATTTGCAGAACTTTCAGATGTTGCGAGTGCAGCTGTATTTCTTGCCTCTGATGCAGCTTCAATGATCACCGGAACTTCCTTATTAGTTGATGGCGGATGGACAGCAAAATAATAACTAGATTATTTTTTCTTATAATCTTTTTAAGCACGACTCACTTAAATGCTATTGAATTTAAGGGTAAATTTCTGCAAGGTCATTATATAATTGGAATAACTGATCCTAATTCTCAGATAATTGTAGACAAAAAAAAAGTTAAGGTTTCTAAAGATGGTTATTTTGTTTTTGGAATTGATCGAGATAGAAAATTTGATTTAACTATTACTAAAATTACTAATGGTAAAAGTGAAAAAATAATTAAAAAAGTTCTTAAAAGAAAATATAATATTCAAAGAATAGATGGTTTAGAAGAGAGTAAAGTTACACCCCCAGAGTCAGTTTACAAAAGAATAAAAGAAGAAAATAATAGAATTGGTAAGGCTAGAGCAATCAATTCTGATTTACCTTTTTTTAAAAACCAATTCATTATGCCTGTTGAAGGAATTATTAGCGGAGTTTATGGAAGCCAAAGAATTCTTAATGGAAAACCAAAATGGCCCCACTATGGAATTGATATTGCTGCAAAAAAAGGAACAATGATTAAGTCATCTGCATCTGGAGTTGTGACAATGGCAGAAGATGATCTTTATTATACTGGTGGTACAATTATCATGGATCATGGACATGGAATTTCTACAATTTATTCACACCTTGAAAATGTAATAGTTTCTGTTGGCGATAAAATAAACCAAGGTGATATTATTGGGACAGTTGGATCAACAGGAAGATCTACAGGTCCTCACTTAGATTTTAGAGTAAATTGGTTTCAAACTAGGCTTGATCCAATGTCTTTACTGAATTAAGTATCAATGTCTGTTGTGACAAAATTCAAAAACTTTCTATCTAAAAGTAAATGGGGTAAATATATTCTGGTGGGTGGATTTACATTTTTTCTTATTAAGGGACTGGTGTGGCTAATAGTTTTTTTAATTGCTGGTTTTAGTTTGATAAATTTTGGATCATAAAATATAGTTTAAAAATGGAAGTTGAGAATCAAAATAATACCGAATTTAAAGTAGCCGGTTTAACGATGGAAAAATTTTCTATTTATTATGGAATATTTTTAATTCTATGGGGAGTGATTGTTAGTTTTATTAGTGGGAGTGGATCATTCACCTCATATATTCCATCTATTTTAGGAGCTCCAATTTTAATTTTTTCCTATCTATCGATCAAATTCATTTCAAAGAAAAAAATGTTCATGCATATTGTAGTTTTATTTGGTTTGATAATCTTCTTGGGTGGTATTGATTTTATAAGATCATTAGTAAGTGGAAACGCTTTTGAAAATGTTTATGCAGATTTATCAAAAATTATGATGTTAGTCACTGGTCTATTTTTTACATACCAGTGTATCAGATCATTTATTCATGCAAGAAAAATGAGAGAATTAGGAAATTCAGAATGAGAACACAATCAGAAAAATTAGCTAATAAATTGGTAAAAGCTTTTTTAAAAAATAAAATTATCGCCCCTTTACCAAGAAAATTTACAAAAAAACTAACTGAGGCGAACAAATTTAGATTGCTTTGTGAAAGCAAAGTTAACAAACCTATTATTGGTTATAAAGCTGGTGGAACCGGAATTCCAGTAATGAAAAAATTAAAAGAAAAAGAGCCTTTTTACGCTTCAGTATATAAGAGTAACTTTTTAAAGAGTGGTAAATCTGTAAGGATTAGTAAAACGACTTTTGGCATTGAATTAGAGGTTTGTTATTTAATTAAAAGAAATTTTTTTAATACCAAAGGAGCTGTAACAATGAAAAATATTTCAAAACATATATCCCACATGGCTCCTTGTATTGAGATTGTGGGCTACAGACAGAGAAAGAAAGGCATAACTTCATTTGGAGATTTATGTAGCGATTTTGGAGCAAATGTTAAGTTTTTGATAGGTCAAAAGAAAAAATACAAAAAGATCAATATTGGAAATTTAAAAACAAATATAAATAATAAAAAAACAAAGCAAAACATTAATGGAAACACTAGTGCTGTTTTTATTAATCCTTTAAATTCATTAAGATTTGTTTTAAATAAAATTAGAAAAGACAAAATCAATCTAAATAAAAGTTTTTATGTTTTTACAGGATCCACTGTGGGAGTTGTTCCAATAGGTAAAGGACTTTATACTGGTAAAATCGATAAGTTAGGATCAGTTAAAGCTATAATCAGATAAAAGTGAAAACATTAATACTTTTAGCTTTAGTAATCGTTGTTGTGTGGGTGCTGTTTAGACCTTTTACTCAAAAGGAATTAGACAGATATAATGACAAAAATTGGCCTGATATGAATTTGTAGGGCACCTGGCAACAGAACTCCCAGGTTAGATTTCAGATTTAGCTCTTAATCTCTCATACATAAGTCTAGCTTTAATACCTAAATCTAAAAAGGGTTGTGGGGGTAACCAAGTTGGTTTGCTTCTAGCTTCAATAGTTTCAATTTCGTTTGTATGTTCATTACTGGCTTTTATAGCAATTTGCTCTCCAAATAATGTTCCAACACCGATACCTGAGCCATTATAACAACCTGCCACAAAAATATTGTCATCAATTTTTTCAAAAATCTGTGAACTATTTCTTGTTCTTGAGACAATACCTGACCAAGTTGATTTGATAATATCATTTGGTAATTGTGGAAATCTTTTTTTAATACCAATTTTCTGTTTAATTGATCTTTTTTCTAATTCAGCTTTAGACATTTTATAAGGATTATGAACTTCTGCGGTATTTCTGATTAAAATTCGTCTATCTTTAGTCAATCTTATAGTTGCTCCCATTGGTCTTACAGGTAAAACACCCCACTCCTTTGGCTCACCTATAGATATAAATTCTTTATCTGTTAAAGGCCGCGTCATACTTGCGGTTAAAGTAATAGGAAAATTATAATTAGTTTTAATACCTAAAGATTTAAGAAATCCATTAATGGCAAAAATTATTTTTTTGGTTTTTACAGAGCCATTCTTAAAACCACAATTGATTGTACTATTTACCTTTTTCCAATTTAATAATGATGAATTTTCAAAAAGGTTTACGTTTTCAGGCAATGTATCAATCATTGCTCTTACCAATTTTCCTGGATGAAGTAAAATTCCTCCTTTGGTATAAAGAGCTATATTATAAAAGTTAGTGCCTAATTTTTTTGTAAGTTCTTTATTAAATAAAAGATTATGCTCAAATCCAAGTTTAGATAGTGTGTCTGAAAAATTTTCTAATATATCTTTATCCTCAGATTTTGATGAAGCAAAAAACTTTCCACATTCATTCCAATCACAGTCTACCTGGTACTCTTTAATAAACTTTTTAACTGCCTCTATTCCTATTTTGTAGATATCAGCTTTTTTTTTATAATTTTCCAATTCTTTGTTAGAAGTAAAACCATCATTAAGCGTAGTATCAACTAGATAGCCAGAATTTCTTGAACTTGCACCCTCTCCTGCTAATTGAGCATCAACTAATAATACCTTCTGATTAGGATATAGCTGTCCTAATTTTCTCGCAGCCGACAGTCCAGTGTATCCAGCACCTATAATTAACCATTCACAATTTAAATCTGATGAAATTGTTTTGATATTTGTTCTTGGGTTAAGATCATTGACCCAACTACAGCTATTATCATTAACAACTTTCATCAAGAAAGATTACGATAATTGTTTACTAATTTAAAGATCTTAAGAAATTAAAGAAGGTTGCTTCTTCATATCTTCTTTTTTAATACCTGCAACTTTAACTGGAGCTTTCATTGCATCTCTTCTAAAGGGCTCACCAAGTTCTTGGTTTAGAATTACCTCTATAAATGTAGTAATACCTTTCTTTTGGTCTTCACAAGATTGTTTAATTGCTGCAGTTGTATCTTCCATTGTTCTAACTGTTACTCCTTTTAAACCACACGCGTCAGCTACTTTTGCATAACTTAAATTTGGATCTAATTCTGTACCAATAAAATTATTATCATACCACAAAGTTGTATTTCTTTTTTCAGCTCCCCATTGATAGTTTCTAAAAATTACCATAGTAATTGAAGGCCATTCTTCTCGTGCGCAAGAGCTCATTTCATTCATACTTATTCCAAATGCACCATCTCCTGCAAAACCAATTACTGGAGTGTTAGGACAGCCTATTTTTGCACCTAGTATTGATGGAAAACCATATCCGCAAGGTCCAAACAAACCAGGCGCTAAATATTTTCTGGGCTTTTCAAAAGTTGGATAAGCATTTCCAATTGCACAATTGTTACCAATATCACTCGAAATGATTACATCTTCTGGCATTCCTGCTTGTATTGCTCTCCAAGCTTGTCTTGGTGACATTCTATCTTTGTCTCTTTCTCTTGCTTCTTTATTCCAAACTGTTCCTTCATCATCATCTTCATGATCTAAACTTGATAATTTTTGTAACCAAGCTGATTTTGTTTGATGAATTAAATCTTTTCTTTTCTGTCTATCTGTATCTCCAGCGCTTGCAGATAGTTTTTCTAAAATTTGTGTTGCAACCAACTTTGCATCACCACTAATCCCAACTGTAACTTTTTTTGTCAATCCGATTCTATCTGGATTCATGTCCACTTGGATAATACTTGCATTTTTCGGCCAATAATCAATTCCATATCCTGGAAGCGTTGAAAATGGATTTAGTCTCGTTCCTAACGCCAATACAACATCTGCTTTTGAAATCAATTCCATAGCAGCTTTTGATCCATTGTATCCTAATGGTCCTACAGCTAACGGGTGACTACCTGGAAAACTATCGTTATGTTGATATCCAGAGCAGACTGGTGAGTCTAATTTTTCAGCAAGTTTTTTTGTTTCCTCAATTGCACCACCAATAACTACGCCTGCACCAGATAAAATGACTGGAAATTTTGCATTTGATAAAAGTTTTGCAGCTTTATCTATTGCTTCAGCTCCACCACCTTGTCTTTCTAATCTTACAATTGGAGGTAACTCAATATCTATTACTTGTGTCCAATAATCTCTAGGTACATTTATTTGAGCAGGTGCTGAACCTCTTATTGCCTTCTCTATAACTCTATTTAAAACTTCAGCCATTCTTGAAGGGTCTCTTACTTCCTCTTGGTAACAAACCATGTCTTTGAATAAATTCATTTGTTCTACTTCCTGAAAACCACCTTGACCCATAGTTTTGTTTGCAGCTTGAGGCGTTACTAATAAAAGAGGTGTGTGATTCCAATAAGCAGTTTTAATTGGAGTTACTAACCCAGTTATTCCTGGACCATTTTGAGCAATGACCATAGACATTTTACCTGTAGATCTAGTATATCCATCAGCAATTAATCCGCCGTTTGTTTCATGAGCAACATCCCAAAATGTTATTCCTGCATCAGGAAAAATATCTGAGATTGGCATAAAAGCTGATCCGATAATACCAAAAGCATGTTCAATGCCGTGCATTTGTAAAACTTTTACAAAAGCTTCTTCTGTTGTCATTTTTGTCATTAATAAAGCCTTTCTAAACTAGTAATAAAATATTTTTTATAAAAGTATTTCTTAATTGACGCGATTAATATATAAGTTTTTTGAAAATTCAAACAAACAAATCGACACTAGATAAATGGCTACTGATATCATTATTCACGATAAAAAAGACAATGTAGGAGTAGTTGTGATTGAAAAAATAACCCCAAAACAGGACTGTAAATGCTGGATAATGGAAGATGATAGTTCAACTAACATTCAATCAATGGATGAAATTCCTTTAGGTCACAAGATAGCAATGACTGATTTAAAAGAGGGTGATACGATCTTAAAATATGGCCATGATATTGGTAAAGTTGTAAAATCAATTCAAAAAGGTGAACATGTTCATGTTCATAACGTTAAAACAAAAAAGTGGTAGGTGAATGGATATCCCAAAAAGTTTTTTAGGTTATAAAAGAGAAAATGGCAGAGCGGGAACGAGAAATCATGTAATCATTTTACCAGTTGATGATATTTCTAATGCTTGCGCAGAGGCTGTTGCAAACAATATTAAAGGGACTATTGCATTGCCCCATTCTTATGGCCGATTACAGTTTGGTGCTGATTTAGAACTTCACTTTAGAACAATGATTGGAACTGGCAGTAACCCGAATGTAGCGGCTGTAATCGTAATTGGTATTGAACCAAAGTGGACTAAGAAAATTGTAGATGGAATTGCGAAGACTGGAAAACCCGTAGAAGGATTTCATATTGAAAGAACAGGTGACATTGGCACTGTAATGAAAGCATCCAAAAGAGCTCAGGAATTAGTTATGTGGGCTTCAGAAAAACAAAGAGAAGAATGTCCTATAAGTGATTTATGGATTTCAGTGAAGTGTGGTGAATCTGATACAACTTCAGGCCTTGCCTCAAACCCGACTGTGGGAAATTTAATGGATAAACTTGAACCACTTGGTGTTCACTTATGTTTCGGTGAAACTTCAGAACTTACAGGTGCTGAGAAGGTTTGTGCAACAAGAGGTGCAACAAAGGAAGCCTCAGAAAAATTTATGAAAACTTGGAGTGCTTATAACGATTTTATTTTAAAAGAAGCAACAGATGATTTATCTGAAAGTCAACCAACTGCTGGTAATATTGCAGGTGGTTTAACTACTATTGAGGAAAAAGCATTTGGAAACTTTCAAAAAATTGGAAACTGTAAATTTATAGATGTTTTGGAACCAGCAGAGGAACCAAAAAAAGGAAAAGGTTTATATTTTATGGATACTTCTTCAGCAGCTGCAGAGTGTGTAACACTTCAAGCTGCAGCAGGATTTAATATTCATTTATTTCCAACTGGTCAGGGTAATATTGTTGGGAATCCAATTGAACCTGTCGTTAAATTAACAGCTAATCCGTTAACAGCAAAAAGTATGAGTGAACATGTGGATTGTGATGTCTCTAAAATTCTTTCAAGAGAAATGAATTTATCCGAAGCGGGGGATAAACTCATTGAGACTACTCTTAGAGTAGCCAATGGAAGATTAACCTGCGCAGAAGCTTTAGGTCATAAAGAATTTGTTATGACTAAACTTTATAGAAGTGCTTAAGTTTTATTGCTTTTATTAAAGTGTCCTCAAATTTTTTATACTTAAAAAAAATCTTCCCTGGAGTTGCATTAGCTTTAATCTTTTATTTATTTTCTCAAGGTATTAATAATGTTCTTGCTATAGAAATATTTGGAACACCGAAAAGTCCTATATCAACTGTTTTAATTGCAATTATTTTAGGCATCATAATGGGTAATGCTTTTACACCAAGACCAGGTATGATGCTTGGTCTTGATTTTACGCAGCAATATATCCTTAAACTTGGAATTATTTGTTTAGGAATAAGATTGAGTTTTGAGGAATTTATAAAATTTGGATCAATCGCTATACCGCTAATAATAGTTTGTATTCTTGCAGTACTAATATTAATTAAACTTTTAATCAAAAAAGTTCCCATCTCATCGAAAATGTCATATTTGATTGCTATAGGCACAAGTGTTTGTGGGGCCACAGCTATTGTGGCGACTGCGCCAGTTATAAATGCTAAAAAAACTGAAATTGCATACGCGATAGCTAACATTACTTTATTTGGTGTTATTGCCATGATTGTTTATCCGTACTTTGCTGAATGGTTCTTCAATGAAAATGAACTAAAAGCTGGTCTATTCTTAGGCACTGCAATTCATGAGACATCACAAGTAGCAGCTGCGGGCCTTATCTATGATCAACAGTTCAATAGTCCTGAGACTCTGAACGTTGCAACAGTAACTAAACTAATTCGAAATACTTTTCTTGTTTTAATGATTCCTTTATTTGCCTTTTTATATAATCGGGGAGAAATGAAAGGCAATTCTTATTCTCTTATAGATATTTTTCCATATTTCGTTTTAGGTTTTATTGGCATGATAATAATTAGAAATTTAGGTGATCAAATCTTTTCAATTGAAAGTGAAAATCATATTTATTGGATTAATTTTATCGAGATAATAAAAATTCTAGCGACAACCTTTTTAACAATGGCTATGGCCGCAGTAGGAATATCGATTAATTTAAGCGAATTAAGATTAATGGGTTATAAACCATTTGTTGTTGGTTTAATTGCAGCTGTAACAGTTGGTTTTATTAGTTTGATTTATATTCAAACTGTATCAAAATTTTTTACTTAGATTGTTTTGCAATACTAGCTAAATATTTTTTTCTTAAATTTGATAAAAATCTTCTTATAAATGCAGCTCCTATTCCCAAAAGAACAGCAAATAAAATAGAAAATAATCCATAAAAGAATGGCATGTCTTTAGAAAATTCTCGAATAAATTTTGAAAAAAAGTTTAAATCTTTATTTGCAACTTTTATAATTTCTTTTTGAACTTCTTCAGCAAAAAAAGTATCATAAGCTATGGCTATTCCTACAACTAATAATAAAATTGCTAAAAGAGCTTTTAAACCAGAGCTATCAATCTTTTCTCCTAATTTTTGACCAACCTGTACTCCTATTATTGATCCAACCACTAGCATAACAACTAACATAAGGTCAATGGAACCATAATTAAATGAATGAAGAAAAGTTACAATTACACTTACAAATATAGTTACAAATAGAGATGTTCCGGGAACAAGTCTCGTTGGCATCTTTATAATATAAATCATCGCTGGCACTAATATAAAAGCACCACCAATACCCATTATTGCTGCTATAAATCCAACAGCTAATCCAATTATTATAGGTGTAAATACACTTTCATATAATTTTGACTTAGGAAATCTCATTCGAAATGGAAGTCCGTGTATCCAATAATGAACATGTAATTTTTTTTTCTCAATGATATTTTTTTTTGCCTTATCTATTTCACCAAGGCTTTCTACGAGCATTAAGGTACCTATGATTGCAAGAATGTACATATAAGCTAACGATATAACTGTATCTATTTTGCCAATATCTTTAAAATAACTGAAGGTATAAATACCTAGGGCAGTTCCTATAGAGCCGCCAATGACAATTATAAAACCCATTTTATAATCTAAAGTATTTTTTAACCAATGAGTTGTAGAGCCTGAAACAGATGTTGCTAAAATATTATTAGCTTCATTAGCAACTGCATAAGCAGGAGGTACTCCTAAAAAAATTAAAAAAGGTGTCATTAAAAAACCTCCACCAACACCAAATAGACCAGATAAAATACCAACTAGTGCACTTAAAAAAAGAATTTCTATTGGATTTACAAAAACTTGAGCAATAGGTAAAAAAACTTCCATCTAATAATAAAAAACTTTAAATATTACTTATATAAAAGTAATAAAAGTTCCAACTAAGATAACACCCCAACATGCAGCAATAGCTGAAAAAATTCCAGTTTTAATAAGAGTAGATTTTTTGTTAGCTATGTTATTTAGAATTTTTAAATTTGAAAGGCGCATCCAAATACCTGAATACACCCAGTAGAAAAATTGTCAAACTTTAATTAATAAATTGTTGCCCCAAAGATCTTAATCTCACCATCCTCAACACCTAAGACCAATCTTCCTAAAAACTCCCCGGGTATTTCCTTGTTAGTCTGCTTGACTAACACTGTTATGTGATCACCTCGTCTTAAAGTTCCAAAAGGCTCATAAGTTTCGTTTAAATTTGTAATAATTTTATTGTTAGCCCATTGTTTACCAAGTTCCACCTCATTGGCTCCAAATAACATTTGTGTTGAAAAATCTTTAGTAAAGCCTCCATAGTCCTTCATATTTGATGCTCGAACTAAATTTTCCCAAAAAGGTTTAGCTATTGCAAAAATCTCCTCATCTGATTTTGCTAAAAGATCCATAAATTTAAATTATAATTTTATGAGGCCTTCTTTTTCTCTTTTTCATCTACAATATGATAAACTGGAACTTTTTCTAATGTAAATTTACCAGTTTTAGGATCTCTTCTTGAAACTGTTAAACAATGCCAATTTTCATCATCTAATTTCATGTGATCTCCCCTGTAATAATAACCTGGCCAACGAGTTTCTTCCCTAAATAAAGTATGCTCAGTCACACATTGCGAGGTTAAAGCTCTATGTTTTAACTCCCAAGCCCTCATTAATTGATGATAATCTTCTGCGCCAACGTGCTCTAGGTCTTCTTGTAGCCAAGCTAAAAGCTCTAAAGCTTTTTTAAGTAAATTTCCATTAGTCATATAATTTGAGGTAATCCCCCCAACGTATTCATCCATAATCTTTTGAAGTCTTTGTAATCCTTGTATTGGGGAAATATAACTTGGAGAAACAGTTCCTCCAGTTATCTCATTTTGAGCAACTGTGTAATTATCAAGAGGTTTGTATACAGTTTTTTTGAAATCATCACACTGTTTATCTGAAACTTTAATTCCTTTTGCTTTTTGATCCTCAATATATTTCACAGCAGCTTTAGCAGCCAATCTTCCCTCGGTAAAAGATCCAGATGAGAATTTGTGAGCACTTCCACCTACAGTATCACCAGCTCCAAAAAGTCCATCAATGGTCAACATTCTATTATAACCCCAGAAATATTCTGGTGGAGAAAGATCCTCAGGTCCACTTACCCATGCGCCAGAACAAGTTGCATGCGATCCCATTACATAAGGTTCAGATGTTGTTAACTCAGGATTTGTATATTTTGGATCAATATTTTGTGATGCCCAAACAACAGCCTGACCAACTGTCATTCCTAAAAAATTTTCCCAACCAACAGTTTCCAAATGTGGATCTTGAAAAGCCTCAGTAGTTACCATGTGAATTGGCCCATTACCTGATGCTACTTCCTGAATAAATGCATGATTTCTCAAACACGTAGGAGTTGGATGATGATCAATATAATCTCCGACTAATTCTTTAGTTTGATCGTACCATTTTTTCTCGTAGTTTTCTCCATTAGCATTTTGTGTGTATGTTTTTAAATGTAAAAAGTATGCGCCGACTGGTCCGTATCCATCTTTAAATCTGCACAAGACAATTCTATTTTCCATTTGAGTCATCTTAGCACCTGCTGCTATTGGTAATGCATAAGCTGAACCATTACTCCATGGCGCGTACCATGTTCTTCCCATGCCTTCTCCAACTGCTCTTGGTTTGAAAATATGTGATGCTCCCCCAGCTGATACTATAACTGTCTTAGATCTAAATACATGAAAGTCCCCTGTTCTCATATTAAATCCAACCGCACCACCAATTCTATTTTCTTGATTTTCATCCATTAATAAATGGGTAACCATTATTCTATTGTAAATTTTATCTGCTGATTTTTTTGCAGCCTCTGCAACAATTGGCTTGTAACTTTCGCCATGTATCATTATTTGCCATTTGCCTTCTCTTAAATATCTTCCAGTTTTTTCATTTTTCATCATTGGAAGACCCCACTCATCAAACATGTGAACAGTTGAATCTACATGGCGAGCCATATCATAACCTAAGTCTTCTCTAACCATTCCCATTAAATCATTTCTAGCGTATCTTACATGGTCCTCAGGTTGATTTTCATCCCATTGCATACCCATGTAACAATTGATTGCATATAATCCTTGTGCGACTGCACCACTTCGATCAATGTTTGCTTTTTCAACACAAATAATTTTTAAATCTCTTCCCCAGTGTCTGGCCTCAAAAGTTGCTCCTGTTCCAGCCATTCCGCCACCAACAACTAATACATCGCATTCCTCATAATGTGTTTTGTGTTTTGCCATTAATAATAAACTCCCTTTTTAAAGGATTCTTTAGGGACTGATGGTAATTCTTTATTAGTATTTAAACCTTCTGGCTCACTATATAATCTTTGTGAATTAATTTCACCTTGATTAGGTGTATCACCTTCAGCAAGTTTAGGAATAAATTTTCCCCAAGGCTTTGTTGTTATTGGAGATACAAAGTTTTTTTCAGTTCCGTTTCTAAATTTTATTTTCCAAGAGATAGTTCCTTTTTCTTCTTCTCTTCTAACTCTTACACTGTGTCCCATTGGAGCAAAGTCAGCATACCCCCTTACATCGATTGCGTGATTTGGACATGCTTTAACACATGAATAACATTCCCAACAAAAGTTTGGTTCAATGTTTTTCGCTCTTCTAATATTTTCATCAATATGCATGATGTCTGAAGGACATATATCCACACAATGTCCACATCCATCGCACCTTGTCATATATACAAAAGTTGACATAATTTATTTTTCTCCTTTTTTTAATAACATATTAATAGTGTTTTGGCTCTTCTCTTTTTATACCTAAACCAAATTGCTCAGGCGCATCTGCTGGCGGTGGAAGATTATCTCTAGAGCCATCAGCTTCAGCTAAATTTTTTTGTATTGCTGCTCCTGGTTTGTAGAACATATGAGCAAATTTAGACCAATATACACCACCAAATAAAATTAAATTAGATGCAACAAATAAAGTTAAAAATAAATAAGATAAACCGGCTTGACCATTAAATTGAGTGTAAGACCAGGCCAAACCAAAAGTTGAACATGCAAGTAGTGCTAAAACAAATAAATCTGCTTTGATGATTCTATACCAAGGGTGAGCTTCTGCCGATACATCTACCCTTAAAAAAAACCAAAACCAATATCCTCCTAAGCAAGTTAAAATGGCTCCAGCATGCCAGAGCACTGACCATATTTGAGAATTTGATTTATCAGCACCTGTGTAGCAGAAAACCAAAATAGCTGAGGAAACCCAGAACAAAATTGTTCCATACATTCCAAGAACATGCGCAAGTCTTCTTTTACCAAAACCTAATTCTGAGGTTGTTCCAATATCTACGACTGTTGTTTTAGCAATTACGGAAACTTTTTCTCCTACGCCTAACTTTTTTGTTGCAGAAAGTTTTGCTTTTTTAGCGTTATTAAAAAAGTAAGTCAGATTTTTATGATGTATCATTTGGATAATTGTTCCAAGAGCAATCATTAAAACCATTGCAATAATAAAGAACTGCATGGCAAATGGTGAAATTGTTTCTGATAAAATTAAAAATGGATTATTACTTAACATTTCCGCCTTTTGTTAAATTTAAATTAACTCTATATATGTTGAATTTAAAGTTCAACCTCAAACTATGGTCAATTTGTCATTTATATCAGGCTATTTATTTCTTTTATAATGTTGTTTATTCGGGATCACTGACCTAACTCCTCCCTGAGGATTAATAACGTCTCCTTCTCTACGGGGAATCAGATGTAGATGACAATGTAAGATTGATTGACCGGAAACTTTCCCAATATTTGTTCCAAAATTGAAACCTTTTACTGAAGGATCTTTTTTTATTATTTCATTTTTTACGATTTGAATAAGATCATTACAAGCAACTAGTTCTTTATTAGATAAATCAAAATAATCTTTTATATGTCTTTTGGGTATAATTAAGCAATGATGTTCTGTAACTGGATAAGAGTCATAACTTGCATAGGCTAATTCATTTTCGTGAGCACACCCACTTTTTTCAATATTACAAAATAAACAAGGATTATTTGGATCTTTCATTTATTAAAATTTATAATAATTGCATTTAT
This sequence comes from uncultured Pelagibacteraceae bacterium, assembly GCA_902625035.1. Lineage (GTDB taxonomy): Bacteria > Pseudomonadota > Alphaproteobacteria > Pelagibacterales > Pelagibacteraceae > Pelagibacter. Next base: position 31,251 of record CACNZK010000011.1, read on the forward strand.
TTATCACTGCATCATAATGTTTTGATAAAATATTAAATTTTTTTAGATTTTTTCTTTTCCATTTAATTTGATTAATTGTTCTCACTGAGGCAACACCTTTACCAGAGCCAATTAATAATATTTCATCATATTCTTTTATATCTTTAAGCAAAATATCCTCTTTAATAATTTTTCTTATTTTTGTTTTGAAAAATTTATAAGTATTTCCCTCATAATAATCTTTTTTGGGAGTAAAAAATTTTTGATCTTTAACAAATAATAAATTTGAAGTTCCAGTTTCTAATAATTTCTTATTGGAAACTAATGCAATATCTGATTGAGAGTTATCCATTTTAGATAGATAAGATAATATTTTTTTGTATTTTAGATTTTTAAATTCTGGTTTTTCTCTTTTTAATTTTACCAACTTCAAATTAAAATTTAATTTTGGTTTAACTCTTTTTCTTAAAGATATTGAAATAATTTTCTTATTTATAGCAATTCTCAATAGATGATTATATTTTTTCTTTTTCGATAAATTTTTATTAATAATCTTTAAAATATCTGATTTTAAAGATTTTTTTTTTATTTGATATTTTTTTAACGATGAAATTAAATTTTTTAAATGATTATCAAAGAATAAGATTTTTGCTGGTTTGCCAAAAATCCACATTGTTGTAAAAATTCCATGATCTCCCCATAGATCTTGGAATTCTATCTGTTTTAAGTCTTTAAGCTGATAAGATTTTTTTAATAAGTAAGTTACCATTGATAGTTAAAAAAGATTCTGGGTGAAATTGAAATCCATATATTTTTTCCTTTTTATTTTCAAATGCCATCGCGACTTTTGAATTTAAACATCTCATAGTTATCTCAAAATTATTAGATTTGAAAGGCTCTTTTAATTTTAGAGAATGATACCTGCCAACTTTAAATATTTTTCCTTTTTTGAATAAAGATTTGTCATTGACTACTTTGACGTTTGATTGAAAACCATGGTAAATTTTTTTTTGCTCAACAATTTTTGCACCTTCGCAAAATAGAATATGTTGAAATCCTAAACAGATACCTATTATTCTTTTTTTACCTTTGTATTTTTTGTATATTTTTGAAGTGATTGGATAATTTTTAGGATTTCCTGGTCCAGGTGAAAAAATTATTGTTGATGCTTGCTTAATTTTATTTTCGCTAACTTTATCATAATTATCACATTCAACTTTATCAAATAAAGCAAATTGATGAACTACATTATGAGTAAAGGAGTCGTTATGGTCAATTACATAAATCATTTGAATAAATCTATTAACGCCTTAGCTTTAAGAAAATTCTCATTAAACTCATGATTAGCATTACTATCGACGACGACTCCTGAAGCGACTGAAATTTCAGATATATCTTTAAAATTTAAAATTGATCGTATAATTATATTAAATCTCATATCGCCATTAAATTTTATATAACCAAAACTTCCTGTGTAAATATTTCTATTTTCTTTTTCCTGATTATTTAAAAGATTAAGCGTATTTATCTTTGGACACCCAATAACTGAACCACCTGGCATCATCGCTTTAATTATTTCAAAATTATTTATATTTTTTTTTAATTTTCCTTTAATTAGGCTAACATAATGAAAAAGGTCTTTATATTCCTCAACAATTTTTTGTTTAGACAATTTTACTGAACCTACCTTGCAAATTCTTGATAAGTCATTTCTTTCCATATCAACAATCATATTGTGCTCTTTGGTTTCTTTTAAATTTTTTCTAAAATAATTTAATGCTTTTATTTTATTCAACTGCTTTGTTTTTTTTACAGTCCCAGCTATTGGTTTTGTAGAAATATTGCTTCCGTCTTTTATAATCAAAGTTTCTGGTGAACAGCTTATTATTGAGTAATTATCATCTTTAATCATAAAAGCCTCTGGAGCTAAATTAGTATCAGATAACCTTGAAAAAAAATCTAACGGATTAATTTTTGACTTTGTTTTGTACTTAGTGCAAATTTTAATTTGATATGTTTCACCACTTTTTATTTTTTTCTTAAATTTATTAAATATTCTTGTATAGTTTTTTCTATTAATGTTGATTTTAAAATTTCCACATTCAAAATTTTTTAGATCATAATTTAACTTATTATTAAGTTTTATCTTTTTTTCTGGTTTATAAAAAATCCCCTTGGGAAAGTTTGAATTCTTTTGTTTAGGGACTTTTACATTAATCAGATTATTTAATAACTCATATCCAAAAAAACCAATGAAAAGATCTGTATTCTTTGATTGTTTTTTATTTTTTTTATTTAAAAAACTTTTTATATTTTTATTATTTAAAATTATTTTTTTTGAAAAATCGGTGTAAAGGTCAAACCCGTTTTGAGATTTATAAATAATGTACGGTTTCCCTGATAAATGTATTTTCGTTAAATGATTTATTCTATTCAATTTATTGTGTTTTTAATCTTAAAACTGGTTCTTCCTTTATTGGTAAATGAATTATTGCTGCAAAAACAGATAAAGCAATTGCTAAATACCACGCATAATCATATGACCCGTAAGTGTCGTGGAACAAACCTCCAAGATATGCGCCAAAAAACGAACCAATTTGATGACTTAAAAAAACTATTCCATATAACAGGCCCAAATATTTTGTTCCAAAAAGATGGGCAACTATCCCGCTTGTAGCTGGTACTGTTGATAACCATAGGAACCCAAAGCTTGCTCCAAATATAAATGCTGAAATGTTACTGGCAGGAGTAAATATAAAGAATACAATTGAAACTCCCCTTAAAAAGTAGATTGCACTTAAAATTATTTTTTTACTCATTTTCGCAGAAAGATAGCCACTTAATAAAGAGCCAAAAATATTAAATAAACCAATTAAAGATAAAATGGCAGCTGCAGTCCAATCCTCTAGACCTCTATCTATCACATACTTAGGGACATGAGTTCCAACTAAAGTAATATGAAATCCACAAACAAAAAAACCTGACACCAGAAGAATATAACTTTTTGTTTTAAATGCTTCATTCAGCGCTTCAGAAAATGATTGGTCAGATGTTTTTTCCACATTTTCAGTTGCAGATGGAGACCTAACAAAATACGCAGATACTAACCCAGCAATTAATAGAACTCCAAAAACAAATAAAGTATAATTCCAACCAAATTCATTTAGAGAATAACTTGTAAAAATTGGGGACAAAAAATATCCAAATGATCCTACAGCAGTCACAAAACTCATAGCAATGGTTCTTGTGGATAAAGGGAAGTGTTTTCCAACAATAGACATTGGGATGCTTATAGCCGTTCCTCCAAGCCCTATTCCAATTAACAATCCCATATGAATTTGAAAAAAAATTCCTGTATTTGGTCCTGTATATAAAAAGAATATTCCAGCAGTATAAAAAATAAATGCTGAGATAATTGCTATATGGCCACCATATTTATCTGCGATGGCACCAAAAATAGGTCCTGTTAACCCCCACATTAACATCTGTAATCCAATCGCAAATCCAAATGCAGTATTACTTATTTTCAAACTTTCATTGAAATCCATAAAAAACAAACCAAAGGTTTGTCTTACGCCAAGTGAAATTAAAACAACGAAACAAGCAGCAAACAGTGTCACTATTGCCGTCCTTGATTGAAAAAATTTTTCTGAACTCATTTTAAATGCCTTAATGCTTGTTTAATATCAGCAATTAAGTCATTTGGATCCTCAAGTCCTATATGAAGTCTCACTAAATGTTCATCGTTTGATAAATTCATAAATTTTCTTTTTCCTGTTTCTCTAAATTCTTGATGTAGTGCTAAACTTTCAAAACCGCCCCAGCTATAGCCATAACCAAATAATTTAAGTGAGTTTACAAACTTTCTTACAGAATTGGTATTTTTTGATTTTATCTTTAACCCCATCAATCCTGATGCACCTGAATAATACTTTTTCCACATTCTAAAATTTAATGAGTCTTTTTTGTAGGGATAAAGAAGTTTAATTTTTTTATTTCTTGATAAAAAAGCTGCAACTTTTTTTGCATTTTCTCTATGCCTATCCAATCTAACATCTAAAGTTCTTAAACCTCTGGTGATCAGATATGCATCATCAGGCCCCAATCTTAAACCTGTGATTCTCTCAGCGTTATAAACTTTTGGAAAAACTTTTTTATTTACTGCTAAACTTCCTCCCATAACATCTGAATGTCCGGAATAATATTTTGTTGCAGATACAATAGCCATATCAAAACCAAGTTTAATTGGTTTTAAAAAATAAGGAGTTCCCCAAGTATTATCTATTGCTGTTAAAATCTTATTTTTCTTTGCTATTGAAATAATTTTTCCAAGATCCTGAAAATCGAATGTATTGCTTCCAGGATTCTCAACAAATATTAGTTTTGTTTTTTTTGTAATATTCTTTTCAATTGTTTTTAAGTCAGTAGGATTATAGAAAATTGTTTTTATATTAAATTCTTTTAAAAATTTTTCTGTCAGTAATCTTGTTGGGCTATAAACCGGGTCTGCTACTATAATTTCATCCCCAGGACGGGTAACACTAAATATTGCTAAAAAAACTGCTCCAAAACCAGTTGGTGTTGTAAAAACATGGTAACTTTCTTCAAGTTTGGTTAAAATTTTTTGTAATATGTAAGTAGTTGAAGTTCCTTGACGACCATAATCATAATGGCCACCAATTGGGTTTTTTTTAGCTTTACCTTGTGTCTTTCTTATATCTTTCAATGATTTGAATATTATTGTTGATGCTCTCACAACTGGTGGGTTTACTGACTGATTATGAAAATCTTTTGCAGTATGTTTTAAAAATGTCTTGAATGATTTAGCCATAAAAAAATTGATAACTTTAAAGGACAATGCTATATCCCTCACATAATTTCAATTAAATTATAACTGAAGGAAATCATGGGGTACCCAAAAAAACACAGAGGCCGAAGAAAAATGGGCTCAAAAAAAAGAAGAGCTAGAAAAAAAAACAAAAAGAAATAGTCTTCAATGAAATCAATTGAAAAGACAAAATCCGTAAGTATATGGATTTTTATAGTGCCATTTGTTGCTGTTAATACTTGTTTAATATTGGTTACTCAATTTCACAGCTTATTTCCAAATCAGGAAGATATTATACACAATACAATTCCCTATTTTGATGGGGGTGCATCTATAAGCAGAACAGCAAGACCTTATCCCTCTTGGCTGGTGTTTAAACCAGCAATGTTTTTAACTTCTTTTTTATTGATTAAATATTGGTTGTTTAACAGAGATATTATTAAATATTTTGGAGGAGATCATAAAAATTTAAGTAAATTAGTTTTTTTTGGTATTGCATCAGCAGTAGCATTAACAATTCATGCTATTTTTTTGGGTATCAAATTCGATAATGATTTATATAAACTTTTTAGAAGAGTAATAATGTTATCATTTATTGTTTTTGAAATAATTGCTCAAGCTTACTTAGTTGCAACTTTTTGGTCTATTAAAGATAAATTAAAAGATTTTATTAATTTAAATATCTTAAATCTTAAAATAATTCTGGTATCACTATTAATTATTGTTGCTGTAATAAGTATACCCATAATAAGTCTTCCTGGAGACGATTTTTTTGGAATTCAATTAAAATTTTTAAAACATGCTTTAGAATGGGATTACTTTATTGGGGTTATAACTTTTTATTTATTGACATTTTTTATGTGGCGAAAGTCATCTTAATTTTTAATCCATCCACCACCTAAAACTTTAAAACCAAATTTGTCTTTATTATAAAAAACACATGCTTGACCTGGAGATATACCATCTTCAAACTCCTCTAAATTAACTAAAGCTGTCTTATCTTTGTTAAAATTTACCTTTCCTTTAAGAAGTTTACCTGTTGATCTTACTTTAACAAAAATATCATTTTTAAATTCCTCCTCATTAACAAGAAGATTGATATCATTTAATTTAATATCTTTTTTTCCAAGTTTATCTCTTGGACCCACGATTATTTCATTTTTTTCTGCATCAATCTTTATTACATATAATGCTTCCTTATCTGAAACTTTTATTCCTTTTCTTTGGCCTATTGTAAAATTAATAATTCCATCATGCACTCCAATCACTTTTCCCTCTAAATTTTTTATGTTTCCCTTTTTTAAAGAGTCAGGTCTAAATTTTTGAATTACAGTGGAATAGTCTCCATTAGGTACAAAACAAATATCTTGACTATCTGGCTTATCAGCCACATTAAGATTTAAATTTTTTGCAATAGACCTTGTTTCATCTTTAAGCATGCCACCCAGTGGAAATCTTAAATAATTTAATTGTTCTCTTGATGTATTAAATAAAAAATAACTTTGGTCTCTATTTTCATCAATTGCTCGGTACATATTCGTTTGATTGCCAATTGTTATACTTTTTACATAATGACCAGTAATTAATGCATCTGCCTTTAAATCTTTTGCAACTTCAAATAAATCTTTAAATTTAACAGTCTGATTACACTGTACGCATGGGATAGGTGTTTCACCCTTTAAATAACTATCTACAAAATTATCAATTACTCCCTGTTTAAACTTGTTTTGATAATAGAGAATTTTATGTTCAATATTTAACTTTTGAGCAACCCTTTTAGCATCCATGATATCTTGACCAGCACAACATTGTTTTGAATTAACAGCTTCTTTTCCATCATCGTAAAGTTTTAAAGTTATACCAATAACTTTATAACCTTCTTTTTTCATCATAGCCGCAACAGTTGATGAGTCGACACCCCCAGACATTGCAACAACTACCGTTGTTTCTGAAGGACTTTTTTTTAAGCCAATAGAATTAAAATTATTATTCATTTTATGGTATTTATACTTATTTCTAATATAAGTTAAATTAAATGATTTTTGATTTTGAACCAGGTGACAAAGTTTTCAACCCAGCTCATAAAGATTGGGGAATTGGACAGGTACAATCGATAATTAAAGGCAAAGTAACAGTGAATTTTCAAAATGCTGGTAAAAAAGTGATCAACTCTGAAAATATAGAATTAAAAAAGATAGATGAATCAAATCGATATTAAAGAAATTATTGAAGACTTAATTCAAACTTTTTTAGATGCTGGAAAAATTTCTATAGATCTTAGAGAACAAGGCCTTATTAAAAAAATAAAATCAGATAACACCCCAGTTAGTAATGGTGACTTGGAAGTTAATAAGATTTTAATAAAGAAAATATCTGAAGTGACACCGAGCATTCCTATCATATCTGAGGAAACATCAGATAATAAATCAATAAATAATTTAGAAAATTTTTGGTTAATCGATCCAATTGATGGAACTTATGACTATATTAATGACCTCGATGAATTCACAATTAATGCGGGATTAATACTTCAAAAGAAACCTGCTGCTGGATTAATCTATGCTCCAGCAAAAAATAGAATGTTTTATTCTTATGGAGATAATTTATCTTTTGAATTAATCAATGGAAAGCCAACCAAATTAGATCACTCAAAAAATTTTGATAAAAATGAAATAAAATTTGTATCCTACTCTGATAGAATCAAACCAGAAATAAATGAGATATACAAAAAACTTAATGTCAAAAAATATGTAAGAATGAAAAGTTCTTTAAAATTTTGTGTTATTGCAGCCGGAGAGTATGATGGTTATGTTGCAGAGCCAAGAGCTTCTGAGTGGGATATAGCTGCAGGTCACGCAATTTTAAAACATTCTGGTGGATCTGTTACTGATTTTGATGGAAAAGAAATTTTATATGGAAAAAAAGATTTTAAAAATCCAAGTTTAATTTTAAAAAGTAAAAACATTCAATAATGGACGAACAGATAAGAATTATCTTAATTATAATTGTTTCAGTTTCAATTTTTGGTTTACTTGTTTTTATTTTTGTCAAAAATTACATAAAAAACAAAATTGATTTTTTAGTGAAAGAAAATAAAAAAAATAAGCTAAAGTAATTTTACTATTTTTATAAAATCGTCTTTTTCAATTTCCATTACTTTTTTTGAGGTTTCAAAATCAAATCCATTTCTTGCCAACAAAGATATATCTTTTTTATAAAATAAAGGTCGATTATCCTCTGTCCTTGCAGGACCAATTCTTTTTTTTTTACATAATTTGATTGCTGAAAAAAAATCTTGATCTGAGTTGTTTTCATGTATCTTAATTACTGTCTCTTTAATATGATCACTATTGATACCTTTCCCTATTAGATAATTTCTTATTTTGTTTATAGAACTACCTCTTTGAATCATACTTTTAGCTTTGCTCTCTGAGTAAAATTTATCATTTATAAACCTATTTTTTTCTAAGTCCGAGAGAACAATATCAATCAAATTAGTAACGTCTTGTTTTTTGACATTTGGCACTGAAGTTTTTAAGTATTTTTTTAGTAAATAAGTTTTAAGCTGTTGTTTTGAGGGTGCATATTTTTCAACATATGAAAACGCAAAATTTCTCATCTCCTCAACTGTTACTTTTAAAGTTTTTTTTTTATTTCTTATAGGAATCATAGTTAGATCTAATATAATATATTTTAAA
>CACNZK010000012.1 GCA_902625035.1 uncultured Pelagibacteraceae bacterium
AATTTTTCATCTAAATCAATTATTTGAGAATTAAAATGTTTAAATTCTTTTGCTAAATAATCTTTGATTTGAGTATTTGAAAAAACTTTGCCCTTTTCAATTCTAACTCCAATTATTTCTCCAGGACCTAATCTACCTTTGGTTAAAATTTTTTTCTCATTTAATTCTATCATTCCCGTTTCAGAGCCTGCAAAAAGCATTTTATCTTTTGTTATGGCATATCTTAAAGGTCTAAGACCATTTCTATCATTTGCAGCTATGACCCATTCATTATCTGTAGCTGCAATAGCAGCAGGTCCGTCCCATGGTTCCATTGTACTATTCAAAAAATTAAATAACTGTTGATGGCTTCTTGATAATGTCTTATTTTTTTTTGACCATGCATCAGGTACTAACATCAATTTAGCTAATGGTGCTGATTGGCCTGATTTATTCAATAATTCAAACACGTTATCTAAAGCTGCAGAGTCAGAAACACCTTTTTGTATCACGGGTTTTAAATTTTCAATATTATCAAAAAGTGGACTGCTCATCTCTTGTTCATGAACTTTCATCCAGTTTTTATTTCCTTTGTAAGTATTTATTTCACCGTTGTGTGCTATGGCTCTAAATGGCTGAGCTAAGCTCCAGCTTGGTGCAGTGTTTGTTGAAAATCTTTGATGAAAAATTGCATATCTTGAAATGAATCTTGTATCTTTAAGGTCTAGATAAAAGTCTGATATTGCTTCTGCCAAATATAGCCCTTTATAAATTATGGATTTTGAACTAATTGAACAAATATAAAAATTATTCAATGAAGCATCAAATGCTTTATTTTCAATTCTCTTTCTTATTTCATAAATTTTTCTTTCTAAATTTTTATCTAATAAATTTAAGTCATTAGATTTAAAAAGAACTTGAGTGATTTCTGGCATGGTTTGAAGAGCTTTTTCTCCTAGAATTTTTGGATTAACCGGCACTTGTCGCCAACCATATATACTAAAATTATTTTTAGTTAGTTCGCTCTCAACTATTGTTTTGCAACTTTCTTGCGCAGAATAGTCATTTCTAGGTAAAAAAATCATTCCTACACAGATTTCAGAGTTATCATAATCGTGTCCAGTAACTTGTATTTTTTCAATGAAAAAATCTTTTGGAATTTCAACATGAATTCCAGCTCCATCACCTGTTTTTCCATCTGCATCAACAGCGCCTCTATGCCAAACAGCTTTTAAAGCTTCAATTCCATACTCAACTATAGCTCTAGATTTTTTTCCTTCTGTAGATGCAATTAAACCCACTCCGCAAGCATCATGTTCCATTTCTTTTGAGTAAACATGATTTTTTGTAAGCAGCTCTAAATTTTTTTTATAATTTTCCATTATGCTACTTTTGTTTTATTAAGTTCCATATTTTCTAAATATGTTTTCATAGAAGACGCTGCATCTCTTCCATCTTTAATTGCCCATACTACTAATGAAGCTCCTCTTACAATATCTCCTGCAGCAAAAACGCCTTTTAGATTTGTTTCCATTGTATTAAAATCAGTTTTAATTGTTCCCCATTTTGTTACTTGTAACTCTTGTGCATCAAATAATGATGGTAGATTTTCCGGATCAAATCCAAGAGCTTTGATTACCATGTCGGCCTTTATCTCAAATTCTGAACCTTCTTTAATTTCTGGTTTTCGTCTTCCTGACTCGTCTGGTTCACCTAATTCGATTTGGTCAACAATTAAATTTTCAATTTTGTTTTTTCCTTTAAATTCTTTTGGACTTGAAAGCCAAACAAAATCAACACCCTCCTCCTCAGCATTTGCAACTTCTCTAGCAGATCCAGGCATATTTTCTTTATCTCTTCTATATAAACATTTTACCGACTTTGCCTTTTGTCTTACTGAAGTTCTCACACAATCCATAGCTGTGTCACCACCACCTATTACAACTACATCTTTTCCTTCAGCATTTAAAATTCCTTTATCAAATAAATCTACCTTATCACCTAAGCCCTTTTTATTTGATGCTGTCAAAAATTCCATTGCTGGAAAAATGTTTCCTAAATCGTTACCAGGTAGTTCAACTTCTCTTGGTTTATATACACCTGTGGCAATTAAAATTGCATCATGTTTTTTTCGTAACTGTTCTAATGTTGCATCTTTACCAACTTCGAAATTTTGAACAAATTTTATACCGCCATCTTTTAATAACTTAGTTCTTCGTTCAACTACGTGTTTTTCAAGTTTGAAATTTGGAATACCATAAATTAATAATCCGCCTGCACGATCATATCGATCATAAACAGTAATTTTATATCCATTTTTTCTTAACTGCTCAGCAGCTGCTAAACCTGCTGGGCCGGCACCAATTATTCCAACACTTTGATCTTTCTCATGTTTTAAGGAAATTGGTTTTACCCAACCTTGCTCCCACGCTGTATCATTAATATATTTCTCAACCGAACCAATAGTTACCGTTCCATGACCTGATTGTTCAATTACGCAGTTACCTTCACACAATCTATCTTGAGGACAAATCCTACCACATACCTCTGGCATATTGTTAGTGCTTTGAGATAATTCATAGGCCTCTTTTAATCTCCCTTCAGCTGTGAGTTTTAGCCAATCTGGTATATTATTGCTTAAAGGACAATGCACTTGGCAGAATGGAACTCCACATTGAGAACATCTGCTCGATTGTTCCTCTGCTTTTTTCTTAACGAACTCGTCATAGATTTCATTAAAATCTCCTTTTCTAGTGTCAGTCTCCCTTTTAGGTGGAGTTTGTTGACCTATTTTTACAAATTTTAACATTTTATCAGTCATAGAATTTCTAAATTTTGGGCAAATTATACATTGTTTTTATTAATAAAAGTATTATTTAGGTCAGTATTTATGACCTATAATTGTCTCTATTTAGCTTAAAATATAGGAAATTTATTATTTGCATACCTATTATGATTAAATCGAATTGTTTAAAATGAATATTTTTTAAGTTACGACATCTGTATGTTTCAAGATTTTATAGAAATCCTAATTCTTTCTGCTGTACAAGGAATTTCTGAATTTTTGCCTATTAGCTCCTCAGCTCATCTAATCTTGATATCAAATTTTTATGATTTTAGCTCAAGCTCTTTGTTTATTGATATTGGTCTACATTTAGGTTCTTTGTTTGCAATAATCTATTACTTTCAAAAAGATCTACTAAATTTAAGAAACAATCAAAAATTGTTAGTTTTGATTTTAGTTGGTTCAATACCTCTTATAATTTTTGGGTATATAATATATTCAACAGAATTCGTTAATCTTTTAAGAAATATAAAAATTATTGCATGGACAACCTTATTTTTTGGTTTAGTTCTATTTCTATCAGATAAAAGAGATACCAATCAAAATATATCAACTAATTTAAATATAAAAACAATGTTATTAATAGGACTATTTCAAATTTTAGCTTTGGTACCTGGTGTAAGTAGAGCAGGAATAACTTTAACAGCTGCTCGATTTCTAAAATTTAATAGAGTCGACTCAAGTAAAATCGCCTTTTTATTATCTATACCTGCCTTAGCTGGTGCCAGTTTTTTAGGTCTTAAAGACGCTATACAACAATCTGTTCAATTCAATTATTTATTATTGATTGCAATTACCTTTTCTTTTATTTTCTCATTTATCACAGTCAAATATTTTATAAAATTTGTGAGTAATTTTTCTTTAACTGTATTTGTAATTTATAGAATTTTAGTTGGTCTCATTTTATTATCGATAATTTATTTTCCTCATTAAAGGTAATAATTGAGAAATTAAAACACCACACAAAATGAATAAGCACCCTAATATATTGTTTAAATTTAAAATTTGACTTAATAAAAACCATGCTGCAATAGTTGCGAAAACACCTTCTAAAGAAAAAATTATTGCTGCCGGTGCAGGTGTTATATTTTTTTGAGCATAAATTTGCAGAACAAATGCAAAACCTCCTGATAAAATTCCAGCATAAAGAATGGAGTCTATCTCGTTAAGAATATTTTCAATTACAAATTCTTCGTAAATCAAACCGATGATAAAAGAAAATAAAGCTACCAATAAAGTTTGAATTGCGCCTAATGTTAAGGGTAAGTTATATTTTTTAACAATCATACCAGTAAATATAATATGAGTGCTCCAGAATAATGCTCCAAGAACGACCAATGTGTCTCCAAGTCTAACTTTAGCATCATAAAAGTTGGTTAAGAGATATCCGCCAATTAAGCATAAAATTACTGAAGGCCATACACTCCAATGTAATGAGTCTCTCTTAAATATGTAAATAATAATTGGTACCATAGGAACATAAAAAATTGTAAAGAATGCAGCATTAGCTACATCTGTATAAAGCAGAGCTACTTGTTGCAATGCCGAGCCTAAGAATAATGATAATCCAATTAAAAATGATAGAATAGCAAAATATCTAAAACTAATTTTAAACTCTAATTTAAATTTTTTTGTCTCAAATAATAATGCCAAAGGAAGAATAGCCAAAAAACCTACAAAAAATCTAACAGCATTAAACGTAAATGGACCTATGTCATCCATACCAGTATCTTGAGCAATGAATGTGGTTCCCCAAATAAATGTGCACAACAAAGCACTAAACAATGAAACACTCTTAGACATAATCTTAATTAAACAGCTAACTTATATGCAAAGTTTTTACCAAGGTTTTCTTTTAATTCATTATTAAAACGAGCAGCTTCTGCACCATCAATAATTCTGTGATCATAAGATAAGGATAGTGGCAACATTGTACGCGTAACAAATTTTCCATCAATAAATACCTGTTTTTTTTCTGCTTTACCTACTCCTAAAATTGCAACCTCAGGATAATTTATAATTGGAGTGAAAAAGGAGCCTCCAATGCTCCCTAGACTAGTTATAGTCATAGAACCTCCAAATAATTCTTTTTTATCAATTTTAAGATCTCTACACTGCTGACTTATTTTTTTTAGCTCTGCGCTTATTAAAGAAATATTTTTATTATCAGCATTTCTTAATTTAGGAACCATTAAGCCATGAGGAGTATCTACAGCTATTCCAACATGAAAATATTTTTTAACGGTCATTTTACCATTTTCGATTTCATCTATTGAGGAGTTAAAATTTGGAAATTTTTTTAATGATACCGTTAATGCCTTTACGATAAAAGCTAATGGAGTAATTTTTTTTTTTTCTCCAGTATATATATCTGTGAGTGAAGCTCTAAATTCCTCTAATTCAGTTATATCAGCTTCATCATGATTGGTTACATGAGGAATTTTGGACCAGGAATTCATCAAATATTTAGATGATAATTTTTTTACCCTTGGAATGTCTTTAATTTCTACTTCTCCAAACTCAGAGTGGGAATACTCTTGTTCAATTTTTTGATCTGTTATATTTTGGTTTTTAAATGTTTTATTAGATTTTTTTGCGACAAATAACTTTACATCACTTTCAGTAACTCTTCCCTGCCTTTCACTTCCAGAAACTTTATTAATATCTATTCCAAGCTCCCTTGCAAATTTTCTTACTTTTGGTGACGCAGAAGTTTTTATCGAAGCATCTTTAATTAATATATCTCCGGTTTCTTTGTTTTCTCTAATTTCTTTTTTATCTACTTTTTTTGATAATTGATTTTTTGGTGATTCTGCAACTTCTATTCCTTTTAATTCTTTCTCACTTTCAATTTCTATAATTTTATCACCTTCAGATACTTTATCTCCAATTTTAATATTTAAAGAAATTACTGTACCTTCTTCTGATGATGGTATCTCTACACTTGATTTATCACTTTCAATAGTAATTAATGGATCATTCTTTTTTATTTTTTGACCTTCTTTAATTAGAACTTCAATGACCTCTACATCTTTAAATTCACCGATATTTGGAACTTTAATATCTTTCTTAGACATTATAATTTTGTTGGCATTGGTTTTTCTTTATCAATTTTATATTTTTTTATTGCTTCTTGAGCATATTTTGAGGCAATTAATTGCTCCTTTGCTAAAATACTTAGTCCATAAGTAACAACATGCTCTTTATCAACTTCAAAAAACTTTCTTAAATTTTTTCTTGTGTCACTACGACCAAATCCATCTGTTCCCAATGAATAAAAACTTTTATCTATATAGGGTCGAATTTGGTCTGAATTCATTCTCATATAATCTGACGCGGCTAAAATGGGTCCTTCAGTTTTACCTAAGCAACTTTCAACATATGATTTTTTTGGCTCTTTATCTGGATTGAGAAGATTATATCTTTCAACCTCTAAGCCATCTCTTCTTAATTCATTAAAACTAGTTACACTCCAAACTTCACTATCAATTTGATACTCTTTTTGCAGTATTTCAGCACCTGCAATCATTTCTCTTAAAATTGTACCTGATCCTAAAAATTGAATTTTAGTTTTTTTATACTTATTGAATTCTTTAATCTTGTACATTCCTTTTAAAATACCCTCTTCGCATAATTTATCTTTTGGCATAGCAGGATGAGGATAGTTTTCATTCATGGTTGTAATATAATAAAAAATATTTTCTTTTTTCTCGTGCATTCGTCTCAAACCTTCTCTAAAAATAGTTGCTAATTCATAATGGAATGTTGGATCATAAGATTTACAGTTTGGTATCGTTGATGCCAATAAATGACTATGACCATCTTGATGTTGTAAACCTTCTCCAGCTAAAGTTGTTCTTCCTGCTGTAGCACCAATTAGGAAACCTCTAGATTGACTGTCTGCTCCAGCCCAGGCAAAGTCTCCTATTCTTTGAAAACCAAACATTGAGTAAAAAAGGTAAATGGGGATCATTTCAATGTCATGATTTGTATAAGAAGTTCCTGCTGCAATCCAAGATGACATCGCTCCTGCTTCATTAATCCCTTCTTCCAAAACTTGTCCACTTTTATCCTCTCTATATGAACTTAATTGTGCAAAGTCCTCTGGTTCATATTTTTGTCCTTCGTGAGCATAAATACCTATTTTTTGAAAAAAACCTTCCATACCAAAAGTTCTGGCTTCATCTGGAATAATTGGAACTAATCTTGGAGCAACATTTTTGTCTCTTAAAAGATTTGTTAACATTCTAACTAATGCCATGGTTGTTGACATTTCTTTATCTCCTGTGGACTCTTTCATGTTATCAAAAATGTTTTTTGGCGGTGTTTTAATAGGTTTTGCGTAAGTAGTTCTCTCTGGGATAAAGCCACCCAGCTGGAGTCTTCTTTCTTTAATATATTTTATTTCAGGCGAATTTTGATCTGGCTTATAATACTCAATATTTTGAACTTGCTTATCCGTTAAAGGAACGTCAAATCTGTCCCTGTAATACATCAAATCATCTATATCTAGTTTTTTGGTTTGATGAGTTGTATTTACACTCTCTCCGCTTTTTCCCATTCCATAACCTTTGATAGTTTTTGCTATAACAACAGTTGGGCTTCCAATATTTTTGGACGCTTTATCGTAAGCTGCAAAAACTTTGTGTGGATCATGGCCACCTCTATTTAATCTCCAAATATCCTTATCCGAGAGACTAGAAACTAATTCTTTTGTCTCTTTATATTTTCCAAAAAACTTTTCTCTCACATAAGAACCATCTCTTGCTTTCATAGCTTGATATTCTCCATCCACTGTTTCATTCATAGTTTTAATTAAATGACCAGTTTTATCATTTGCTAATAACGGATCCCAATAAGAACCCCAAATTACTTTTATTACATTCCACCCAGCACCTCTAAAGATGCCTTCTAATTCTTGTATAATTTTTCCATTTCCTCTCACCGGCCCGTCTAATCTTTGAAGGTTACAATTAATTACGAATATTAAATTATCTAAGTTTTCTCTAGCCGCTAAACCAATTGCTCCTAAAGACTCTGGTTCATCCATCTCACCATCACCTAAAAAAGCCCACACTTTTCTTCCTTCATCCTTAATAAGACCCCTATTAATCAAATACTTCATATACCTAGCTTGATAAATTGCTAACATTGGTCCTAAACCCATTGAAACTGTAGGGAATTGCCAAAAGTTTGGCATCAACCAAGGATGTGGGTAAGATGATAAGCCGCCTGGATTAACCTCCTGTCTAAAACTATCTAATTGTTTTTCGTTAAGTCTCCCCTCAAGAAATGCTCTTGCATACATTCCTGGAGCGCTATGTCCTTGAAAATAAATCAGATCTCCACCAAATTTATTATTTTTAGCTCTCCAAAAATGATTCATGCCTACGTCGTAAAGTGTGGCTGCAGAGGCAAATGTTCCAATGTGTCCCCCAAGTTCGGGAAATTTTTTATTTGCGCGAACAACCATTGCCGCAGAATTCCATCTTATAAGTGACCTAATTCTTCTCTCAATATTTTGGTCACCATTCGATTTTTTTTCTTCATTCACCGGGATAGTGTTTATATAAGGTGTATTTTGCGTGTAAGGAATATTTGCACCCTCCATATAAGCTTTATTTATTAATTCTTTAATTAAATAATGTGCTCTTTGATTACCGTCTTTCTCAATTACCGCAGAAAGAGACTCTAGCCATTCGTTTGTTTCCAACGGATCAACATCACCATCATTAATAACTTGAATCATTTCAGGTTTTTTACTCTCATTATTATTTTTCTGTGGGCTTTGTCGTTGTTTTTTTTCTAATGATTTTTCAGCTTCTTGAATTAGATTTTCAGTATCTTTAGGGATAGCTTTTGATGGAGAAGTTTTATTATCTGAACTTGATATACTTAAAATCAAATCTCCTTTTGAAACTTTATCACCAACTTTCACTTTTATTGAATCAATTTTACCTGATAATGTTGAGGGTATTTCAACACTTGATTTATCACTCTCAATAGTTATTACAGGATCGTCCTTTGCTATTTCTTGACCTTCGTTAACGAGTAATTCGATTACTTCTACGTCTTCAAAATCACCTAAATCGGGAACTAATAATTTTTCACTCATTAAATTATATGATCTTATACACTATAAAAATTTACTTAATTGCTAATTTTAACACATTATGCTCAATTTTTTGACACTCTTTAAATGTAAATCTTAAAAATGATTAAAAAGTTATTTAATGTACTATTTCAACCTAAAGAAAGCACCTATATAGATGCTAAAATTTGGATACAGAAAATTTTACTTGAAGAGAAATTTAGAAAGATTAATTCTTAAATTCTCTCAATACACAAAGCTATACCCATTCCACCACCTATACACAGTGTAGCACAACCTTTATTCTTTTTTTGTTTTATCATTTCATGAATAAGAGTGACTAATATTCTTGCACCTGATGCTCCTATTGGGTGACCTAAAGCGATAGCTCCTCCATTAACATTAACTTTATGCTCTTCAATGTTTAATTCACGTATTACTGCAATGCTTTGAGCTGCAAAAGCTTCATTAATTTCAAATAGATCTATGTCATTTAAATTCCATTTTGCTTTTTTGACTGCTTTACGAACAGCCTCTATTGGTCCAAGACCCATTAAAGTTGGATCAACTCCAACCGATGCCCATGAAATTATCTTTACTAATGGTTTAATTGATTTTTTTTTAGCTTCCTCTAAAGTTGTTAGTAATAAAGCAGCGGCACCATCGTTAATTCCCGATGAGTTTCCAGGTGTCACAGTTCCATCTTTAAGGAATACTGCTTTTAATTTTTCTAAATCTGACCTAATTAACTCTTTTCGTGGATGCTCATCTTTTTCAAGATTGATGCCATTTTGATTTATTTTAATCAGTTCTTCGTCAAATCTATTAGTATTAATTGCAGTTTCTGTTTTTTTTTGAGAATTTAGGGCAAAATTATCTTGTTCGACTCTTGAGATATTAAATTTCTTTGCAACATTTTCAGCAGTTATACCCATGTGACAATTATTAAATGCATCTATCAATCCATCATTTATCATTGTGTCTATCAAATTTTTCTCTGAAATTTTTTTATCATCGCGGTAAAAAATTGAGTGAGGAGCTAATGACATATTTTCTTGGCCACCTGAAATTACATTTTTTACCTCTCCTAATTTAATCGATTGATAACCTGAGATTACAGCTCTAAGTCCAGAGCCACAAACTTGATTTACTATATGTGCTGGTTTGGAAATATTAATACCTGCATTTATTGCAGCTTGCCTTGCAGGGTTTTGGCCTCCACCCGCTGTAAGCACTTGGCCCATAATTACCTCATCAATGTCATCTTTGTCTAATTTACTTTTTCTTAAAATTTCCCTAATAACGATTGATCCTAACTTATCGGCGCTTAATTCTTTAAGAGATCCTTTATAAGCTCCAATTGGAGTTCTAATAGCCTCTACTATTACAACTTCATTTATTGAATTATTCATAATAATTTAAATTTGTCTTACCATTAAAATACACTAAAAAATGATATAGAATAATAAATAAAATTTAAAAATGCGCCTGTAGCTCAACTGGATAGAGCGCTTGGCTACGGACCAGGAGGTTCTGGGTTCGACTCCTAGCAGGCGCACCATAAAAAGATAATTATGATAAAATGGTTGATTAAATCCTCTCTTCAGATGTCAGTTATTTATTTTTTTATAATTATATTTATAATTTTATTAATTTTAACATTTATACTATAAAAAATAATGTCTAAATCATTTGAACAAATAAGCTTAAAGCCTGGTTTTATGAAACATAATGGTGGAGTTATGTTTAGAAATATCTCTGAAAACGAATATGAATTTAAGTCAATTATTAATGAAAATCATTTGAATGCGGCAGGCATAACCCATGGAGGATACTTAGCTGCTTTGATAGATGCTGGAGCAGGAACAGCAGTACACCGTAGTTCACAAAGTGCGCAATGTGTAACAATTTCATTAGATCTTAAATATATTGGTGCTTCAAAAATTGGTGATGAGATTATAGGGCATGTAAAAATTCTAAAAAAAACAAAAACTTTAGTATTTATGTTTTGTGAATTAAAATGTAATGACAAAATTATTACATCTGCTTCTGGAGTTTGGAAAATTCTTAAAATAAAGTCTTAAGACTTTAGGTTTGATAGTAATTTGGACAATAAATCATATTATGTTAAACTAAATTTTTTAAGAACTATAAATGAGAACTTTTTATAGAACGATTCGGTCATGTTTTAGTCTATTTTTGTTCTTTACGAGTAACTACATCTTGTAGATAAAATATTAAACATACTAAAGATAGAAATGATTAAAAATAAAGTTACAGCAGTGCTCGGTCCAACAAATACTGGCAAAACTCATTTAGCAATAGAAACAATGCTCTCTTTTGATACTGGTATGATCGGTTTTCCATTACGACTTTTAGCTAGGGAAGTCTATGACAAAGTAATTAAAAAAACTAAATATGATGAAGTTGCTCTAATAACTGGCGAAGAAAAAATTATACCCTCCAATGCAAAATATTTTTTATGTACAGTAGAGTCAATGCCAATAGATAAAGATTTAGAATTTGTGGGAGTTGATGAAATTCAAATGTGTGCAGACCATGAACGAGGTCATATTTTTACAGATAGGTTGCTAAATATGAGAGGAAGTAAACTTACAATGTTTATGGGCTCAAACACAATCAAAGGAATAGTTTCAAAATTGAATGACGATACAGAATTCATAGATAGGAAAAGATTATCTAAACTTACTTACTCAGGTCATAAAAAAATTTCACGTATAAATAGAAAAACTGCAATTATTGCTTTTTCAACAGAGGAAGTTTATGCAATAGCAGAACTAATAAGAAGACAAAAAGGTGGAGCTGCAATTGTTATGGGATCTTTGAGTCCAAAAACAAGGAATGCACAAGTAGAATTATACCAATCAGGTGACGTTGATTTTTTAGTGGCAACCGATGCGATTGGAATGGGTATAAATATGGATTTAGATCAGGTGTATTTTTCAAATTTAAAAAAGTTTGATGGAAAAAAATTAAGGAAGCTAAATCTATCTGAGATAGGCCAAATTGCTGGAAGAGCAGGCAGATATCTCAATGATGGTAATTTTGGTATTACGGGTGATTGTAAGGAAATTACCGCTGAAGACGTTGAACTTTTAGAAAATCATAAATTTGAAAATATTAGAACATTATTTTGGAGAAACTCAGATTTAAATTTTAACAATTCCACTTCATTATTAAAATCACTTGAAGAAAAGCCAAATAAAGATTGGCTTAGAAAAATTCACGAGTGTGAAGATGAAAAGGTTTTAAAGTATTTTTTAAAGAAATTGGACTTGTATAATTTAACAAATGCAAAAGAAACACTAAAGCTACTATGGGAATGCTGTCAAATTCCTGACTTTGTAAAGAAAACTTACGGAAATCACATCGATGTCGTCGGAAAAGTATTCAATTTTTTAAACAGTGATAAAGGGGAAATATCAGATAATTTTATGCATTTACAGGTTATGAAGTTAGATAAACTGGAGGGAAATGTAGACTCTTTAGCGAATAGAATTGCAAATGTGAGAACTTGGTCATATGTTTCAAATAAAAACAATTGGGTTGAAAACCAAAATTATTGGATTGAAAAAACTAAATTCTTAGAGGATAAACTTTCAGATAGACTTCATGAAGAGCTTACAAAGACATTTATTGATAAAAGGGCAAGTGTACTTGCTAGAGGTTTAAAACAAGATATGGAATTTGACACTAAAATTTTAGAAAATAATAATGTTATGATCGACGATCAATTTATAGGTAAAATAAATGGACTTAAATTAGAACTTGATCTTAAGAAAGGAGCTTTAGAGACTGATATTAAATCACTAAAAAAAGCTGCAAGAAAAACAATAGGACCAGAACTTGAAAAGAGAGTCCAAATTGTAATTGATACAGGTTTAGTTGAGCTAAAAAATGACTCTAAGATCTATTGGAATAATGCAACAATTGGTAAGTTGATTCCTGGTAAAGATTATTTGAGCCCTAATATAGAATTGTTAGTGGATGACATGTTAGAACAAAATCAAAAAAGTAAATTAATTACTTTTTTAGAAAAATGGTTAAAGAATAAAATTTCAACAATTTTAAAAAGTCTTTATGACTTAAAAGATCTAAAGGATAAAAACTCATCGATTAAGGCCTTAGCATATCAACTTTATGAAAATAATGGTGTTATTAAGAGAGATGAGGTAGCTGAATATTTAAAGAAATTAGACCAAAATGATAGAAAAATTTTAAGAGATCTAGGTGTAAAATTTGGAAGATATCATGTCTTTTTATATAAATTGATAAAACCAGAGCCAGTTTCATTAAGAACCCTTTTGTGGAAAAATCATAATCAAAAATACTTTAATTTAGAACCTCCAACTTTTGGTTTAAATTTTTTAAATGATAACAAAATTAAAAATAAAAACTTTATGTTACTTTGCGGATTTGAAAAATTTAATAATTTCTATATTAGAATAGACATTTTGGAGAGATTATTTGTACAAATAATAAATTCAGATAAAAAAGATATGAAAGAAATAAAGATGATACCAGAAATGCTAAATTTATTGGGATGCAATAAAGATGACTTTAAACAGTTGCTTAAAGCTATGAGTTATAAGATTTTTGAAAAAAATAACGAAATTTACTTCAAATATATACCCAAAAAGAAGGCAAAGTCTCAAAATAGAAATAATATTAAAGAAAACCCTTTTGGTGTCCTAAAACATTTAAATCTTAATTAAAAAAATGTTTTTTAAAAAAGAAAAGAACGAAAATAATGACCTATCTAAAGTAGCTGCACTTTTAATTCACGCAGCTAAAATTGATGAAAACTTTTCAAAAAGTGAAGAAGTGATAATTAAACAAGCTCTTTTACAAATAGGTGCAAACAATGAAAATTTGGAAAAAATATTTTTAGACGGAAAAAAAATTGAGGAAAATTCAAATCAAATTTTAGAATTTACAAAAGAAGTAAAAAACATGGAAGAAAATGATAAAATAAAAATAGTTGAGACACTTTGGAGAATAATTTACTCAAATAACGAGGCGGATATTTATGAGACAAGTTTGATGAGAAGACTAGGTGGACTATTATATATTGACAATAAATTAATGGGAGATATTAGAGAAAAAATTAAAAATAAAATCTAATCATGACTTACATAGTAAATGATAAATGTATCAAATGTAAATTAATGGATTGTGTCGAAGTTTGCCCAGTCGATTGTTTTTATGAGGGAAAAAATATGCTTGTAATTAAACCTGATGAGTGTATAGATTGTGGCGTTTGCGAGCCAGAATGTCCGGTAGATGCAATAAAAGCAGATACGGAGTCGGGCAGCGAAAAGTGGCTAGAAATTAACAAACAATATTCTGAAATCTGGCCTAACATAAGTGAGAAAAAAGATCCGCCTTCGGATCACGAAAAATATAAAGATGAGCAAAATAAGTTTGAAAAATATTTTAAAGAAAACCTTTAAAAAAAAATCAAAAACAAAAAAATTAAAAAAGATCACTAAAACTAAAAAACCTAAGTTAAGGAAAATTAAAAAAATTACTAAACTATCTTCAAAGGTTTCAAAAAAATCAGTCAAAAAAGTTGAGAAAAAAAATGAAACTCAATCAGAAAACTTAAGAATTCCAAAAAATAACGAGCTAAAACCTGAAATTAAAAAAGTTAAAAAACAAAGTACTGAAAAAAGAGAATACAAAATCAAAGACTATGTAGTTTATCCTAAGCACGGAGTTGGCCAAATAACTGAATTTAAAAAAATAAATATTGGAGGTATTGATGTAGAAACTTACATCATAAAATTTGAAAAAGATAAAGCAAATGGAATGGTACCAGTAAATAAACAATCTAATTTGCGTCCACTCTCCACAATTAATCAAGTAAACAAAAGTATATCAATTTTAAAAAGTAAACCCAAAATTAAAAGATCTATGTGGAGTAGAAGAGCACAAGAATACGAAGCAAAGATTTCATCTGGAAAAATTTATGAACTTGCCGAGGTAGTAAGAGATTTGAACAAAGGCGACGATATAATGATTGATCAATCTTACAGTGAAAGACAACTTTTTGAAAAAGCTTATGAAAGAATTATTTCTGAGTTTCAAATAGTTTTAAATGTATCAAAAGAGGAAACACAAAAAAAATTAGATAAAGCTCTAAAAAGAAATCTTACTAAAGATGTAAACGAGGGAGATAAAACCCCTAAAACATCAAATAATAATGATTTACCTGTTGAAGAGTCAATTTCAGATGTTGAAGAGCAAATAGAGGATTAAAAAAAACGCCTCCCACACAAAAAGTTATGAGAAGCGTTTTTTATAAAGAATACTAAGTTATTATCTTCTTCTTCTTTTTTTAGCTTTTTTCTTAGCTTTTTTCTTAGCCTTCTTTGCTTTTTTTCTTCTCTTAGGCATCTTTAGCTCCCTTTTTTAGTTAAACGAATCAAAATGATTCGTTATTAAGTTATTTTTATTTTTTTATACACGTTATGTCAATTCTTTAATTAAAGTTTTAATTTTAAAAAAAATAAAATTTAAAATAAAAATTTTTTAATAATCTAAAGTGTAAAAAAGTTAATGTTTATGCGCTTTATAATCAAATATTTTTATTAGATTAATAAAGTTTTTCCAAATCATCTTTATATTTTTCCAAGATTTTTTTTCTTTTTAGTTTTAATGTTGGTGTTAACATTCCATTATCAATTGTAAATTCTTCTTTAATTAATTTAAATTTTTTAATTTTTTCAACTAAAGATAAAGTTTTATTTAGGTTTTCTAAATAAATTTCAATATTTTTTTTATTTTCATTACTTTCAGAAACAATTAATGCAACTAAATAAGTTTTTTTATCTCCATAAACAAAACTTTGTTTAATTTTTTCATTTAAACATAATAAATTTTCAATTTTAGATGGTGAGATGTTATCTCCACCAAGACTAACTATTATTTCTTTTTTTCTATCAGTAATTTTTAAATTTCCATCTTCCGTGATCTCTCCAATATCACCAGTGTGCAACCAGCCATTCTTTATAACATCAGCTGTCTCTTTTTTCATGTTCCAATATCCAAGCATTACATTTTCACCTTTGACTAAAATTTCACCATCCTTAGCTATATCTACTTTGTTTGTTTTAAAAGGAGGCCCGACTGTATTGATTTTGATTTTTCCAGGAATATTACAACTTACCACAGGTGAGGCCTCAGTAAGACCGTAGCCTTGAAGAGTGGGCAATCCTATAGCATTTAAAAATTCTCCAATTTTTTGGTCTAAAGCACCACCCCCAGACACAAAGGCCTTTAGTTCTCCGCCGAACTGATTTTTAATCTTTTTTCTTACTAGTTTTTCGCAAAGAAAATTGATTAGTTTTTCTTTCAATGTTAAATTTTCATTATTCAGTTTTTTAATTCCAAGTAAGATAGTGGATGATATCAGTTTTTTCTTAAAACCTTTTTGTTTTGAAAAATTCATTGAAATTTTACTGTATAAATTTTGATAAAATCTTGGAACTGCTGTCATAATAGTGGGTTTTGCAATAGACATGTTGGATAATAACTTCTCTAGACTTTCAGCATAATAAATTTTTGCACCAAGCGAGATTTGAACAAATTGAACTGCATGCTCATATGAATGAGATAATGGTAACCATGTTAAAAAAGTAGGTTCACTATTTTGAACTATTTGATTTAATATTTCTTGAGCTCCCTCACAATTTGATAGAATTCCTCCATGACTAAGCATTACTCCTTTAGGATTACCAGTTGTTCCAGATGTATAAATTATACAAGCAAGATCTTTCCTCTCAAGATTTTGATTAAAAATTATTCCAGTATCTGATTTCTTTTTTTTTAGGTATTTATCGAATATATTTTCTATATTCTCGACACTTTCATTTATGTTTTCAATAGATAATACTTTTATTTCATTTGAAATAAATTTTTCAATTTTTTTTAATTGGATTTCATTAGAGATGATACAAATTTTTGGCTTACAATCATTAATGATGTATTCATAGTCTTTCTCTGAATAAGTTGTAAATAATGGCACCGTGACTCCACCTGCATTCATAATTGATATGTCAGAGATAAGCCACTCAGGTCGATTTTCAGATAATAGGATACACCGGTCTCCTTCAGCTAAATTTTCTCTTAAGTATTCAGATAAAATTTGAATTTTTGACGAAACTTGTTCCCAAGTCAAAAAATCTTTTTCATTTGCTTTTAACCATTTTAAAAATGGCTTATCAGCAACAGAGTTTATTTCTTTATACTTTGTAAAAAAAAGTTCTACTAAACTGTTTATTCTACTTAATTGCATAATTTGGTGGGCGAAGAGAGAATCGAACTCTCACTTCTTGCGAAACACGATTTTGAGTCGTGCGCGTCTACCAGTTCCGCCATTCGCCCCGATTATTAAATAATTTATTAAATAGTATAAGAACTAAAATTATATTAAAACCAAAAAATGTTTAAAAATCTTTACAAAAAATGTTTAGATTTGGCGGGTCACAAAAGTTCTAAATACTACTTGGCGATTGTGTCATTTATCGAAAGTTCATTTTTTCCTATTCCTCCTGACGTTATGGTTATTCCAATGGTAATTTCAAAAAAAACAGATTTTAAAAAAATTTTTCTTATAACAACAATATTTTCAGTTTTAGGTGGTATGCTCGGTTATGTAATTGGAGCATTTTTTTTTGATTTTGGAGCACAGATCATGAATTTTTATGGTTATGAGGATAAACTACTTAATATAAAAGAGAGCTTGGTTAGAAATGATGGTTTTTATGCTTGGTTAGGAATACTTTTTTTAGCAGGTTTTACTCCTCTTCCTTATAAAGTTTTTACTATTGCAAGTGGTCTCATAGGCTTTAATTTATTAATTTTTGTTTTAATAAGCTTAATTTCTAGAGGATTAAGATTTTTTTTAGTTTCATATCTCTCCTATAAGTTTGGATACTTATTTAGTGAATTTATGGATAAGCATGGATCAAAATGGTTTACAATAATTGGAATATTAATTTTTATGATTGGGTTAATAATTTATATAATTTATAAATCTAATGTTTAATTTAAAATCTCAATTTCATTTAAAAATAATTTTTCTGTTTAGCTTTATTGCTTTAATCTCCGCTTTTTTTATAGAATATGTTCTTGGACATCAGCCTTGTAATTTATGCTTAATAGAGAGAATTCCTTATGGATTAAGCATTATGATAATAATGGCGATTTTTTTAATTAAAAAAAATCAAAAATTCTTTATTATGTTATTAATTCTTACTTTTATCTTCTCTTTTGCTATTTCATTTTATCATTATGGAATTGAAGAGAGTTTTTTTCAAGAATCATCTTTTTGTGGAGTAAAGAGTCTGACCGAAAATTTAACTAAAGAAGATTTGCTTAAACAATTGAGTGAGAAAACAATAAGCTGTAAAGATGTGACATTTAGGATTTTTGGATTATCACTTACAAGTATTAATATAGTAATAAGTTTATTGTTTATTATAACGCTTTTTAAAATTTTTGCTAAATATGAAAAAAACAAATAGAAGAGTACAAGAGTTTATTAGGGTTGACCATGCTGGTGAGAGAGGTGCTGTGAAAATCTATGAAGGTCAATTATTAGCTTTAAATACCATTGTTAAAAATGATGATTTAAAAAAAAAAATTGAAGATATGAAGCAGCATGAGATAGAACATTGTCAATTTTTTGAAAACGAAATAAAAAAAAGAAATATTGAACCAACAAAATTTTTGCCTTTATGGGATTTATTAGGAGTAGGTTTAGGATTTGGCTCTACATTATTAGGTAAAAAAGCTGCAATGCTATGCACAGCATCTGTTGAAGAAGTTATTGACAAACATTATTTAAATCAGATTAATGAACTAGGCCCTGATGAGGAAGAACTAAAAAAGAAAATAACAAAATTTAGACAAGATGAATTAGATCATAAAGACATTGCTTATGAAGAAGGCGCAACTAAAAAAGGTTTGTATGCTATAATGGATAGAATTATTAAAACTGGATCTAAATTAGCAATTAATATTTCTGAAAAAATTTAATCTTAAGCTTCAAGCTCTACATCCCAATATAAATAATCCATCCAACTTTTATGTAAATAATTTGGAGGAAAATTCTTACCATTTCTATGTAGATCTTCAGTTGATGGTTGATAAGGATACTGATTAAGTTTCATTCCTGAGGATTTTAATAATTTACCACCTTTTTTAACATTACATGCTGAACATGCTGTTACAACATTATCCCAATGTGTTTCTCCACCTTTAGATCTTGGTAAAAGATGGTCAAAAGTTAATTCCTCTCCACTTCCGCAGTATTGACAAGAAAATTTATCCCTTAAAAAAACGTTAAATCTTGTAAAACTTGGTTGAGATTGTGGGACTATGTAATCTTTAAGAGCAATAACACTTGGAAGCTGCATTTTAAATGATGGACTTCTTACAATTCTATCATAACTACTTACTATAATAACTCTATCTAAAAAAACTGACTTTACTGTATCTTGCCAAGACCACAATGATAAAGGGTAATAGCTTAAAGGTCTATAATCTGCATTTAAAACTAACGCAGGACATTTTTCTAATGAGACGTTTTGTTCAATAAAATTATTCACAACTTAATTTTAGCTTAAATAAAAAATGATTTCAATATTTAGCACTCATTTTATTTTTTTTAAAATATAATTTAATGCTATACTAGAAGCCTCTATAGGAATATGATGATCGCAATTTTTAATTAAATGAGTATCTATTTCAATATTTGATCTAATAAAAAAATCTTTTGCTTCTAACATGTAGTTGGGTGAGACAACTTGATCAGAATCACCATGAATTAATAAGATACTCGTTGACGTTTTCTTCCTTTGTTTAAGGTCCTCTTGATTAATTATCTTGCCCGAAAAACCTACTACACAACAAAATTTATTTTCAGATGTAAGCCCTAAATTGATTGACATCATGCATCCTTGACTAAAACCAGATAAGCAAATTTTATCATTTTTTAAATTATATTTAATTTTTATTTCATCTATGAATTGGTTTAATTTTTTTTCAGCCTTAATTGATTGCTCTAAAATGTAATTTGGATCATCTTTTGTAAGATCAAACCATTGATAGCCAGATGGATTTATTGGACAAGTTTCATGACCATTAGGACAGAGAAAAATTGTATTTGCAAGGTGCCTTTTCCAATTTAATGAAAGCATACTTATATCTTTACCATCGCCTCCATACCCATGAAGTAAAATGACTGCATTTTCAATTTTTACATTTTTTTCTGGTTTTATAATGGTTGTATCAAGGCAAAATGTCATAGTAATTGATTTATGTTTTTTTATCTATAAAACAGCCTACTATAATTTTATGATTTCTGGAATATTAGTAAAAATTTTATCTATAATCTTACTGCTAGCAGTTGGCTTAGTTCTAATTCTTGGTATTGGAACTTTATTTAAAGGTGGAGAAACAAGTAAAAAATACTCTAACAAATTAATGCAATTAAGAGTCTTGCTACAATTTATAGCAATTATAGCATTAATAAGTTTTGCATATTTTTTTAAAAATTAATTATAGTTGCTCAACCACGTAATAAATTTTTTATCAACAAAGTCGATTGATCCAATTATTCTTGCAAACTCAAGTCCTTCTTTATTAAAAAATATAGTGGTGGGAAGACCTCTTAATTTAAATTTCTTAGCCAATGTATTGGGTGAGTCAAAATATATTTCTAAGTTTTTTATTTCTAAATCTTTAAAGAAGATCATAGATTTTTGATCAGTATCCTTGCCAATGTTTATCGGAAATATCTTCAGATTATCTAAGTTAGAATTTTCAGCCAATAAATCCAAAGATGGCATTTCATCTTTACATGGAGCACACCAAGTTGCCCAAAAATTCAATATAACTAGATTTCCCTTGTAATCATTTAAGTTTAATTCATTATTTTTAATGTCTAAAAACGTTATATCATCATAATTTTTTAACTCTTTATTAATGACTAAATTTTTTATATCGATAACTTCACCAGCAAAAGAATTTGATAGCATTAAAATAAATATTGTTAAAAATCTCATTTTAAATAGGTATAATTAATTATCATGGTAAAAAATAAAAACAACCAGACAATATGGAATACGAGAATTAAAAATAATTCATCTAATCTTTCACAAAAAATGGGTAGTTCTATTGATGTAGATAAAAGACTTTATAAAGAGGACATAAAAGGTTCTATTGCCCATGTGGAAATGCTATTTAAACAAAAAATAATTTCTTTTAAAATAAAAAACAAAATTATTTACGGACTAAATAAGATTGAAAAAGAAATATCTAATAAAAAGTTTAAATTTAATAAAAAATATGAGGACATTCATATAAATATTGAAAAACGTCTGTTTGAAATAATTGGTGAAGAAGCCGGGTATGTTCACACAGCAAGATCTAGAAACGACCAAGTAATAACAGACTTTAAAATCTGGATTAAATCAGCAAATCATAAGATAAGCATAATGTTGGATAATGTAATTAATAGTTCAATTAATTTAGCTGAGAAAAACGTAGAAACTATAATGCCAGGTTTTACTCATTTGAAAAATGCCCAAGCAGTTTCGTTCGCACATTATTTAATGGCATACGTGGAAATGTTTAAGAGAGATAAAGACAGGTTTAAAAGTAATCTAGAAAGTTTAAATGAAAACCCATTAGGTGTTGCTGCATTAACTGGAACTTCATTCAACATTGATAGAAATTATACTACAAAAAAACTTGGTTTTGAAAGACCTACTAATAATTCAATTGATACTGTAGCGGATAGAGATTTTGTTTTAGATTTTCTTTACAGCGTTTCTGTTTGTTCATTGCATTTATCAAGAATCGCTGAAGAACTAATTATCTGGAATTCTGATGGTTTCAATCTGATTAACCTTTCAGATAAAATAGTAACTGGTTCATCAATTATGCCACAAAAAAAAAATCCTGATCTTTTAGAATACTTAAGAGGTAAATCAGGAATTACTTTTGGTAATTTATTTTCAATGTTCACTATATTAAAAGGATTGCCTCTTTCGTACTTCAAAGATCTTCAAGATGATAAAGAAATCATTTTTAAATCCTATGATGTACTTTTTGAAAGTTTAAAAGTATTTAATGAAATTCTTAAAAATGTAAGTCCTAATAAAAAAAGAATGATTGAATTAGCCTACTCAGGATACATTACCGCAACTGATTTAGCTGATTATCTTGTAAAAAATAATTCAATGTCTTTTCGGAAAGCTTACCAAAAAACAGCCTTGGTAGTGAATTTAGCCGAAAAGAAAAAGAAAAAGCTAAATGAATTATCCTTGGAAGATCTAAAAAAGATAGAACCTACAGTAACAAATGATTTACTTAAAGTGCTTGATTTAAAGAATTCTGTTAATTCCAAAAAATCGTATGGTGGAACATCTTTTGATAATATCAAAAAGATGATAAGGAAATATAAAAAATTGAGATGATTAAAAAAATTACATTTGTTATTTTATTTTGTTGTATTTTAGTTTCTTGTGGAAAGAAGAGTGATCCTGAATATAAGTCCTCGAGTAAAGAAATTAAAATATCAACAATTATTATTAACAAAGTTTCATGAAGTATATAAACAAAAGACTGACAGTAGAAAAAGTCAATTTCCAGAAAATTGCTAAAAGGTTTGGAACACCTTTTTATTGTTATTCATTTTCAAAATTAAAAGATAATGTAAATAAATTTAAAGATAATTTTAAATCTTTTTCACCTTTAATTTGTTTTGCAGTTAAATCTAATACCAATGTTAGTTTGATAAGAGAAATTAAAAAATTCGGTTTAGGGGCTGATGTAGTTTCTTTAGGTGAGCTTATGATAGCCTTAAAAGCAGGAATAAAACCAAATAAAATTGTATTTTCTGGAGTCGGAAAAACCTCCAGTGAATTAAATTTTGCAATTAACAAAAAAATATTACTCATTAATGCTGAGTCATTGAGTGAGATAATGGAGATAAATAGGCTTGCAAAATTAAAAAATAAAAAAGTTAGAGTTGGAGTTAGATTTAATCCTAACACAGATGCAAAAACACTTAAACAAATTTCTACTGGAAAAAAAGAAAATAAATTTGGAGTAAATAAAAATACATTTTATAAAATTGTAGATTTTTGTAAAAATTCAAAAAATATAGACTTAAAATGTTTGAGTGTTCATATAGGAAGTCAAATTTTAGATCATAAGCCCTATGGGAAAATGCTAAAAGCTGTCAGCCACATCTTAGACAAAACTGATCATCAATTTGAATTTGTTGATTTAGGTGGGGGTATGGGTATTAATTATTCAGATAAAAATAAGACACTCAATTATAAAAAGTATAACAATGCAATTAATAATTTTCTTAGAAAACATAATGTAAAAATTATATTCGAACCTGGTAGATCTATAATTGGTAACACCGGTCTTTTAATTAGTAAAATTATATATATTAAAGATAGTGGTAGAAAAAAATTTATAATTTTAGATGCTGCTATGAATGATTTAATGAGACCCGCGCTATATGGAGCAATTCATAGGATATTGCCATTAATAAAATCTAACAAGACGTCAAATAAAACTTATGAATTTGTTGGTCCAATTTGTGAAAGCACCGATAGATTTATAACATTAAATAAATTTCAAAAATTAAAAGAAAAAGATTTAATAGCTATATGTGATGTTGGCGCTTATGGTATGTCTTTGAGCTCTAATTACAATCTCAGACCTAAACCAATAGAATTATTAATTAAAGGTTCAAAAATTAATGTGATTAGAAAGAGACAAAAGTACACGGAAATAATCTAGCTTCTAGTAAAATGTTAAGAAACTTTATATTTTCATTATTTTTTTTTACTGGTATTTTTATTATTTCAATACTTTTTTTACCCTCATTTTTCTTACCTAAACGAGTAGTATTATTAGGAGGTAGGTTAATGGGGTACTGGACAGGTTTTTGTTTAAAATTTTTTCTCTCAACAAAAATCATAATTAAAGGAACTGAAAATATTATAAGAGATGAAAAATTTTTTATAGCAGCATCACACCAGTCGATGTTTGAAACTTTTTTTCTTCAAACTTTATTTAACTCGCCAGTATTTATTCTTAAAAAAGAATTACTACTTATACCAATATTTGGGTGGTATTTGAAAAAAATTGGATCTATTTCTATTAAAAGAGGTCAAATAACAAAAGATAATCTTAGCTTTTATGATGAAATTTCAAGTGTAGTTGCAAATTCAGATAGACCTCTAATAATTTTTCCTCAAGGAACTAGAGTTTTACCAAATGAACGACCACCCTTTAAAAAAGGAGCATCTAGAATTTATGAGAGACTTAAAATTGTATGTCAGCCAATTGCAATTAATTCTGGATATGTCTGGCCTAAATCAGGAAGAAAAGCTTCCAATAAAACTATAACTATTTCCATATTGTCACGTATCAATAATAATTTAAATAAAGAGATGTTTCTTAAAACCTTAGAGGATAAAATCTACTCAGAGTTAGATTTGATCAATTAACCCTTCATTGGCATCACAACATATATACTATCAAAATCACTTGGGTCCTTTATTAAAGCTGGAGACCCTGAGTCATTAAAAAATAATTCTATTTTGTCTCCTTCAAGCTGTGATGCTACATCGATTAAATATCTAGAATTAAAACTTATTTCTAAATCATAACTAAACTTTACATTAAGAGTTTCATTACCATCTCCACTATTTGTATTATTAACAGATAAATTCAGGTTATCTTGAGATAATTGAAATTTCACACCATCTTTTTTGTCTAAAGAAACAGATGCTACCCTATCAATAGATCCTAGAAATGGTTTTAAATCAGTCTCTAATTTTTTTTGATTATTTTTAGGAATCACTTGTATATAATTTGGAAATTTCCCATCAATTAATTTTGAAATTAAAATACTATTAGTTAACTCAAACTTTATTTTTGATTTTAAATTTGATATTTTTAGATCTCCATCGTAACTATCAAGTAAATTACAAAGTTGAAAAATAGTTTTCTTTGGCAGAATTATTGGATCAAAATTAATCTTTTCATTTATCTTAATTTTGGATATGGACATCCTGTGACTATCAGTTGCTGCCGCTGTAAGATAAACCTTATCCTCAACCTCAGTTTGATGAAAATAAATACCACTCAAGTAGTGTCTTGTCTCGTCACTAGAAACTGAAAATTTACATTTATTTAGCAGTTTTAAGAAATTTTTTGAATTAATTGTAAAATCGTTTTGATTAAAGTTTTCATCAGTCAATGGAAACTCTGTAGAGCTTATACAATTCAAATTAAATATTGATTGCTCAGACTCAAGCTGAAGTTTACTATCATTATTCATTGATAGATTAATTTTTTTATCTGGAGAGAACTTTCTTACAATATCAAACATTATAGATGAAGAAGTGGTTGTTTTCCCCTCCTGTAAAATTTCAACATTACTTATTTGATGAACAAAAATTAAATCTAAATCTGTTGCGGTAATTGTTAGTTTTGAATTACAAGCATCTAATAAAACATTTGATAATATTGGAAGAGTGCTTCTTTTTTCAATTACTCCCTGACAATAACTTAAAGCTTCTTGAAGATCTTTTTGATTAACACTAAATTTCATTTTCCCTGTTGTAAAGTATGATATTTTTTAATTTATTAATATTATCCTTCATGTCCGGGTTTTTTTCCTTTAATTGTTCTATAGTTTTGACCGAATGAATTATTGTTGTGTGATCACGATTAGAGAATTCTCGTCCAATTTCAGGTAAAGACTTTGTGGTTAAAAGTTTAGTTAGATAAATTGCTGTTTGTCTAGGTCTAACTAAATATCTCGACCTTCTCGAGGATAACATTTCATTTTTACTAATCTTAAAAAATTTACAAACAATAGTTTGTATTGAGTCTATTGTTACAGCATTTTCGTTTAAATTTAGTAAATCTTTCAAAACAACTTTTGTTTCAGCTAAATTTGGAAGTTTATTATAAATTCTAGAAAAAGAGACAATTCGATTTACTGCTCCAACTAATTCTCTCACATTTGTTGTTATCTTGGTACTTATAAAATCTTTGATTTCTTCTGAAATATTTAATTTGCCTGAATACAAACTCATCAACTCGTCAATTTTATAATTAAGAATTTTTTTTCTAAGATCGTACTCAGGTTTTTGAATATCCACCACTAATCCACCAGAAAAACGCGATTTTATTCTCTCTTGAATTCTAATTAACTTATTCGGAGGTCTATCAGCAGATACAATAATTTGTGAACCTTTCTCTAAAAGAGCGTTAAAAGTGTGAAAAAACTCCTCTTGCATAGCCTCTTTCCCATTCATAAATTGTATGTCGTCTATTATTAATACATCGGTGTTTCTAAAATACTCTTTAAATTTAACCATATCGTTAGATTTTATTGATTTAACAAATTGGTACATAAATCGCTCGGCAGAAATAAACATTACTTTTTTGTTTTTATTCATTTCATGTCCAATTGAGTTTAATAAATGAGTTTTCCCTAGTCCAACACCGCCGTAAACATAAAGTGGATTATAATATGAAATGTTTTCTGAAACTTTTAAAGAAGCTTCAAAAGCGATCTTATTACTTGAACCAATTAAAAAATTTTCAAATCTCTTATTTGGGTCTATTCGATTATATTGAAGGTATGAGTCTTTGATAAATGAAATATTCTCTACATCACTTATTTTATTCTTATTGTTTGAATTGGTAAAAGTATTGTCTTTATTCTCAATGATTTTAAATTCTATTCTTATAATTTCTTTTTTATGTTTTTTTATAGTTTGTAAGATCTGATCTAAATATCTTGATGTGATCCAATCACGAATAAACCTAGTAGGAACTGCAAGCAAAATATAATTATTAAATTCCTCAAATAATCCAATTTTTTTAATCCAACTATCGTAAACATCTATACCTAGTTTAATTTTTAAGTCTGATTGAATTAATGACCAGTCTAAGTTAGTTTTGTCAAAATTTTTGTTTGTATAAGTTTTGCTCATTTTTTTGGAGAGAGTCCAGTTACATCATTTATGGTTCTCAATGCAACAAATTATTTTCTTAAATTAAAAAAAAATTAAATCTGGGATTGTGCAAAAAAATTTTTTCAAAAAATTCTTTGACAATTTTTTTTTTTGTGTATTAAAAAAAAAATAAAATTTATGATTGAATTAAATATAATATTTTTTTACTAATTCTAAATATTGTAATATTAAGTCACTAGCTTATATATAATGCGTATTCTTAAGGTTGAATCAACTTGAGGTATAGAAAATTATAATGACGCTATTTTTTTTGTAATTCTCGAAATATTTCTAGATGCGTTTTGTTTTTTTATAATTCCAGTTTTTGCAACTTTCATAAGCTCTGAATTCAACTTAGGTAAGAATTTTAAAGCCTCTTTTTTCTCTTTACTTTCAATTAGAGCGTTCATCTTCTTTAACGCATTCTTATATTTACTTTTTCTAGCTTTATTAACGACTGTCTGCTTTGATATTCGTCTTATTCTCTTGATTGCTGATTTTGTATTGGCCATTATTTTGCAGGGGTATAGCTTCTTAATTAGGTATGGTCAATAACATATTCACATTTTTTGACAATTTTTGCATAAAAAAGTAGATCTATTTGATTGATTAATTTTGCAAATTTTACCAAAGCAGCCTGCTCTTTTACAATTTAAATTATTTCTACCATAGACTTGGAATTCTTTTTGAAAATGACCGGTATTGCCTGTTGTATTTTTAAAATCCCTAATTGTTGAACCACCTTTTTTTATAGCATTAAGTAAAATTTTTTTTGAATTAAGAATTAATTTTTTACATTGCAATATACTTAATTGTTTTGCTGCTTTAAGTGGGTGAATTTTAGATAAATACAAAATTTCACTTGCATAAATGTTTCCAATTCCTGAAACAAATCTTTGGTCTATCAAAAAATTTTTTATACTTTTATTTTTACCTTCAAAATATTTAGTAACATATCTTGAATTAAATTTTTTATCAAAAGGTTCTGGACCATAATTTTGAAATTTTTTATTTAAAATATTTTTATTTAAAATTAATTGAAAAAAACCAAATCTTCTTGGATCATTATAAATCATTCTTAAATCTTTAAAAAAAAACTCAATATGATTATGTTTTTTAGGTAAATTTGGTGAGCTATAAAAACTAGTATTTGAGAATGAATGATTTTTTTTGTTTTTCACTATATGAATAGTTCCGGACATTCCAAGATGGATGATGCAAAAGCTTTGATTTTCAAGCTCTATTATCAAATACTTAGAAAATCTACTAATGTTTGAGATAAGTTTATTCTTTAAATTGTGCTCAAATGATGATTTTACTTTAAATCTCAAATTTCTATTTCTTACTGAAACTTTTATTATTTTTTTTCCTTTTATATTTTTTGTAAGTGATTGTTTTACAATTTCTACTTCTGGTAATTCTGGCATTTGATATTATATTACACTTATAATTAATTAAAAATGAAACAATATCTTCAAAATAAAAAAGGATTAGTTCAAGGAGTATTTGATCAAGTTTTTGATAAATATGATTTAATGAATGACTTTATGTCGCTTGGGGTTCATAGACTTTGGAAAAGAAATTTAATTAATATGATGAATCCATCGAGTAATCAAAATTTAATCGACGTAGCATGCGGTACTGGTGATATTGGAAAACTTTTTTTAGATAGCACTGATGACAACAACAACATAACTTGTGTTGATCCAAATGAAAGAATGATTAAAAAAGGTAAAGCTAAGTTAATAAATTACAAAAATATCAATTGGATAATTTCTAAAGCTGAAAAGCTTCCCTCAAAAGAAAATTCTTTTGATTTTTACACAATAAGTTTTGGTTTAAGGAATGCAACAAACTTAAACAAGGTTTTATCTGAAGCTTACAGAGTATTGAAGCCTGGTGGAAGATTTTTATGTTTAGAATTTTCTAAAATACAAAATGAAAATTTTGAGTATATTTACAAGCATTATTCAAAACTGATACCTTTCATTGGTAAATATATAGTTGGTAAAAAAGAACCTTATGAATATTTAATAAAAAGTATCGAGGAATTTGTCAATCAAGATGAATTATTGGAGTTAATGGTAAATAATAACTTTAAAAAATGTAATTATAGAAATTTAACTAACGGTATAGTTTCGATTCATAGTGGTTGGAAAATTTAATGATTAAAAAATTATTCACTTTATTTAAAATTGGTAGAAAAGTTGCGAAATCGGACATATTAAACATAGTCTCAAAATTTCATGAGCCACCTTTTTTAATAAAAATTTTATTTAAGATTTTATCAATATCTCTGTCCTCAAAAAAAAAAATAGATGAATATAAAAGTGAGGGTGAACGTTTATCTGACTCGTTGGAGTCTTTGGGTACAACTTTTATTAAACTTGGGCAATTTCTTGCAACCCGTCCAGATATTATTGGAGAAGAACTTTCTAAAAAACTTGAAAATCTTCAAGACAAACTCCCACCATTTTCATTAATTGAGGCAAAAGAAATAATTAAAAATGATTTAGGTTTGGATGTATATAATTCAATTATAGACTTAAGTGAACCAGTAGCCGCTGCTTCGATAGCACAAGTTCATAAAGCGCAAATTAATGATAATGGGACTATTAAAGATGTAGCTATAAAAATTTTACGTCCAAATATTAAAAAAATCTTTAATGAGGAAATAGATGCAATGATGCTATTTGCTTTTCTAATTGAGTCTTTTATT
The DNA here is from genome assembly GCA_902625035.1 of uncultured Pelagibacteraceae bacterium. Classification (GTDB taxonomy): domain Bacteria; phylum Pseudomonadota; class Alphaproteobacteria; order Pelagibacterales; family Pelagibacteraceae; genus Pelagibacter. Next base: position 29,727 of record CACNZK010000012.1, read on the forward strand.
AAGAAAACTAAAAGACTAAAATTAGTCGAGGTAGTTTTCTTATTAAAGGAAATAACTAACCTAGAGATGGACCTAAGATTTGAGGCTGCAGCTGCAAATGAGTACGCAGAAAATACAAAAAATGATGTTGGATTTAGAATTCCACAAATTTATTGGAACTTTACAAGTGAAAATGTGATGACATTAGATTGGGTTGATGGAATTTCAATTCGAGAAACAGAAGAACTAAAAAAAAGAAACTTAAATACTGAAAAAATTGCAAATGACATTATCCAAAATTTTCTAAGACATGCAGTGAGAGATGGATTTTTTCATGCTGATATGCATCAAGGAAATATATTTATAGATAATAATGGTCATATAGTTCCAATCGATTTTGGAATAATGGGTAGGCTTGATAAAATGAGTAAAAGATTTTTAGCGGAAATACTATTTGGTTTTATTCAAAGAGATTATCGTAAAGTTGCAGAGGTACATTTAGTAGCTGGACTGGTTCCTAAAGAAGTTCCTATAGATGACCTTGCCCAAGCTCTAAGATCAATTGGTGAACCAATTTTTGGTCAAACAGTAAAAGATATTTCTGGTGGTAAGTTATTAAAACAATTATTTGATGTTACAGAAAAATTTAATATGCAAACACAGCCTCAGCTTCTTATGCTGCAAAAAACAATGGTCGTTGTTGAGGGAGTAGCTAGAAAATTAAATCCAAATACAAACATTTGGACTACATCTAAACCTGTCCTAGAAAATTGGTTAAGAGAGACCAAAGATCCTATGACCACAATTAATGAGACAATTGAAAGTACTTCGGAAGTTATTAAAAGATTACCAGAATTCCCTGAGATAATGGATAAAGCAAATCAAGCTTTAACATATCTAGCGAGTGGACAAATTCCACAAAATTCAAATTCTTACAATGCTTTAAATACAAAAAAATCAGAAATGACTACTTTTAGAAATCAATCTATTGTTGGCTTTTTAGTCCTTGTAATTTTTGGTCTATTGGTATTTTAATTCACTCCATGAGTAACTTGAATAATAAAAAAATCTTATTAATAATTTGTGGAGGTATAGCCGCATATAAAAGTCTTGAATTAATCAGGCTTTTAAAAAAAGATGGTGTAAGTATAAAAACAATTCTTACTAAAAGTGGTGCTGAATTTGTTACGCCTCTTTCAATTACTTCGCTATCTCAATCTAAAGTTTATCAGGATCTTTTTAGTGTAGAAAATGAAGCAGAAATGGATCACATTAGTCTTTCAAGATGGGCAGACCTCATTTTAATTGCACCTGCAACAGCTAATACAATATCTAAACTTGCTAACGGAAATTCAGACGATTTAGCATCTACTGTTGCTCTTGCTTCAAATAAAAAAATTTTTATTGCTCCTGCGATGAATGTAAGAATGTGGGAACATCAGTCAACTAAACAAAATATAACAAAACTTAAAAACTATAAATATGAATTAATTGGTCCTGAAATTGGAGATATGGCATGTGGAGAATATGGTGAAGGTAAAATGTCAGAACCAAAACAGATAATAAATGAGCTTAAAACTTATTTCCAAAATTTAAAACTAAAAAATAAATTAAAGGCAATCGTAACTGCAGGACCAACCAAAGAGTACATTGATCCGGTAAGATATATATCAAATAAATCAAGTGGTAAGCAAGGTTATGAAATTGCAAAATCATTATCAAAAAAGGGTTTTGACACAACTTTAATTTCAGGACCAACAAATTTAGAAATAAATAACGATATTAATTTGATCAAGGTTGAAACTGCTGAAGAAATGTTTCAATCAACACTAAAAAGTTTACCAGCCGATGTTGCGATATTTTCAGCAGCAGTTTGCGACTATAAAGTAAAAAAAGCCTCAAACATAAAGTTAAAAAAACAAGATGAAATAAATTTAGAATTGGAGAAGAATGTAGATATTCTTGACTATGTTTCCAATCACAATTCCTTAAGACCAAAACTTGTGGTAGGCTTTGCAGCTGAAACGAATAATTTAGAAAACTATGCTAATAAAAAACTAAGTGAAAAAAACTGTGACTGGATAGTTGCAAATGATGTATCAAATGAGTCAATTGGTTTTGACTCAGATTTTAATGAGGTATCAATTTTTTATAAAGATAAAAAAATAGACAGACTTAAATATAAATCTAAGTCAGAAATTTCAGACGAATTAGTTGAAAAAATTATTAATCATTTAAACTAATGATTAAAGTTTTAGTAAAAAAATTAGAACCTTCTGTTAAATTACCGACGTATAAAACTAATGGCGCATCTGGTATGGACCTGATGGCATACATAGATAAATCAATTGAATTAAAGCCAGGAGAATCTTGCCTAGTACCAACTGGATTATCAGTTGCATTTCCTAAAGAATATGAAATTCAGATCAGACCAAGGTCGGGATTAGCGGCAAAAAATAATATTAGTGTTTTAAATACACCGGGTACAATTGATAGTGATTATAGAGGAGAAATAAAAGTCATTTTATTTAATCATGGTAAAAAAAACTTTAAAATTAATAACAATGATAGAATTGCACAGA
>CACNZK010000013.1 GCA_902625035.1 uncultured Pelagibacteraceae bacterium
AAAATTTTAAATGGATAAAAATTTTTATATTACTACTCCGATATATTACCCATCTGGAAGACCTCATATGGGGCATGCATATTCGAGTATTATTGCTGACTTTTTTGCACGATTTAAATCAATTGATGATTATAATGTTCATTTCTTAACTGGTACAGATGAGCACGGTTTAAAGATACAAAGATCAGCCGAAAAAGCAGGAAAGAAGCCTAAGGAATTCTGTGATCAAATTAGTCAAACATTTAAAGATCTCTCAAAAACATTAAATTTATCTAATACAGATTTTATAAGAACTACTGAGAATAGACATAAAAAAACAGTTCAGCATCTATGGTCTCTTCTTGAAAAAAATGATGACATTTATTTATCTAATTATTCTGGATGGTATTCAGTTTCAGATGAGGCTTTTTATAATGAAGATGAAATAGAGGAAATTGAGGGAAAAAAAATTGCAAAATCCTCAAAATCTAACGTTGAATGGATAGAGGAAGAGTCTTATTTTTTTCGACTTTCTAAATGGCAGAAACCTTTATTAGAATTTTATGAAAAGAATCCAGATTTCATATTACCTGAGTCTAGAAAAAACGAGGTAATTAGTTTTGTAAAAAGTGGTCTTAATGATCTTTCTGTTAGTAGAAAAAGTTTTTCTTGGGGTATACCTGTTCCAAATAATAAAAACCATGTAATATATGTTTGGCTTGATGCTCTAACAAATTATTTAAGTGCATTAAATTATCCAGATAAAGATGATGATTTATTTAAAAAATTTTGGCCAGCAACAATTCATTTAATTGGAAAAGATATACTTAGATTTCATGCTGTTTATTGGCCTGCTTTTTTGTTAGCAGCAAAAATTGACTTACCCAAGAAAGTTTATGGACATGGTTGGATATTATCTGGGGAAGAAAAAATGTCAAAATCAAAGGGAAACATACTGGATCCATTAGAAATAATTAAAGAGTACGGCTTAGATCCTTTAAGATATTATTTAATCAAAGAAGTTTCTTTTGGTAATGACGGAAATATATCTCAAGAGAGACTTGAAGATTGTATTAATAGTGATTTAGCTAACAATTATGGAAATTTATGTCAGCGTGTAACTGCTTTTGCCAATAAAAATTGCGATGGTAAAATTCCATTAACTATTAAGTTTCAAGAGGAAGATTTGTTGATACTAAATAAGTTTAAAGATAATTTAGATAATATTAGATCTAAAATTGATAATCAAAACATCAATTTTTACATCGATTATATTGTCAGTTCTCTTTTTGAAGCTAATAAATATTTCAATGATCAAGAACCATGGAAAAAGAAAGATGATCAAATTAGATTAAATACTATTGTTTACACAACATTAGAAATTGTAAGAAAAATAAGCTTATTATTGTATCCAATAATTCCAGAATCATCTTTAAAAGTATTAAATATTTTTGAAATCGATGAAAAAAAAGTAGAATTAAGCTCAATTTCGGATAATGAATATTTAATAAAAGGTAAAAAATTAAATAAGATCGATATACTTTTTAAAAAAATAGAAAAAAAAAATGATTGACTCACATTGCCATCTAGATCATGAGCCTTTATTGAGTGATTTATCTAATGTCCTACAAAGATCTAAAGATGTAGGTATAGAAAAATTGTTAACTATATCAACATCTTTTGAGAGTTTCGCTAGAGTTAAAGAGTTAATCAATCGGGATGAGATCATATACGGCACTATTGGAATTCACCCTCATGAAAGTTCTAAAAATATTATTACCTCAAAACAAATAGTTGAAAATTTGAATGAAAATTCAAAAATCATTGGAATTGGAGAAACTGGTTTAGATTTTTATTACAATAATAGTGAAAAAGACAAACAGATAGCAAGTTTTAAAGAACATATAGATGCATCCATAAAAACTAATATTCCATTAATTGTTCATTCAAGAAATGCAGAAGAAGAAACTTTTGACATTTTAAATGAATATAAAAATGAAAATCTGAAAATTTTAATGCATTGTTTTACTGGTTCAAAAGAATTCTCAGAAAAACTAATGACATTAAATTCTTTTTTTTCAGCTAGTGGTATCATTACTTTTAAAAATTCATTAGACTTGCAAGAAACTTTCAGATCTATTCCAATGGATAATATTTTAATTGAGACAGATAGCCCTTTTTTAGCGCCCGTTCCAAAAAGAGGAAAAAAAAATGAACCATCATTTATTGATTATACAGCCACAAAATTAGCTGAGATTAAAGACATATCCAAAGAAAGTCTTATTAAAAAAACTACAGAGAATTTCAATAAACTTTTTTTTGATCTAAAATAATGAAATTTATTATTTTAGGTTGTGGAAGTTCGATGGGTGTGCCAAGACCAGATGGTTTCTTTGGTAATTGTGATCCTAAAAATAAAAAAAATTACAGAACAAGATGCTCTGCTTTAATCAAAACTAAAGATGAAAATATTCTTATTGATACCTCTCCCGATCTACGACAACAACTTTTAAGACATAAAATAAAAAAGATTAATAAAGTGTTATTTTCTCATATGCATGGTGATCAAACCCATGGAATTAATGATCTGAGATCTTTTTATATTAATAGTAGAAAACAACTTGATGTTTATGCTGATAAATTTACTTCAAAATATCTTAAATCTACATTTTCATATATATTTGAAAGCTATTCAAAAGAATACCCTGCAACTCTTAAAATACATAAGTTGCCCAAATATATAATTACAAAAAGTAATAAAAAGAGGATTAGTATCCAATCGATTATGGTTGACCATGGGAAGGTTAAATCAAATTGTTTTATAATTAATAAAAAACTAGCTTACATAAGTGATGTAAACAAAATTTATAAAAAAGATTTTAGATATTTTAAAAACTTAAAATATTTGATAATAGATTGTTTGTGGTATAATTTTCATCCGTCACATTTTAATTTAGAAACATCACTGGCTTTAATTAAAGAATTTAAACCAAGAAAAGCTATCCTTACAAATTTATCACCCGTATTAGATTACAAAGTCCTTAAAAAATTACTTCCTAAAAATGTTATTCCTGCGCATGATGGTTTAACGGTTAAATTATAGAATATTTTCTATAGTTTTAATTAGCTTTTTTGACATTGGTTTAGTCATAGATGAAAATGTATCTTCTATCTCGCCATCTTTATTTATTAAAATTTTGTAAAAATTCCACTTAGGAACTGCTGATTTACCGTAATTTTCTTTTGCCCATTTGAAGATTTCATGAGCATTTTGACCTTTAACTTCTGTTATAGCTGTCAATGGAAAGTTGATATTAAAATTTACTTCACAAAATTCTTTTACTTCCTCATTATTATTTTTTTCTTGATTAAATGAATTGGATGGAACTCCAAGTACAATCAAACCTTTTTCTTTATATAAATCCCATAATTTCTGTAATTCATCATACTGTCTTGTGAAACCACAGTAACTAGCTGTATTTACAACTAAAATAACTTTATTTTTGTAATCTTTGAAATTAATTGTCTCACCAGTTATGTCTTTAATACTGAAATCGTAAATTTTTTTTTCATAATTTGCTGTAGCTGAAGTTTTAAAAAAAAACATAATTATAGTTATTAGAAATATTATTTTTCTCATTTGTTAGGTTTGTTTGGTGTAAGTAATATCAAAAAATAACCAAATAAAGTGGATAATAAAGACCCAGTTAATACACCTATTTTTACACCATCCATATATTGCATGTTTTCAGCGAATGCCAAATTTCCTACAAATAAACTCATTGTAAAACCAATCCCTGTGAGAACTCCCACCCCATAAAAATTATACCAACTCGTATTGTTGGGCATTTGAGCTACTTTTAACTTTATAGATATATACGAAAATATAAATACACCCAGTTGTTTACCAAGAAATAGCCCTAGCACAATACCTAATGGAACCTTATCTAATAATGAAGCAAAGGATAAACCTTCTAAAGAAACACCGGCATTTGCAAATGCAAATAAAGGCATTATACCAAAAGCAACATAGGGACTAATCGCATGCTCAATTTTGATTAAAAGAGAAAAATCTTTTTCTTTTTTACGATGAGGTATAGTCATTGCTAATAAAACACCTGCAATTGTTGCATGTATTCCAGAATTATGAGTAAAATCCCAAAGAAAAATACCGATAATTAAATAAGGTAAGAATTTTCTAATATTAAATTTATTAATAACTAGCAATATCAAAAATGCTAAGAGCATTAAACTTAAATACTTAATACTTAAATCTCCAGAATAAAATAATGCAATAATCACAATAGCACCTAAATCATCAATTATTGCAAGAGCAGTTAAAAATACTTTTAATGATAAAGGAACTCTTTTTCCCAATAAAGATAGCACTCCAAGTGAGAAGGCTATATCTGTAGCCGAGGGTATTGCCCATCCATTCATTGTTTCGCTATCTCCAAAATTTATAAATACATAAAACAATGCTGGGACTAACATTCCACCAACTGCTGCAATTATTGGGAGTAATGCTTGTTTTATATTAGAAAGTTCACCTTGTAAAAATTCTCTTTTGATTTCCAAAGTGACGAAAAAAAAGAATATTGCCATTAAAGCATCATTTATCCAATGAAGAACAGATAATTTTAATCCAAAATTATTTATACCAATAAATAAATATTGATTTAAGGTTGAAAAATATAATTCTGATAAACCTGAATTGCTTATTATCAATGCAATAATTGCAGCAAATAATAAAACCAAACCACTAGCAGCCTCAAGTTTAAAAAACCAAATAAAGGGTTTTGATAAATAATTAATCATATTAATTTAAATCTTTAGCAAAAAGTATTAAGTCTCTCAAGGTTTCAAACAAATTATATAACACGAGTTCCAGATCTGGAAAAATACCACTTAAAGGGTCTTTAAATGTTTCTAATACAATTATGATTGCAACAAAAGTTATTATAGAAACAATTATATAGCTCAGAAATTTTCCAAAAGTTAAATTATATTTAGGTTGGTATTTTACTAATTCAGATCCTTTTTTTGCGTGAATTGAAAAATTTGATATAGGTTTGGCAATTTTCTTATCTCTAATAGTAGTTTTTTTTTCGTTAATTAACTCTTCTGCTGATGATTTAATTTGCACGTTTTCATCTTTGTTAAAAAACCACGTCTGATCACAAAACCCACATTTCAATAATCTACCTTTTTCTGGAATCAAGTTTTCATCTACATCGAATTTTTTTCTACACGATGGACATACAATTATCATTACGTTTATATAACAGATTCTGATTAAAAATCCCTTGTTTTACACATCTTTATACATTGAAAAAATAAATAAGTACTGTATTAGTACATGTTCCGGAGTGTAGCGCAGCCTGGTAGCGCATCTGGTTTGGGACCAGAGGGTCGCAGGTTCGAATCCTGCCACTCCGACCATCAATTATGAAAAAAGCAAAAATATATAAACCAAATAAAACAGCAATGCAGTCTGGTCTAGGTAAAACTGATAAATGGATTTTAGAATTTGAAGTTGATGATCCAACAAAAAATCCACTTATGGGTTGGGAAAGCTCATCAGATACCTATTCAGAGCTTAAATTAGAATTCTCGACAAAAGAATTAGCAATAAATTATGCAAAAAAAAAGAAAATTGACTTTGAATTAATTGAACCAAAAAAAAGAAAAATTGTAAAAAAATCTTACACGGATAATTTTTTGAATTAAGAAATGTTTAAATTTTTTACAGATAAAAGATGGCACTTATGGAGTATTGGAGGAACAATCTTAATTCTTGCAGCTACTTGGTATCAAGTTCAATTAGACGTAAGAATTAATGAATGGTTTGGTGAGTTTTATGATACTTTGCAAAAAGCCTTAGCTGAACCAGGTGCTGTAACTGAAAAAGAGTTTATTACTTATCTTTTTACTTTCGCAAAAATTGCTGCCGTTTACATATTGGTTGTTATTTTTAGTGATTATTTTACAAGTCATTGGACATTTAGATGGAGAACAGCCATGGCTCATTTTTATCATGATAAATGGGATTTTGCTTCATCAATTGAGGGAGCTTCACAAAGAGTACAAGAAGATACACTAAAGTTTGCAAGAATTATGGAAGGTCTGGGAGCTGAACTTCTAAGAAGTGTTATGACACTTATTGCATTTACACCGATTTTATGGGGCTTATCAAAAAGTATTACAGTTCTTCCTTGGATAGGTGAAGTGAATCATGCTTTAGTTTGGGTAGCTATCATTTCAGCTTTAGGAGGTACATTTATTTTAGCTGCTGTAGGAATAAAATTACCAGGCATAGAATATGATATACAAAAAGAAGAGGCGGCTTATAGAAAAGAACTAGTTTTAGGAGAGAATTTTAAAGAAAATGCTCAACCAGCTAGAATCGATGATTTATATGGCGGAGTAAGAAAAATACATTACAAAATGTATTTTCATTATCTATATTTTAATGCAGTTAAATGGAGTTATTTACAAGGAATGGTAATTGTTCCATATTTAGCTTTAGCACCAACAATTGTTACTGGGGCAATAACATTAGGATTTGTTCAACAGATTATTAGAGCCTTTGGTAGAGTTGAAACATCGTTGCAATATTTAGTAAGAAGTTGGCCAATAATAGTTGAATTGATTTCTGTTTGGAAAAGATTAAATGAATTCGAAAATAGGCTTAAATATAATACTGAAAAAATCTCAAAAGAAAAAGTTTAGTGTCTTTAAAAAAAGAATTAGTTGATGAAATTGTAAAAGTAACCTCCAAGGCAGCTATATCTTGTTATAAATTTATCGGTAAAAATGACAAAATTAATACTGATAAAGCAGCAACTGATACAATGAGAAATGAAATAAATAAGTTAAAATTCAATGGTAAAGTCGTAATTGGAGAAGGGGAGTTAGATGAAGCTCCAATGTTATACATCGGTGAAAAGTTAGGTTCTGGTGGACCATTAAATATTGATATTGCAGTAGATCCGGTTGAAGGTACAAATTTCGTAGCAAAAAATCTGCCTGGTGCACTCTCAGTTATATCAATTGCTGAAAAAGGAAATCTTTTTAATGCTCCTGAAACTTATATGAATAAACTTGCAGTTACTAATAAAGTACCGTTTGATGCAACAGATCTAGATTTCCCTCTTGAAAAAAATATTAAAAATGTAGCAGACGCGTTAAATAAAGATATTACAGATATAACTGTTTGTTTGTTAGATAGACCTAGACATAAAGAAATTATCGATAACCTAAATAAGATGAATGTTAAAATGAAATTGATTACTGACGGTGATGTGTCTGGAGCATTAATGATAACTAATGAAAAGTATAATGTAGATATATTTTTAGGTATAGGTGGTGGTCCTGAAGGTGTTTTAGCAGCATCAGCTATTGATGCGTATGAATGCAAATTTCAGGGAAGATTCTTATTTGATAACGACAAAGATATTATAAGAGCAAAAAAAATGGGTATTAAAGATTTAAAAAAGAAATATGATTTAACCGAAATTATTAAGGGTGACTCAATATTTTGTGCCACAGGAATTACTTCAGGAGATTTAGTTAAAGGTATCAATGTTGAAGATAATAGATATATAACTGAAACACTAGTTACTCATAAAAGCTCAAAAATGTGTAAAATTTTAATAAGTGAAGACATTATAAAAACTTGATAAATATAATATTTTACAATAAAAGATCCAAATTTGGTCCCTTCGTCTATCGGTTAGGACACGTGGTTTTCATCCTCGAAAGAGGGGTTCGATTCCCCTAGGGACCGCCATAAATGTCATATTTCGTATATTTAATCGTATCAAATCTTAAAAAAAACAAAAAATTTTCATACGTTGGATACACTAATAACCTTGAAAAAAGAATTAGTTTACATAATTCAGGTAAAGGAGCAAAGTTTACTAGGGGAAAAAAATGGAGGTTAGTTTACTATAAAAAATATGATTCGAAATCACTAGCTATGAAATATGAATATGCGTTAAAAAAAAATTATAAATTAAGAAAAGAAATAATTAAAAAAAAATGAAAATCTCAATATTATTACCTTTAAAAGAGAACTTTTCACCATCATATGCTGGCGCCGTATCTTTATTTATTAATGATACATTAGAATATAGTAAATTTAAAAAGAATGTAACAGTCTTTGGTCATACAAAATTTAAAAAAAAATTCAGTAAGAGATATTTTAATATCGATATAAAGAAATCCCTATTTCAAAGTCAAAACAAAGATTATGTTAAACAATTTATAAAAAAAGAGAAACAATTAAATTCAGATGTTATTGAATTACACAATAGACCAATCTATCTGAAATATTTAGTTAATGAATTAGATAAAAGAAATTACATCTTATATTTCCACAATGACCCTCTAACAATGTCAGGTTCAAAGAGTATTAGCGAAAGATCTTTTTTATTAAATAACTGCTACAGAATAATATTTAATAGCAACTGGTCAAAAAAAAGATTTTTACAAAAGATGAAATCAGACGCAATTAATAGTGAAAAATTGATTGTTATAAATCAGTCAGCATCAAAAAATAAAATTAATTTTAGAAATAAAGAAAATATTATCACTTTTGTAGGAAAACTTAATAGGTCAAAAGGTTATGATCTTTTTGGAAATGCTGTAATTAAGATTTTAAAAAAATATAAAAAATGGACAGCATTTGTAGTTGGCGATGAACCTAGAGATAAATTATACTTTAAACATGAAAGACTTAAAAACTTTGGTTTTAGAGAACATAAAGAAGTAATAAAGATTTATAAGAAAACCAGTATAGCAGTAGTTTGCTCTAGGTGGGATGAACCTTTTGGAAGAACAAGTTTAGAGGCTGCTGCAAATGGATGTGCTGTTATAATTAGTAATAGAGGTGGTCTCCCAGAAACAATTACTAATGGAAGAATATTAAAGAATTTAACGGTAAAGGATATTTACAAAAACATAGAGGACTTAATAATAAATACCAAAATAAGAAAAAAATATCAAAAATTATCTTTTAAAAATTTTTATCTATCCCATCAATATGTTTCACGTCAAATCGACAATATACGCTTTAATTTCTTAAAGATTAATAAACCGCATGTTTCAAAATCTAAATCAAATTTCAGAATTTTACATATAACTAATTTCAATGAAAGACATAATGGTAGATTATTCTTTAATACAGGAAGAAGATTGAATAATGGTTTTATAAGATTGGGTCATAGTGTTTTAGAATTTAGTGATAGAGATATTGTCAGCAGAGGAAAATCTATAAAAGATTTTTCAGGATCTAATACTCTTAATGATAAATTATTAAAGACTTGCAATCATTTTAAACCCGATATTATTGTTTTAGGACATGCGGATATGATATCTAAAGATATTCTATATAATTTAAAAAAAGATTATTCTGATTTGAAAATAGCTCAATGGTTTCTAGATCCTTTAAATCGAAATGGACCTGATTTTTTGAAAAATAAAAATAGAATACTTGATAAATCTGATGTTTTAGACGCAAATTTTTTAACTACTTCTCCTGAAGCTGTTAGTTTGTTATCTAAAAAAGTTAAGAACTACTTTATTCCAAATCCATCAGATAGTTCCATGGAAACATTAGATAATTATAAAAATGATTGCTCTAATGATGTTTTCTTTGCTTTAAGCCATGGTGTGCATAGGGGTCAATTAAAAAGTAGGTCATCCGATGATAGAGAAAAGTTTATTAAAGATTTAGTGTCAAAATGTAAAAATATTAAATTCGATTTATTTGGTATGAATAACGTTCAGCCTATATGGGCAGACCAATATTTTAAAAATATATCAAATTCAAAAATGGGTCTCAATCTCAGTAGAGGAACACCAATTAAATACTATAGCAGTGATAGAATTACTCAAATTATAGGAAATGGTTTAGTTACACTGATTGATGAAAAAACATGTTATAATGACTTTTTTGATAAATCCGAAATGGTTTTTTATAAAAATATTACAGATTTATCCGAAAAAATTGAAAAAATTTCTGAGGATGAAAAATTACGAAAATCGATAGGTCGAAAAGGTAAGATTAAATATATGAAATATTTTAATTCGAATTTAGTTGCTGATTTTATAATAGAAAAAACTCTAGATTTAAAAAATAAAAAAAAATATTTATGGCACAAACCATAAGATGATTTCTATAAAAATTTCTACTCAGAATAAAAATGAAAATTGAAGAAAAATTAAAAAATAAATATTTATATACAGAAAAAAAAAATGTACCAAAATTGATATATTTTTTTTTCCAATTTCTTAAATTAAGATTTAAACCAAGGTTATTATATTCAAACTGGGGTATTGATTTAATGATTAAGGATATCTTAAAAAGGAATAAAAAAAAAGGTATTTATATAGATGTAGGATGTCATCACCCATTAATAAACAATAATACTTACATTCTTTATAAAAATGGATGGAAAGGTATTAATGTTGACTTAGATTTTAACTCTATCGATATGTTTAATTATTTTAGGCCTAAAGACGATAATGTTATATCAGCATTATCAAATAAGAAAGGTCAAGGTGATCTTTATTTTTTTCATAATCGCGCTGCAAAAAATACAATTTCTAAATCAAGAGGGAAGGGAGCAAAGCTAATCAAAAAAATTCAAATTAATACTTTGAATAATATCATTAAAAACTCAAAATTTAATGTCAAGGATATTGATTTTTTATCAATTGATGTCGAAGGAAATGAATTGAATGTTTTGAAAGGTCTTGATTTTAAAAAATATAGGCCAAAAATAATATCAATTGAATTTATTAAACCTAATATTAAAGAATTCTACCAACATAATATTAAAGATATTGAAAAATCTAATATTTACATGTTTATGATAAGTAAAAATTATAAATTAATCAATTGGATACATGACGATTTAGTTTTTATTTCTAAAACATCTAATTTACTATGATTTCAATTATTATCCCAACATATAATAATTTATCATATCTGAAAAAGTGTATCGATAGTATAAATAAAAATTCCTTTTATAAAAACGAAATTTTAGTTCATATAAATCAGGGAAACGATGGAACAATTGATTATATAAAGGATACAAATATTAAATTTACGTATTCAAGTAAGAATATTGGCTTATGTTTAGCATGTAATAAAATTTCCAAAAAAAGTGAATTTGATCTCATTCTTTATTCACATGATGATATGTATTTTTTACCCAATTGGGATAAAATTCTAATAGAAAAGGTTAAAGAAATAAAAACTAAAAAATTTTATTTATCAAGTATCATGATAAATGGTGATCCGATGTTAAGGGGGCATTTGAATTTAAATGCAGGTGACACAATAGATAATTTTAATGAAAAATATTTATTAGAAAATTACAAAAAACTTGAACATCCTGATTTTGATGGTTCTACTTGGGCCCCACATTTAATCCATAAGGAGTTATGGGAAAAGGTTGGAGGTTTTAGTGAAGAATTTTCACCTGGAGCCGGTTCAGATCCTGATTTAAATATGAAATTATGGAATGAGGGTGTTCGAATTTTCAAATGTCTTAATCAATCAAGAGTCTATCATTTCGGATCTATAACGATAAGGAAAAAGGGAAATAATGAATTTAAAAAAAATCAAGGGTCTAAAGCAAACAAGATTTTCCTATTAAAGTGGGGTTTTTCTATAAGATTTTTTAAGAAATATTATTTAAAATCACATTATATTCATAATGAGAATCTCACTGAACCAAAAAAAGGAATTTCTTTTTATATTGATTTATTTAAAGATAAAGTAGCCTTAATCTATTATAAAATTATTTCAAAAGGCCCTAAATGAATATTTTATTCTATTGTCCTTTTAAATTTAATTTAAAATCAAAAAATATAAAATCATTAGGAGGTATAGAAAGTTTAAATGTAGAGTTGACAAAATATTTATCGAATACTAAACATAAAGTATATCTTGCAACCAAATGCACAAAAGAGATTAAAAAAGGAAATCTAATAAATATACCTATAAATAAATTAAACAACAAAAGATTAGATTACAAATTTGATAAAATAATTAGTTCAAATGATCCAACTATATTTAACTATTCAAAATACTCGAAAAATTTTTTATGGTTACATAATAAATTAACTATAGAAAAAGCTTTTAGAAAAAAAAAGTTTTTTCCAATCATTAAAAACAAAGTTTCTGCAATTTTTGTAAGTGATTATCTTATGAAAAAAACAACAAATATTTACAACTTTCAACAAAAAATAGTTATACCAAATTTTTTAGATCCAGTTTTTTCTAATTTTAAACCTCAGTTTAACAGAAAACCTTATTTTGTTTGGTCTGTTCAAAGAGATAAAGGCTTAGATGAAGTAATTAATATTTGGTTAAATTATATACATCCAAAATATAAGAAATTTAAATTGTTTATATTTGGCATTAATAAAACACATATAAATGATTATAAATTAAAAAAACTATCTAAATTTAATATCTTTTATAAAGGTCGAGTAAAAAAAAAAATTTTAATTAATTATTACAAAAAATCAATGGGTATGATCTGCTTAGGATACGATGAAACTTTTTGTCTGAATGCTATTGAGTCTTATGCATGTGGAATGCCAATCATCACTTTTGGACATACTGCTATAGCTGAGATATCTAATAAAAAAAATAGTTTTAAATTATTAAACTATAATGACATTCAAAAACATATAATAGAAATTGCTAGTATGGATTTAAAATCTAGAAAGAAAATGATTATTAATTGTGTCAAATTTTCTCGTAAATATCATTCAAATTTGATATTTGGTAAATGGTTAAAACTGATAAATAAATAGACCTATGATTAACAAAATATTATCTAAATTTATAAATAAATTGCAAAAATTATTGCCAATTTCATTTAGAATAAATCACAAGTTTCAAAATCATAATCAAGTAACAAACTTAGATATTATTATTACATCTTTAAAAAATAAGAATTTTGAACCAAAATATATTGTAGATATTGGCTGTTTTAGAGGGGTTTGGACAAATAAGTTATTAAAATTTTTTCCTAACTCTAAATATATTCTTTTTGATGCAGATGATAAAAATATTGAATATTTAGATAAACTTAAATCAAATAACAAAAATGTTGATTATAAAATTAAATTACTTTCTGATGACGAAAAAGATTACGATTTTTTTTCAATGGCTTCAGGCTCATCAATTTTTGAAGAACAGACAAATTATTCTAGAGAAATAAAGAAAATAAAATCATCTCTTCTTTATAATGAGTTACCCATAGAAATTAAGAATACCAAATCTAATTTAATCAAACTTGATGTCCAAGGTGCAGAATTAAAAATAATAACTGGTCTTAAAGAATTAATTAATAATTTTGAAGTTGTTATTCTTGAAGTTTCTCTTCACAAATATAATAAAGGTGCACCATTATTTTACGATGTTATTAATTACATGAAAAATAAAAGTTTCGTTTTATATGATATATATGATTTAAAAAGACTAGGTAACAAGGAATCCTATTTATTACAATTTGATTGTGTTTTTTTAAGAGATAACTCTAATCTTTTAAATGTTAAATTTTAATTTTATTTAATGCATTATTTTTAAATAGATTTGCTTCTTGAATATATCTTCTTACCATCTGAGTTGTTTTATGACCTGTCATTGCCATAATACTTCTTTCATCTGCACCAATTTCAGCTGTTGATGTAGCAAATCCAGATCTTAAACTATGACCTGCGTATTTTGTTTTGTCCAACCCAGCTAAAAATGCATATTTTTGAATTGTTAAAGCTACTGTTTTGTCAGATATATTGAATATTTTACCTTTGTTAATTTTTGCACGTGTAATCCAATCTTTTAAAGATACGACAGGACAATAGATTTTATTTTCGAAGTAGGGGATTGCCTTAGTCATTCCAAGACCAGTTTGGTCTGTCTTAGACCTTTTTATTAATATTTTTACTCCTTCATTAACAAAATCAATATCCTCATATTCAATTGATACTAACTCTGACCTTCTGAACCCACCTGCAAATCCTATAAGCAATAAAGTCCGATTTTGATATTTCTTATATTCATTTTTTTCTTGATCTATTACATTAATAACTAATTTTAAATCGTTGATTAATAATGGTTTTTTAGATATTTGTTTAACTCCCATCTTTCTCTTTATCCCCATTAAATTTTCGGCAATAATTGGATGTTTTGTATCGATATAATGCCCTTTTAATCTATGAATAACTTTTATTGAGGCCAATCTTCTTTTTAAAGTACTAAATTTACTGAAAGAGCTTAAATGAGTTAGGTATAAAGCTATAATTTTTGGATCACTTGGCATTGATGAAAAACCATTTTTTGCACAGAAACTTGAAAAATCTTTGAAATCAGATTGATAAGCTCTTAACGTGTTATTAGCTTTAGAATTTTTTAAATTCTTTAAAGTCTCTAACTCAAGGCTTTTAACGTCTGTAATTAATTCATTCATATAATTTTCCGATAACCATTAATTATCGGAAACAATATATTAAGTGATTTTTAATGTCAATAGTTTAAATTTAATAATTATGGGTTCTATAGATGGTGAAATTCCTGCAGTATGGTTTTTGATAAGTTCGATTGGTTTTACAATTTTGAGCTATATTCAATATAGGAATACTGGAAAAAGCATTAACACAATATTTCTAAGCATAATGGCTATCTTATTTTTGTTTAGCTATTTTATATTGCTTTTTAAAACTTAATTTATCCCCACTATTCACAGAAAGTAAGAAGATTTAAAGAATCACTTAAAAAGTGATACATTTAAAAAACACTATTTGTTAAGTTAAATATGAATTAAGAGGCAACTCTTAACTGGCCAATTGGAGAAAAGCCGAGAGGTACAAATCCAGGGGGCAGAAAGCTTCACAAAGCATCGCTGAACATGTGAAGCGGGAGGCATGGCGGTAGCGCATCAACGACGTGCCAAAACAACTGTTCTTTGCACCCTTAAAAGTGCAAGGAAACAGGTGTTTTTCACTAATAATGATACTTAAAGGTACAAAATTTCAATTAAAAGTTTGGAAATATCTTAAAACCATTAAAAAAGGTAAGGTAAAAACCTACAAACAGGTGGCTATTGGTATAAAAAGCCCTAAATCAGCTAGAGCCGTAGCTAATGCCTGTGCTAAAAACCCATATGCCCCTAAAATACCTTGTCATAGGGTAATTAGGTCAGATGGAAAGCTTGGAGGTTACTCTGGAATAGGTGGAACCAAGAAAAAGCTTGAATTACTAAGATCTGAAAAAGTAGCTATTTAGGGTTATTTTACGCCTTTTTTGCCATAAAAAAGCAAGTAAAATTAACGTTTTTTAATAATTTTTGTCTTGTATTAGCAAAATAGTTGAATTCACCCTTCAGTTGTACCAAATATAAGCCCGCACTAAAAATTGACCCCTCTATGGACGTTTAAAAGGCATATTCAATTAGTGCATCGCTCTACTATTCAACTATATCAACACTTTTAGATCACCCTATTTATTTATGATTTTAATTTTCCTGATATCCAAAAAGCCTTGATTTTAAATGATAATTTAATATTTTTAAGATTTGGTTACAAATTTTACCAATTAAGCTAAAATAATTATTTTTTAATTAAATAAAATTATTTTTAGTTAATTTATTATAAAATTTATATTATATAAATATCTAATAAATACAATAGTTTACACAGTATAATCAAAGTATTACTTTAGTTATTAGTAAATAAATAATACCTATTATTTAACCTTTTTGACTATGTTCTCTCTCCTAGAAATATAGATACCACTTAATACAATAATAAATAATCCTAAGAAAGTCCAATTATCTGGAAAATCACTAAAGAAATAATAACCTATAATGATGTTTGTAATGATCTCGAAATAGCTAAATGGAGCTAATTTAGAGGCATCAGCATATTTAAGTGATAATATTAAAAATAAATGCCCTATACAGGCAAATATACCAATTGCAGCCATCATAGACCACTGATTTAAAGTAGGCTTAACCCAAACAAATGGCATTACTAAAGAAACGATTATGGCCCCTACTACACCTGTTAACAATAGGGTTAATAAAGGGTTGTCTGAAGAACTTAATCTACGAGTAATGATTAAATAGAAACCATACATTATTCCGGTTCCAAGAGCCGCTACACTAGCTAAGTTAATTTCCACAAAACCAGGTCTTATAACTACTAATGAACCTATAAATCCAATAATTACAGCAGACCATCTTCTAAAACCAACTTTTTCTCCTAAAAAAATTGGAGAAAAAGCTGTAACAATTAAAGGTGCAACAAAAGCCAAGGTTAATGCTTTTGCAAGAGAAATAACTGATATTGCATAAAAAAAACAAATGTTTGCAGTTAAAAGTATTAAGCCTCTTATAAATTGTAATTTTGGTTTTTCTGTCCAAACTAGATTCTTTCGAAAAAGGAAGAACATAATTGGAAGAGTAAAGGCAACTGTAAAAAAATATCTAGCCCATGTAATTTGTAGTACAGGAAGATCTGCACTTAAATATTTTGCAAATCCATCCATTATTGGAAGCATTACCCAAGCCAAAAGATTAAAAATTATAGCCTTCATTATAGATAGATATAGATTAATTGAAGTATTTTAAAGCAAAGAATACAACAATTGGAATGGTTATAAACGACATTAGAGTTGAAACAACAATAGTGCTGGCAACACTATCAACTATTTTTTTAGGGGAATATATTGATGCAACAAGGTAATTCAGAACAGCACTTGGCATTGAACATTGGATCAATAGAACTCCAGCAGCAAATCCCTCTAAATTGAAATATAAAATTAATAAATATCCTATAATAGGTCCTGCAATTACTCGTCCTATCGAGGAAAATATAGCTTTATTTAATGAAAAAACCTTTAGCCTTGTTAATGCAATTCCTAACGACATTAAGATTAAAAAAATTGTTGCATACATTAAAAGAAAGGTAGTATTTTCAACAAAACCAGGCAGTTCTAAATCATAATAAAGTAAAAAAACAGCAACAATGATCGCATAAAATGGTGGACTTTTAATTATAACTTGTAGACTAAATTTTCTATCAGCCAAAAATACACCTAGTGTAAAGTGACATAAAATTATTAAGGCAGAAATAGCAGCTGAAACTCCGAGCCCCTGTGAACCATAAGCAAACAAACATATTGGCAATCCCATATTACCAGTATTAGGCATTGTTAGAGGTGGAAGTTCTCTAATGATATCTTTAGTATTTAAAAGATATAATATTATTGTCCCAATAATCATAAATCCAAAAATAGCTATTGCATAATACCAAAAATAATTAATGAAAATATCAAATGAAATATTTACTGGGTTTAAAGCATAAATAATCATTGCAGGTGTACCCACATTGGCTGCAAAGTTAGTGATAAATGTTGTGTCTATTTTTGGGTTCTTTTTACCTAAGTAATAGCCAATACCAACTACAAAAAAAACAGGAAATAAAACCTCAAAAAGTTTTATATAAATTTCCATTAACTATATAGTCTTATTAATGTTGGGAATTTTAGAATATTCTTATTTTTTCTGAATATCGATAAACAATTTCTTGCATTTTTTTCTGATGTTTTATGCGTAATAATAACAATAGTTGCTGAATTTTTCTCTTTATCAGGAGTTTGTATTATTCTTTTTACAGATATCTTATATTTAGCTAGTCGATTTGTAATTGAAGAGAGAACACCTTGCTTATCTTTAACTTCAAATCTTAAATATAAAGAGTTTGAATAGTCATTGTTATTAAAGGCCTTTACAATTTTTCTTTTATTTGAGGAAATTCCAAAGGGATACTTTATGTTTCCTCTTAGAATAGACAATAAATCAGATAATAATGAAGATGAAGTAGGTCCTGGTCCCGCACCTTCTCCTTGAAGTATACTTTCCCCAACAGGCTTCCCCACCGTTATAACAGCGTTCATAACACCATTTACATTACCTATGTATGTGTCTTTATTAACTAAACACGGATGAACAGTTTCAAATAAACGATTATTTATCATCTCACATATGCCAAGTAACTTAATTCTGAGATTTAATTGATTTGCAATTTTAATATCTTTTAAATCAATATTTTCTATACCTTCCATTATACATTTATGATCCGAAATTTGATTATTAAATGCAAGAGCTGACAAAATCCTTACTTTTGCAAATGCATCAAATCCATTTAAATCTAATTTAGGATTACCTGGTTCAGCATAGCCGAGCTCTTGAGCTTTTTTTAAAACTTTATCAAAATTTTCGTTTGAATTTTCCATCTCTGTTAAAATATAATTAGTTGTTCCATTTAAAATTCCATAGACTTTCTTTATCTTATTTGTAGCCAAACCTTCTTTAATTGTTCTAAGTATTGGAATTCCTCCAGCAACAGAGGCTTCAAATTCTAAATTTACATTATTCTTCTCTGCTAATTTAGCTAATTCATTACCGTGTTTTGCAATTAAGGCTTTATTTGGTGTAATAACATTAATTCTATTTTTTAACGCCATCACAACAATTTTTTTTGAAATTCCGTCAGATTGACCAATAGATTCAAATAAAATATCTATTTTCTTTTCTTTTAAGATTTTAAGGGGATTTGTATAAAAGATTTTTTTATTAATATTATATTTTCTTTTTTTATTCTTATTTTTTGCAGAAATAGCAACAATATTTATCTTTTTTCCTGTTTTAATTTCTATTTCTTTTTTTTTAAGTCTTAATTCATTGTAAAGATAAATACCTACTTGACCCAAACCAACAATTGCGATGTTAACTATTCTATTCATCTATATTGGGATAATCACTATTATCTACGTAAACTTTTAAATTTGATTTAAATTCTTCAAATGTAAGATCTTTTGAAAAATTTATCTTTTTCTCAGGTTGAACAGGTGCACAAGAAATAACTAGAAACAAAATCAATAATGGTATTTTTTTCATAATAATCCCTCACTAATTTTATAACCAAATTTTAAATTCATATTTTGAACAGCCTGGCCTGCTCCTCCTTTAATAAGATTGTCAATAACTGATAAAATTACAATTTTATCTTTAAATTTAGTTTTGCAGACAGAAATAAAACAAAAATTAGTATTCATAACATCATTCGTACTCAAAAAAGAATTAACACTCATTATCTTCACAAATTTATTCTTTTTATGAAATTTTTTCAAAATATTTTGTACTTTATTTAAAGTAATACCTGGTTTTAAATCTAAATAAATAGTACTCAAAATTCCTCTAAACATTGGAATAATATGGGGTGTAAATGTAAAATTAATTTTTGAAGAAGTATAATTTTTTAATTCTTGATGAATTTCCGAATTATGTCTATGAAACCCTACACCATAAGCACTAAGAGATTCGTATAAATTTTTGTTTTTAAATTTCTTATGTACTCCTCTACCCGCTCCAGAATATCCAGATTTTGAATCTATAATTATACTTTTTAAGTTAACAGATTTTCTTTTAACTAATGGTATAAGTGGTAAAAGTATCGAAGTTGGATAGCAGCCAGGACATCCAATAATATTAAATTTTTTAACTAATTTTCCTGTTATTTCAGGTAAGGCATAAATACTATTTTTTATATTATTTAATGCTTTATGTTTTTGTTTATACCACTTTAAATAATCAGAACTTTTACTTAATCTAAAATCCGCAGCTAGGTCAATTAAAGTATTCTTTTTTAATAAATCTTTTGAAATCGCCTGAGCTTCTCCATTTGGAAGAGCAGTAAATATAATATCAACATTACTTAAGATTTTTTTATTATACTTTGTAATTCTGGGTAACTTTTTTGACTTCAATGAATTATCGTAAGATGAAATATTTTTTCCAACAGAAGAATTTCCACATAGATACTTTATATTAATATTCTTGTGTTTAACTAATAATTTAATTAATTGAACACCGATATATCCAGTTGATCCAGCAATTAGTACATCAAGCTTAGGCATTTTATATTATAACAGTTAAAAGTTAAAAAAGAATTATCTTTTAGAAAATTGAAAGCTTCTTCTTGCTTTTTTTCGTCCAGGTTTTTTTCTTTCAACTGATCTGGAATCTCTAGTGGTTAATTTTTCAGTTTTTAGAGTAGACTTTAATTTTTCATCGAATAAAACTAAAGCCTTGGAAATGCCATGTACCAATGCTCCTGCTTGTCCTGTTGGACCTCCACCTTTTACACTACATTTTACGTCATATTCTGTTGCTTGATTTATAAGTTCAAAAGGTCTTACTATTTGCATTTTATGATTATCGCTTGAAAAATAATCACTAAAAAGTTTACCATTTACATAAATTTTACCTGAACCTTTTTTTAACCAAACTTTAGCTACTGAAGTTTTTCTTCTTCCAGTAGCATACTTACTATCTTTAAAGTCCAGTTTTATTTTAGGAGCTTTAGTTGATGTTTGAGTATTTTCCATTTTAATTTCGTGCTATGTTTTTTGAGTTTAATTTATCAAGTTGTATAACTTGAGGATTTTGAGAGGAGTGAGGATGATCATTTCCAACATATATTTTCAATTTTGTAAGTTGTTTTTTCCCCAACACTCCACCTGGAAGCATTCTTTTTACTGCAAGTTTAAGAACTTCACCTGGTTTTTTTTTAGCAAGATTTTCGGGTGTAGTCTCCTTTATTCCACCAGGATGACCTGTGTGTCGATAATACTTTTTATTTTGAAATTTATTTCCAGTAAATTTAATTTGTTCTATATTTTTAACAACTACAAAATCACCATCATCCATATGTGGTGTAAAAGTTGTTTTATTTTTACCTCTAATAATTTTTGAAATAACAGTTGCTAATCTCCCTACCACTGCATTTTTAGCATCTATTTCATACCAATTAGATGATAATTGATCTTTTTTAAGGAATTTAGTCATTGTGCGAGGATTAATACTATTAATAAACCTAAAGTCAAATTGATATTTATATTGTTTTAAGCCTTTTTTTTGTTATATTGATAATGCCGATTTGTTCCTATTGCGGGCTTACAGCTAAAAAGGAAATCCCAAACAAACTCGGTAGGTATTTGAACTATATTGTGCGCCTTGCAAAAAGCTAAAGCACTAAAAAAGGAGTAAAATGAGTAAAAAAAGAAATAATCCTGAAACCATTGCCATACATGGCGGTGATTACAGAAGTGACCCAGCAACTAATGCCGTTGCTGTGCCAATATATAGAACAACATCATATCAATTCAAAAGTACCGAACATGCAGCAAATTTATTCGCATTAAAGGAATTTGGAAATATTTATACAAGGATTATGAATCCTACTAATGATGTTTTAGAAAAAAGAGTTGCAGCATTAGAAGGTGGATTATCTTGTGTAACAGTTTCATCTGGACAAACGGCCTCAAGTTTTGCAGTTCTTAATGTTGCTCAGGCAGGAGATAATATTGTAAGTTCCACAGATCTTTATGGTGGTACTGTTTCATTATTTACACATACATTAAGTAAACTTGGAATAGAAGTAAGATACGCTGACCCGAGTGATCCTAAAAGCTTTGAAAAAGCGATAGATAATAAAACCAGAGCTTTTTATGGAGAAACATTACCTAACCCATATTTAAGAGTGTTCCCTATTAAGGAAGTTTCTGATATTGGAAGAAAATACAATATTCCATTAATAATGGATAATACTGCTGCACCAGTTATATGTAAACCAATAGAACACGGTGCTGCAGTTGTTATACATTCACTAACAAAATATATTGGTGGACATGGAACTGCTATTGCTGGAAGTATAGTTGATAGTGGTAACTTTGATTGGACTGCTAATCCTAAGAGACAACCTTTATTTAATGAACCTGATGCAAGTTATGGAGGTGTAGTTTGGGGAAAAGCTGTACCAGAATTAACAGGAGCAAACGTTCCTTTTGCTGTCAGAGCAAGAGTTTGTTTGCTAAGAGATTTGGGGTCTGCTTTAGCACCAGACAATGCCTTTGCAATTATTCAAGGTCTTGAAACGGTAGCACTAAGAATGAAACAACATTGTGAGAATGCTGAAAAAGTAGTTAGTTTCTTAAAAAAACACAAAGAAGTTACTAAAGTTATATATTCAACTGAACACTCAAAGAAAATTGCTGATAGAGCTAAACAATATCTTAAGGGTGGAAACGGTCCAATGGTTGGTATTGAACTTAAGGGTGGTATTGACGCTGGGAAAAAGTTTATTGAATCATTAAAAATGTTCTACCACGTAGCCAATATTGGTGACGCAAGAAGTTTAGCTATACACCCTGCTAGCACTACTCATAGTCAATTAAATGAAAAAGAATTAGCAGCATCAGGTGTGACCCAAAGCTATGTTAGACTTTGTATAGGCATTGAACATATTGATGATATAATTGATGATTTAGATCAAGCTTTAAATAAATCTTCAAAGGGTAATTTAAAAGCTGTTAGTTAATTTTTTGTATTTATATAGAAGAAATAAATACATGAACTAACCAAAAAGATTGAGCTTATTTGGTGCATAGATGCGATGTAAATCTGTGCACCTTTTAATACAGTATAAATACCTAAAACAATTTGTAAAATGATAAAACCTCCTAAATAATTTATAGAATTATATAATTCATACATTTTATTTTTATAAATTTTGTAGAAGATTAAAATATAAAAAATTCCTATCAAGTAAGCTAAATTACGATGTATAAATTGCACTAAAGATGGATCACTCAAAGCTGAAACTTCAAATAAATTATTAACATTGTTATCATCGGGAAAAAACGAGTTACCCATTAAAGGCCAAGAATTATAGATTTTTCCCGCATCCATACCAGAAACAAAGGCACCAATTGAAATTTGCAAAAAAATTAAAATTAAGAACAACAGAGGAATAAATATATTTAGTTTATTTGTGATGTTTCTCGATATGTTAATTCTTAAATAATTCCAATAAATTAAAGATAAAATCAGAAAAGCAATAAGCAAATGTACTGATAGCCTAAAATGACTTACATCTACTCTATCAACTAATCCACTGCTAACCATGTACCAACCAATAAAGCCCTGAAAACATATCAATAAAAAAATGAAATATAGATTTAATAATTTAGTAAATCTTATCTTAAAAGAAAAATAAATTAATGGTATCAAAAATCCAAGACCAATCAATCTGCCAAGAAATCTATGAGCCCATTCCCACCAAAAAATAAC
>CACNZK010000014.1 GCA_902625035.1 uncultured Pelagibacteraceae bacterium
TTTAAAGCTAATAGAATTTTTTTTTAATATTTGTTCTAATTTAGAAATTAAATTTCTACCAATTATAATAGGATATTTATCAGAATTAGTTTTTACTATCAGTTTAATTGGCCTCATAAATATCTATGATTTTTTTTGCAATTTGTTGTTTTGTAAAATTCTCACAATCTATTTTATATAGTGCTTTAGAATAAATAATTGAACGTTTTTTTATAATTTCTATTAGTTCATTTTTACTAGAATTAACTGCTAGCGGCCTTTTTTTGCTGTTTTTAATCCTATTAACCAATGTATCGATATTCCAATTAAGCCAAAATGATAAGTGATTTTCTAGAACCTCATTTTTAATTGCTTTAGTTATGAACGCTCCTCCACCAAGTGCTATTACACCTTTTTTATTTTTTAAAATATTAAGGGTTATCTTTTTTTCAATACCTCTAAAAGAGCCTTCTCCTTTTATTTCAAAGATTTTTGATATTTTCATTTTTTGATCATTTTCAATTAATTGATCAATATCAAAAAAGTTTAGATTTAGTTTTTTCGAAACTATAGAGCCAATAGAGCTCTTTCCAGAACCCATCATTCCGATAAAAACTAAATTTTTCTTTGATTTCATAAGTTTCTTTATTGAAAAAACACAAATATGTCTTAATTTGAAATTAATTAAACCTATATGCAATTTACAAGAAAAACAAGTTATAGCAAAAGTATAATTGGATTAGTAATAAAGTTATTTGTAATCGGAATTGTATTTATTGGAATAGTTTTTCTTTTAAATAAATTAGATTTTCCAGCACCAAAAAAATCAATTGAAAAAATAATCCCTAATGAAAATTTTAAAATTGTTAAATAAAACTTATTTATCAATTCTAATTATTTTTTTCTTTTCGATAGTTAATTCTCTTTCGCAAGATGAACCTGTGGATATATGGAATATTGATAAAGAGCAAATAAAAAAAAATTCTGAAAATAAGGAATTAATTTCAAGTACGGAAAGCGAAATTGAAACAGAAAAAATTGACGTTTTTAATATGCAAACCAAAGATAGATCAGACTCAATTAAAGTTGATGAAAGTTTAAATTCCAAAGAAATTAAAATAATAGGTCTCTACGATCCTGGAGATTTTGGATTAACAATTGATATGTGGTCGAATTCTAATGGCGATCAATTAAAATACCTTTTCTCTAATTTAGCTAAAATAAACTTATCACCAGATGCTTCAGAACTTATGAACATTGTTTTATTAACGAATGCTCATTATCCCAAAAAAAATATTAGTGAAAAGGAGTTTTTAAGAATCAAATCAGATTGGTTGATGAAACATAATAACTTAGAGCTGATAGAGGAGTATTTAATCAAAAATGATATTTTAAATTTTCACCCTAAACTAAGTAAATATTTAATTGATAAGTATTTATCCGTGTCTAAGCTAGATAAAGCTTGTAAAATCTTTTTAAATAATTCAGAACCGATAAAAGATAATTATTTGTCAAAGTTTAATATCTATTGTTTGATAAACAATGGAAAAAAAGATGAAGCACAATTAATTTTTGATTTAAAAAAAGAATTAGGTTTTAATGAACAATATTTTGAAAATAAACTAAATTATCTTTTTGGATACACAAATGAAATTGATAAAACTATTTCTGAAAAAAGTATCCTGGATTTTCATTTGGCCCATAAAACAAATCCAGAATTTTCTTTTGAACCCAAAGAAAATACTAATCCATTAATATGGAAATATTTAGCTACTTCAAATTTATTATACCAGACCAATGAAATTGACTTGGATGAATTAGAAAAAATTGAATTAATTGAGTTTGCCACACATAACAAGAATTATCTCGAAGATGATTTATTTCAAATTTATAAAAGGTTTCAGTTTACAATTGATCAATTTTTGAATGTTGAAACAGTATTCAAATCTTTAACTAACATTGAGAGTAGGGCTCTTTTATACCAAACTGTATTACTAGAGTCAGACATAAATAAAAAAATAGAGTTAATGAAACTTCTTAAAGGAGTATTCATTAAGGATAAAATTGGTAAGGCTTTTGAGGAGAAATTAAAAGATCTGTTACAAGATATTGAATTAGATCAAATTTCCTCAAAGCACACTAGTTTTTATTTAGAAAATATTAATACCGATGAAAAAAAACAAACTAAAATAAAGTATAATGACGATCTTTTACATCAATCAAAACTTATAAAATATTTTATTGGAGATTTTAATCAGACAAAAATAGAAAAAGATCTCAACAATTTTCTTAAAAAAATAAAAAAGGATAAAAAATATACAATTTCAAAAAAAGATATTATTTTAATCGAGTCATTAAAATCAGATGGTATAAAAATTGATAAGAAATATGACAATTTATATAAAATTCTAGACTCTGAAATGCCAACAGATATTCAAGTCATGATAAATAATAATGAATCAGCCTCAACACTTCTTAGAATTATAGAGGTTATTGGTCAAGATGAGTTGAGGACTTTAGATGAGGATACCCTATTTTTTATAATAAGTGCACTTAATCAATTAAACATAGACTCTATACGGAATAAAATTCTATTAAAAGTTCTTCCTTTAAAAGTTTAAAAATTAGTTTATTTATTCATCTAATGAGTATTAAAGATATAATTACAGTTCCTGACGAAACTCTAAAAAAAATCTCCGAACCATTAGAAAAGGTTAGCACTAACGAAAAAAAACTTATTAATGATCTCTTTGAGACAATGTACGCTTCGAATGGTATAGGATTAGCTGCAGTGCAAATAGGTATTTTGAAAAGGATTTTAGTTATTGATGTGTCTACTAAAGATGAAAAGAGGAAGCCTTTAAGTTTCATAAATCCTGTTATTAAAAAAGTTAGTACTGAAACTTCAATTTATGAAGAAGGTTGTTTATCAATTCCAGATACATTTATAGAAATTGAAAGGCCAAAAATTTGTGAAGTGGAATATATAGATATAAATGGAGAAAAAAAGAATTTAAAGTGTGATGGTCTTTTATCAACTTGTTTACAACACGAAATAAATCATTTAGATGGGAAATTGATAATTGACCATTTGTCAAAATTAAAAAGAGATATCATCATTAAAAAAATTTCAAAAACAAAAAAAAATCCTGACAGAATATTAGTTTAGA
Source organism: uncultured Pelagibacteraceae bacterium (assembly GCA_902625035.1). Classification (GTDB taxonomy): domain Bacteria; phylum Pseudomonadota; class Alphaproteobacteria; order Pelagibacterales; family Pelagibacteraceae; genus Pelagibacter. Next base: position 3,150 of record CACNZK010000014.1, read on the forward strand.
AATGCCTAAGAAAATCATATTTATGGGTACACCCATGTTTGCAGTTCCAATATTGAAATCTCTCTATCAAAATGGTTTTCCAATAAATTTGGTTTATACGCAACCACCTCAAAAATCTCACCGAGGTCAGAGGATAAATAAATCTCCAGTTCAAGGTATATCCGAAACTTTAAATATAGAATTCAGATCTCCACAAAATTTAGAAAACAACACTGAGGAATATGAGTTTTTAAAAAAGATGGATGCTGATCTTGCAATTGTTGTAGCTTATGGACAAATAATTCCTAAAGAATTTTTAAGTTTAACAAAAAAAGGTTTTATAAATATTCATGCATCTATACTCCCAAAATGGAGAGGTGCTGCACCCATTCAGAGAGCTATAATGAATTTAGATACGGAAACAGGGATCAGTATAATGAAAATCAATGAAGAATTAGATAGTGGGCCTGTAAGTAACACTTATAAAATAAAACTTGACCAGAATCTCAATGCAAAAGAGGTCTCAGAAAAACTCGCTCTAATAGGAGCGGATAAAATTTTAGATGTTGTAGATGAAATTTTTGAGGGTAAATCAAATTTTGTTGATCAAGATAATTCTAAAGCCACTTATGCAAAAAAAATTAATAAAAATGAGGGGCAAATAGACTGGAAAAGTGATGCTTTAAAGATAATTGGAAAAATTAATGGCTTATATCCTTCTCCTGGAGCTTTTTTCAATTTTAACGGCCAAAGATATAAAATTTTAAAAGCAGAAATTGGAAATGGTATTGGTCAAAATGGTGAGGTTATATCAGACAATCTTGAAATAGCGTGTGGAGGCGAAAAATCTATTAAAGTTCTTGAGATACAGAGAGAGGGAAAAAAGGTTCAAAAAATTGGTGAGTTTATGCTTGGATCTCAAATTAAAAAAGGTTCAATCATATCTAATGTTTAGATATCAGATATTAATAGAATATGTAGGTACCAATTTTAGAGGTTGGCAAATTCAAACAAAAGGCAAAACCATACAAGGTCTTATTCAAGAGAGAGTTTCTAAATTATTAAAGGAAAAAATTATTATATTTGGTGCAGGAAGATTGGATAAAGGAGTGCATGCACTTGAACAATCTGCCCATTTTGAGTGTAAAAAAAAAATCGAAGATTTGAGTAAATTTGTAAAATCTCTAAATCATTTTTTGAATAAAGAAATGATTACGATTATCAAAATTAAAAAAAGGGGTAAAGATTTTCATGCAAGATTTTCTGCAAGAATGAGAATATATAAGTATATAATAATTAATCGTTTAAGTAGACCTGTAATAGATAAAAATAGAGGATGGCACGTTATTAATAAACTCGACTTAATAGTAATGAAAAAAGCTGCAAAAAAATTAGTTGGTACAAAGGATTTTTCTACCTTTAGAGCTTCTAGTTGTAGAGCCAAAAGTCCAATTAAAACTATGAGATCTGTTAAGATAAAATCAAGAAATGATAAAATAGAAATAGAATTTCAATCTCAATCTTTTCTACAACAACAAGTTCGATCAATGGTTGGTTGTTTAAAATATGTCGGTGAGAAAAAATGGACTTTAAAAAAATTTAATTTTGTTATGAACTCAAAAAAAAGAATTTTGTGTGCACCACCTTCACCACCTGAAGGTCTTTATTTAGCTAAAGTTATTTATTAATTTTTTTACTCATTGCAAACTTTTTATTTATTCTCCATCTAGACTCTGCTCTTACAATATAACCACAGCAATTTTTTGAACCACATTTGCAAGGAAATTGTTTATAGTCCTCATCATAACCAAATCCATAATCACAAGTAAACTCTTCACCTTTTTTAATATCACGAATTGCAGTAATCCATACTTTAAGTCCCTTACCATTATAATCACAGTTGTTATTGCAACTATGGTTTACTAGACCTGCGATATTCCATGAAAAATCTCCATCGAGGGTATATCTTTTATTTAATGTGAATAAGTAAATAGGTTTTTTATTATCAAACTTAGTAGACTCATCTACCTCTTTATTTGTAATAATTTTGCCAACGTAATTTATTATCTTTGTTCCTTCTTTAATATCACGTGTAGCATAAAGACCTCGACCTCTTTTATCAATTTTAGATCTTTTAATTCTATAAAGTTTCATGTGAGAGATTTATTATTTAGTAAGTTTAAATCAATTGAATTCAACAAGTGCGTTAACATGTTCATTAGCACTTTCAGATAACGCATTTAAGTCATAACCACCTTCAAGAATAGAAATAACTTTTCCTTTAGTAAACTCGTTGGTAGCAGCTAAAGTTCTTCTAGTAATTTCGTAAAAATCTTTTGATTTTAATTTAAATTGAGCTAAAGGATCATCTTTATGTGCATCAAAACCTGCTGAAAATATTAGAAAATCAGGTTTATAATTAACTAATCTATCTAAAACTCTATCGAATGCATTAAAATATTCCTCTGAGTTTGTGCCTGCTGGCAAAGGTATATTTAAAGAATTATTAAAATCACCCTTATCTCTGTCCGTACCTCCGCCGGGATAAAAAGGATATTGGTGTGTTGATATATACAATGAATTTTTGTTATTACGCATAACATCATAATTTCCATTTCCCCAGTGCACATCAAAATCTACGCATGCAACCCTCTTATATTTATAATTTTTAATTAAATAATTAGTGGCTACCCCAGCATTTGATATACAACAAAATCCCATTGCTTTATCCTTTTCTGCATGGTGTCCAGGAGGCCTCGCTAGACAAAATGCATTCTTAAATTCTTTATTTTCTACTCCATCTATCGCCCTAATTGTTGAGCCAGCAGCATCGAACACTGCCTTTTTACTGTCTGGTGAAATGACAGTATCTCCATCTAAAAACTTTAGACCTTGTTGTGGAAAAGAACTGTTTAAGTTACGAATATATTCTTTTGAATGTGTCATTGCCAATATATCATCGGGTACACAACCTGGTTTTTCCCATATCAGATCAGCTCTTTTTTTTAATTTTTCTTTTATTGCAATTACTCTTTTAGGCTGCTCTGGATGACCATTACCAGTGTCATGTTTTTCATAAGAATCAGAATTTATTATCGCTGTATTCATTTGAAATAATTTTTTAAAATGCTTTCGTAAATTTTAGTAAGATTTTTTAAATCTTTTAAAGATACTGCCTCATCAACTTTATGCATTGTTTTTCCAACTAAACCAAATTCAAGACCAGGACATATAGTTCTTATAAATCGTAAATCTGAAGTTCCACCTGTTGTAGATAATTTTGGTTTCAACTTAGTTATCTTTTTAACAATATTTTGTATCATAAATGTAGTTTTATTTGGTTTTGTTAAAAAAGCTTCACCGGAAACTCTATATTCAATTTTGAATTTTGATTTATGCTTTTTGGCTATTCTTTTAAAGATTTTGTTGAGTCTTTTTTTTAGAGAATTAGAGGAATGTTTGTTGTTAAATCTTATATTAAATGTTGCTTCAGCTGTTGCTGGAATAACATTATCTGCAGTATTATTTATATTAATCTTTGTAACCTCCAAGTTTGTAGGCTGAAAATCATTAGTCCCTTTATCAAACTTAATTTCTTTTAATTCTTTTAAAATATTAACAATTATGGTCGAAGGATTATTTGCTCTGGAAGGATATGCAACATGACCTTGGTGGCCGATTATAGTCAATGCCCCAGTCAAACTTCCCCTACGCCCAATTTTAATCATCTCACCTAATTTATTTGGATTAGTTGGCTCACCAACAAGACAAAAATCTATTTTCTCTTTTCTTTTTTTTAAATATTCTACAACTTTTTTGGTACCATTTATTGCTTCACCCTCCTCATCTCCAGTAATTAATAAACTAATTGATCCATTAAATTTTCCATTTTTCGATAAAAAAGTGCTTACAGCAGAAATAAAAGCTGCAACAGAACTTTTCATATCATTTGCACCTCTTCCAATTAAATGATTATTTTTTATAGATGGTTTAAATGGATCTATCGTCCAATCTTTTATATTACCTGGAGGTACAACATCTAGGTGCCCTGCATAACAAAAATTAGGTCCTTTTGTTCCCAACCTTGCATATAAATTTTTAACCGGTTTGAAATCTTTTTCTTTAAATTCAAGTAATTTTGTTTTGAAACCAAGTTTTTTCAATTTTTTTTCTAAAAATTTCATCACCCCAGCGTCTATTGGAGTAACAGTTGGGAACCTAATTAGCTCTTTAGCTAATTGTAATTCATTAATTTTTTGCATATTTAATCTCTTAAAAGATCATTAATTGAAGTCTTTGATCTTGTTTTTTCGTCTACTTGCTTGATTATTACTGCACAGCTTAGTGATGGAGCAGATGGATTTTTTTTATCAGGAAGAGAACCCGGTACAACAACTGAGTATGGAGGAATTTTTCCATACGTGATCTCACCGGTTGATCTATTTACAATTTTTGTAGATTGAGTAATCAACATTCCCATGCTTAACACAGAACCTTCTCCAACAATCACACCCTCAACTACCTCAGACATTGCTCCTAAAAATACATTATCTTCTATTATTGTGGGTAATGCCTGAGCGGGTTCTAGTACCCCCCCAACTCCTGACCCAGCAGATATATGGCAATTCTCCCCAATCTGGCAACAACTACCAGCACGACTGAATGTATCCATCATCGTTTTAGCCCCGATATAAGCACCAATATTTACATAACATGGCATTAGAACAGCATCTTTACCTACGAATGATCCTTTTCTAACAGGTGAGTTTGGAACCATTCTAAAACCTGCTCTTTCGTGATCTTCTTTTGTCCAGCCAGCTGTTTTTCCTTTTAACAAGTGTGCTTTATCATACCAACTGGAATAAGGTCCATTTAAATTTTCCATCGGATAAATTCTAAAACTTAGCATAATTGCTTTTTTTAGGTGCTGATGAGTTACCCACTCTCCATTTATTTTTTCAGCAACTCTTGATTTACCACTATCCAAGTCACTTATTACTTGATTGATTGTATCCTTTAAGGACTGATCCGAATTTGGGTTTATTTGATCTTTGTTTTCCCAAGCATCATTTATAATTTTTTCTATAGACATAATTTATTGACTTTTTAATAACCTTATTTCCTTAAGAAATAAAGACAGATTTTCAATTTTATGAGAAATATAATCTTTATGAGAATCCATCTTACCAAAATGTTCATCATTAATTAACCAAACAGTTGCACATCCTCTTTCATAACCAATACTAAGGTTTTTTGCGATATCTTCTATGTAAATTGTTTCTTTTGGATTTAATCCAAATTTTTCAACCATTAAATCAAAAGTTTTAGCCTCAGGTTTTGGCACATACCCAGCATCTTTAATATCAAAAATTTTATCTCTTCCAAAGAGATCATATACTCCTAGATGGGTTAAAATATTTTTAGCATGTTCGGCGCTCCCATTTGTAAAAATAAATTTTTCCATATCTAATTTTTCAAGTTCGCTTCTCATAATCTTGTCCTCTTTCATAAATGAAAGATCTATTGTGTGAACAAATTTTAGGAATTCTTCCGGGGGTATATCATGATGTATCATTAAACCATTTAAACTAGTATTGTATTTATAAAAATAATCAGTTTGTAATTTTTTTGCTTCTGCCATATCTATTTTTAATCTCTCAGATATGAACATAGTCATTCTTTGTGATACTTGGCCAAAAACTTTCTCTAAAGAGTAGTTATTGTGTTTACCATAGCAAACTCCATCTAGATCCAACAGAAGATATTTCATTTCTTTAAAATTTTTCATTTTCTAATCAAAGTCCCAGAGCCCTTGTCAGAAAAAATTTCAAATAATATAGAGTGTTGTTTTCTTCCATCAATTATACCAACTGCTGTTACTCCATTATTTACAGCATCCAAACAAGTATTTATTTTAGGTATCATACCCTCGGTAATTATATCATCCTCAATCATTTTTAAAATTTCAGAGGAAGAGATTTCATTAATTAGTTTTTTGTCTTTATCTAAAACTCCTTCAACGTTAGTCATTAATAGCAATCTTCTAGATCTTAAGGACTTAGCAATTGCACCTGCGGCTGTATCTCCATTGATATTATATGGATGATTGTCATTTCCTAGACCTAATGGTGAAATTATTGGAACTTGTTTTTTATTAAGAATTTTCTCAATTAAATTGTTATCAATTTTATTAGGTATCCCTACAAATCCAAGCTCTTTAGCCTCTGGAGTTACTTTGATGATATTATTTTTTTTTGTATGGATTGAGACAGCATCAGTTCCAAACTTTTTCAAAGAGTTAACAATATCATTATTAAAATCAATCAAAACTGACTCAACGATGTTTATAATTTTTTCATCAGTTACCCTCAAACCTCTGATAAATTTTGATTGAATATTTGACTTGTCTAGTTCTCTTTTAATTCTAGGACCTCCTCCATGAACAACTGTAAAAGAAATACCTAATTTATTTAGTATGTTTATATCTGTTATAAAATTATCAAAGATTTTTCTGTCTACAAAAACATTTCCCCCGTATTTAATTACAATGAGATCGTTTTTATATTTTTCTATGTATTTTGAAACTTCATCTATTGGTGGTCCATTTTTGGGAAGTATTTTTTCTAAATCCATTTATTATTGTCTTATGATAATTAATTTTTTTAAGTAACAGTCTTAACGGTTGTTCTTTTCATAATGAACACTTGTTGAGCCATAGTTAGTATATTATTTACAGTCCAATAAATTACCAAACCACTAGGGAAGGGCGCTAGAATTACAGTCAAAAAAAGTGGAAAGAACATAAATATTTTAGCTTGCATAGGATCAGTAGGAGCAGGATTTAATTTCTGTTGTACCCACATTGAAACCCCCATTGCAACTGGCCAAGCACCAATCATTAAAAATGATGGAACATCATAAGGTAGTAACCCAAATAGATTGAATATACTTGTAGGATCACGTTCACTTAGATCATGAATCCATCCATAAAAAGGCATATGTCTCATTTCTATTGTCACGAATAAAACTTTATACAAAGCAAAAAAAACGGGGATTTGAACAAGAATTGGAAGACATCCTGACATTGGATTGACTTTTTCTTTTTTATATAGAGCCATCATTTCTTGTTGTAATTTCATTTTATCATTTTTATGAAGCTCTTTTAATCTTGCCATTTCTGGGGTAAGCGCTTTCATTTTTGCCATGCTTCTAAAAGAAAAATTTGCCAAAGGAAAGAAAACTAAACGTATACAAATTGTTATAGCTATAATTGCTAATCCATAATTTCCGAGTAATTTAAAGAAGTAATCAATACCAAAAAATAGAGGTTTAGTTATAAAATATAGAAAACCCCAATCAATAACTAAGTCAAACTTATCAATATTCAAACTTTTTGCATATCCATCAATAACATCGACTCTTTTAGCAGCAACTATTATCTGCAAATTTTCTTCAATAGAACTATTTGGTCCTAATTCAAGAGGTTTAGTTGCAATAAAATTAGCCCTAAATTTATCTTTATAATCAAAGGTTGTTTTAAATTCCTTATTTTTTGGAGGTATTAATGACGTAATCCAATATTTGTCACTTATGCCTAACCAACCTTTTTGTGCTGTTTTTGTAAACTTTTTTTCTTGAATATCATCATAATCTTCCTCGATTAATTCATCATCTAAAGTTGCAATTAACCCTTCATGAAGAATTAAAAAGTCTATTATGTCTGGTATCTCATTCCTTATAATCTGACCATAAGAATAAAAGTCATATCTCCCGTTAGTTTTGTTAATAACTCTTTGTTTTATTGAAAATAGATATTTATCATCTAAAGAAATTTCTTTTTCAAAGGTAATTCCTTGATCATTAGTCCAGAATAATTTAATTGGAGAATTTTCAGTTAATTTTCTATTTCCTTTAATAGACCACACAGTCTCTGATGTGGGAATGTCTATATTTTTATCTGATGTTACAAATCCACTCTCTATTAAATATCCATTTTTTATATTTCTTGGTCCTAATAGTATTATTTTTTCACTCCCCTCAAGTTCAACATTATAATTTTTAAAAGTTAGATCATCTATTGCTGCACCTTTTAAAGATATCGAACCTACTACATTAGAATTTTCAAAATCTACTCTCTCACTTTCAGTTAAAGCGTCTTTTCTTGAAATCTCAATAAAAGTATCTTTTTGTTCTAAGCTTGGTGTATCAGTATTTTGTTCAATTTTTTCTTTCTCAACCAGACTTTGATCTGTTGTTGATTTTTCAGGAACAAAAAATAAAGAATATAAAACAATTACTGCCGAGGATAATGCAATAGCTGCTATTGTATTTTTTGAGTCCATTATTTTTTTACTTTCATTTCTTTTTTAACTGGATCAAATCCACTATTTCCCCAAGGATGGCAAGACAAAATTCTTTTAAAACTAAGCTTAAGCCCTTTAGAAAAACCGTAAGTTCTGAGAGCCTCAATACTATATTCGGAGCAAGTCGGTAGATATCTGCACGAGGGGCCAATTAAAGGACTAATTAAATATTTATAGATTTTGATAAATTTGATCAATATGTTTGTAAAAATACTCATTTTTTTATTTTATTAAATTCTTGAAACAAGGTTTCTTTTATTAATTTAAATTCATTATTTAGCATAGTTGGCTTAGCAATAACAAGATATGAATAATGCAAATTTATTGATATTTTTTTGAATGCATCATTCATTATATTTCTTAGACGTCTTTTTATTTTGTTCCTCTTTACTGCGTTTCCAATTTTTTTCTTTGTGACAAATGAAATGTTTAATCTGTTTTTGTTTTTATCATTAAGATAACCAAAAAAAATTGTGACGTATTTATTCGACACTTTTTTTTGTTGAAGTAATTTTTTGAATTCTTCTTTTTTTGAAAGAGCAAGTATTTTGCTTTTCATTGATTAACCAGACACAGTCAAAGATTTTCGGCCTCTTGCTCTTCGTCTAGCTAAAAGTTTCTTGCCACCTTTTGTTTTCATTTTTGATCGAAAACCGTGTTTTCTTGCTCTTTTGATTTTAGAAGGTTGATATGTTCTTTTCATAAAAGTGATTTTAATTTATTAAAAATTTCGATCTTTATAGTAATTAAATATATAAATAGCAAATATAAGATTTTATAAATACGATAGTTAATATGGAAAAAACAAAAAAAATTAAATTAATTATTGGAATATCATATTTAAGTTTGCTCTCAATGTTTTTATTATTGTTTTTTTCAAAATTTAGTCTCCAAGAAATAACATCATATGATTTTATAAAGGATAATAGATTATATTTTCTTGAATTAAGAAGCTCTAACTTATTTTTAATATCTTTGATTTTTTTATTTTTAACTGTTTTATGGGTATTTCCTTTTTTAGGATTTGGATCTCCAATTGCGCTGTTGGGTGGTTTTATTTTAGGAAAATGGATTGGAACTATTATTGTAGTTTTAGGTTTAAGTATTGGTGCAACATTTCTATATATTTTTGGAAACTATTTTTTAAAAGAGATAGTTAGAGAAAAGTTTTTAAATAGGTTCAAAACACTAGAAATTAAATTTAAAAATTCAGAATTTATTTATTTATTAATCTACCGATTTATTGGAGGAGTTCCATGGCAATTAAGTTGTCTTTTACCAACACTTTTTAATGTAAAAATATTTAATTTTTTCTTTGCAACTTTGATAGGAATTATTCCTCAAATTTTTTTAGCTGTTTCTATTGGAAATGGATTGGAAAAAATCATCGAGGAAAATGCCAACGTCCCTAAATTTAGTGATATTCTATTCTCCTCCGAAATATATATACCTATTCTTGCATTCATCTTTTTAGTGTTGACTACAATTTTACTTAGAAAATTATTTTATAAAAATTAGTGGTGCTCCCACCCTGTACTGACCAGGGAATTAGTCCTTACCAAGGACTTGTTATGCCATTTAACTACAGGAGCAATAATCACAAATTTTATTTGACTAATAATAGAGCATTTTTTCAAATTATTGCCTTAATTTTTTGTCTAATATGATTTATATCTTATAAGAAAATTTTTATGGGTATTCATTACGATTATAAATCAACTAAAAGTGCTAAACTGATGGAGAAGCAAGCCAAGAGAGAAAGAAAACTTGCTGAAAAAAAAGCTAAACGTTTAGCAAAAGAAGGTGTTAAAAAAAATAATGAAGATAAAGTTTTAGACGCATCTAAACCAATTACTCTAGATTTTCTTACAAATCCAAATAAAGAATGATTGCAAAAGATAAAAATGAGCGATTGAGTTTAGCTCTAAAAAAGAATTTAAAAAAAAGAAAGCTTTTCCAAAAAAAAAATAAGAAGAAAAATAAATAATGTCAATCCAGCCTGACTCTTGGATAAAAAAAATGTGCAAAGAGCACAACATGATTGATCCATTTCTTGATCATCAAGTTTCTGAGGGAAAGATATCCTATGGATTAAGCAGCATGGGTTATGATGTGAGAATTTCTGACGAATACAGAATATTTACAAATGTAAATAGTTCTTTAGTAGATCCTAAAAATTTTTCTGATGATAATTTTATTGAGAGAAAAGGGCCATATTGTATTATCCCACCTAATTCATTCGTCTTAGCAAAAACTGTTGAATATTTCAGGATCCCAAAAGATGTTTTATGTATTTGTGTTGGAAAAAGTACTTATGCTAGGACTGGTATTATTTGTAATGTAACTCCAATTGAAAATGAATTTGAGGGAAATATCGTGATTGAGCTTAGTAACACAACTCCCAATCCAGCAAAAATCTATTCTAACGAGGGAATTGCACAATTTTTATTTTTTAAATCAGATACTCAACCCGAAACAACTTATAAATCTAAGAACGGTAAATATCAGGGTCAGACTACAATTCAAGTTGCTAAAATTAAAAAGTAGATTATGGACAAGTTTTCTATAGAAGGCCCTTGTAGAATAAAGGGTAGAGTAAAAATTTCAGGATCAAAAAATTCCTCATTGCCAATCTTAGCATCGACACTTTTATTTGATCAACCTGTTACAATTAGAAATTTGCCAAAAGTAAAAGACATTGACACAATGCTTAGTTTGTTAAAGTCTCTTGGCTCAAAAATAATTTTATCTAAAGATAAAAGAATCGCCAAAATACACAACAAAAATAAAATAAAAACTTTTGCAAGTTATTCTCTTGTCAAAACTATGAGAGGTTCAATTTTAGTATTGGGACCTTTAATTGCAAAATATCATAAGTCAAAAATATCCTTACCAGGCGGTTGTTTGATCGGTGCAAGACCAATCAACTATCATTTAGATGCTTTAAAAAAGCTTGGAATGAATTATGTTTTAAAAGATGGATATATTTTAGCAAGATCTAAAGGCAAATTAAATGGGAAGGTTTTAAGATTTCCAAAAATAAGTGTAGGTGCAACGGAAAATTCTATTATCGCGGCATGTTTAGCTAAAGGCACTACAATTCTAAAAAATTGTGCTGTTGAACCTGAAATTAAGGATCTTACAAATTTTTTAAACTCGGCTGGAGCAAAAATTACTTGGAGTGGAAGAAAGTGTAAAATTATTGGAGTAGAGTCTCTGAATAAGACAGAGTATTCGGTTATGCCTGACCGGATTGAGGCAGGCACTTTCTGTGTTGCTGCAACAGTTGCAAAGGGAAATTTAGAAATATTAGATTTTGATGCTAAAATTATTAAAACTGAGCTTAATTTGTTAAAAAAATTTGGCGCAAAAATTAAAATTAAAAACAAAAGAATTTTTATTAAAGGGCCTGAAAATATTAAGTCGATCAAGAATATTAAAACCAAAGAATACCCAGGAATTTCTACTGATATGCAATCACAACTTATGGTTATAATGTGCCTTGCCAATGGAAAAGGTTCTATAACTGAAAATATCTTTGAAAATAGATTCATGCATGTTGCTGAACTTCGTAGACTTGGGGCAAAAATAAATATTAATAGAAACGTAGCTGCAATCGAGGGAAATACAAAATTTATTGGTGCTGAATTAATGTCTAGCGACTTACGAGCTTCAGTGTCTCTTGTTTTAGCAGCAATGGTTTCTAAAGGTAGGTCAACAATAAATCGAATTTATCATTTGGATCGAGGTTACGAGGGCATTGAAAATAAACTCAAAAAAATTGGGGTAAGAATTAGAAGACAAAAAAATGGGTAAATATTTAGCAAAGATAATTGCAAATGATCAAGAGGGCTTACAAATGATATCCGCCTGTATCGCTGGCTCAAAAACAAAAGTTGATAATATTAAGTATTTAGCATCAAGCAAAGTTTTTCTATTATCAATCGAAAGAACTAAAATCGAGTCTGATCAAATGAATAAGAAAATAAACAGTATTTGCAGATTTGATTTTGTTGATAAGGTTAAATCTAAAAAAATCGATCAAGGAAATAAAGAAAAAATATTAAACTTAATTGGCATCGATTATTTGAAAAATAAAGATGATTATGAAATAAATTTAATTTTTGATAATAATAGTCACATTGTTTTGACTACAGAAACGATTGAAGTAAGGTTAGAGGACCAAAATGAGATTAAACAAATATGAAAATATTAGATAGCAAATTAAGAAATTTTAATAAAAAGTTAGATGATTTATTATTAAGAAGAAAAACTAAAGTTCAAACGAGTTCTGTCTCTGTTATTAAAATAATTAATGATGTAAAAAAAAATGGTGACAAAGCATTGTTAAAGTATGAGAAGAAATTTAACCAGAATAGAGTAATTAAACCTAGTTTTAGTCAAATTAAACAATCTATTAATTCTCTAGATCTTAAAGTAAAAAATGCTATCGATCTAGCTTATTCAAGAATTTATAAGTTTCACTCATTACAAAAATTTAAAGATATTTCTTATACAGATAAATTAAAAAATAAATTAGAATATAAATACCTACCAATCGAATCTGTTGCAATTTACGTGCCTGGATCAACAGCTTCTTATCCTTCAAGTGTTTTAATGAACGCTATCCCTGCGATAGTTGCAGGTGTAAAAAGAATAATTATGATTAATCCAGGATACAAAGGAAAACAAAACGCTGCAGTACTGTACGCAGCTAAAAAATGTAAAATTAAAGAAATATATTCTATTGGTGGTCCATCAGCGATTGCAGCAGTTGCTTATGGAACAAAAAAAATTAATAGAGTGAATAAGATTGTAGGTCCTGGTAATAAGTATGTAACAGCTGCTAAAAAGGAAGTTTTTGGGGATGTTGGTGTTGAGGGAATGATAGCTGGACCATCGGAAGTAACCGTTGTTGGTGATAGATTTTCAAATCCAGGCTGGATAGCAAGCGATCTTATTGGTCAAGCAGAACATGATGAACTTGCTCAATGTATTTTAATTTCTAAAAGTAAAGACTTAATAATCCAAACTAAGGAAGAAATTTCTAAACAATTGAAAAAAATTTCAAGAAAAACTATCGCAAGAAAAAGTTTATCAAATAATGGAATTTTAATTCAAGTAAATTCAGATAAACAAATAATTGATATTGTGAATAAAATCGCTCCTGAGCATTTAGAATTAAATGTAAAAAATTACAAATCTTTTATTTCAAGAATTAAAAATGCTGGCTCTATTTGTTTAGGAAAATATGCTGTGATGGCAATGACTGACTATAATGCTGGTTCAAACCATATATTACCAACTAATGGTTCTGCTAAATTTTCAAGCGGTATAAGTGTTAATGAATTTTACAAAAGAATTTCATATATAAACTTATCAAAAAAGGGTATTGAAAAGCTTGGACCATCAGTTATAACTCTTGCAAATTATGAAGGGTTGGCCGCACACGCCCAATCTGTGAAAAAACGAATTAGGAGAAAATAAATTTGTCAAAACAAGATTTGCTTGAATTTAAGGGTAAAGTAACTGACCTGTTACCTAATGCCATGTTTAGAGTTCAATTGGAAAACGGTCACGTGGTGACAGCACATACTGCAGGTAAGTTAAGAAAAAACAGAATTCGAGTATTACAAGGTGATAATGTGACTGTGGAAATGACACCTTATGACCTTACTAAAGGCAGAATTATCTTTAGAGGTTAACTTTTTGCCTCGGTAGCTCAGGAGTAGAGCAGAGCCCTGAAAAGGCTTGTGTCGGAGGTGCGAATCCTTCCCGAGGCACCACCAAAACATCTTGAAATTAATATACAAAGAAATTAACTTCTATCTTAAATAAATAACAAAAGGACGAGTAAAAAGATGAGTACAATTCAAGGAAAAGTAAAATGGTTTAATGGCAAAAAAGGTTATGGTTTTATAGAGAGAGACGATAAAGAAAAAGATGCCTTTGTTCACGCCAGCGCAGTAAAAGCTGCAGGAATGAGATTTCTAAATGAAGGAGATAAGTTAGAATTTACTTTAGAGGATGGTCCAAAAGGCCCCTCAGCAGTAAATTTAAAAAAATTAGATTAATTTAAATATTTTACAAGGGCGTTTTCTTAGAAATAAGAAAACGTCCTTTTCTTTTTAGGGTTGAATAATTTCAATTTTTGTCTAAAACGCTGCTCATGAATCAAAATGAGGCTAATTACAGATTAAACTCAGGTACTCTTAGACTTGTTCTTAGAGGAACTAATAGAGGTGTGCACGCTCATTTCCATGCTGGCTAAAGCTAGCGAATAATCACTTATATTATAATTTTAAATAACAACAAAATAAGATAAAACAAAAAAGGATATGCCTTGATGGTGAAATAGTATCACGTCGGTTTGTGGATCCGAAGTCGTAGGAGCGTAACCTACTCAAGGTACCAAAAAATGAATAAAGAAAATAAATTAATTCCTGGATTACCCTCAGGTTTTGAAGATAGATGGAGTAAAACATTAATTCTCAAAAAAAGACTATTAAAAGTCATTGAGAATAGTTTTGTTAAATATGGTTTCAACCCTTTAGAAACTCCATCATTTGAAATTAGTGAAAATATAGGCTCCTTTCTCGCAGAGGATGAGAATAATCCTATGTCTGATGTGTTTTCATTCGATGATGGTGAAAAGAATATTACTTTAAGATATGATTTATCAAGTCCACTTGCTAGATTTGTTGCTCAGAATAGTCAAGAGCTTCCTTCAATATATAAAAGATATGCGATTCAAAATGTATTCAGAAATGAAAAATCTGGAAATGCCAGGTATAGGGAATTTACTCAAGCAGATTGTGATATAGTTGGAAACGTTAATTCAGCCCAAGCCAATGCCGAACTTTGTAATTTGATCTCAAATACTTTATTAGATTGTGGTTTAAAAAATGATCAGTTTACTATTAATGTCAGTAACAGAAAAATCGTTCAAGGTCTGATTGAGGATTTGAAAATTGAAAAAGATAAACAAATTAAAGTAATGAGAGCTATAGATAAACTCGATAAACCAGGCTTCGGTTTGAAGGGTGTCGAAGAATTATTAAAAAAAGAGAGAAAAGATAAAAGTGGAGCCATAACAAAAGGAGCAAACCTAAGTGATGTTCAAGTTTCAAAAATCTTAAATTTTTTAAAGATTAAAGATTTAAAGGAACTTAAAGAAAATTTTAAAAATCCTATTACCCAAGAGGGCATTAAAGAATTGGAAGAATTATTTGAAGTTTTAAACTTTGGAAATTACTCCAATCAAGTAAAAACTAATTTTACGATAGTTAGAGGTTTAGATTATTACGATGGGTTTTGTGTTGAAACCAATCTAAATTTTAAAGCAAAAAATATTAAGGGTAAGGAAGTTGATATTGGAAGTATCTGCTCAGGTGGACAGTATAATAAATTAATTTCAAGATTTAAGGGTGTAGATATTCCAGGGACAGGTGTAAGTATTGGTGTTGATAGATTGCTATTTGCAATGATTCAATTAAATCAAATAGAAGTTGATACACAAAATCCAGTTATTGTTTGTGTGATGGATGAAAAATATTTAAAAAATTATTATGAAATTTTAGATAATTTAAGAAAAAATAATATTAATTCTGAAATATTTTTGGATAGTAAAAAAAATCTTGGTAAGCAACTTACTTATGCTAATAAAAGAGAATGTCCAGTTGCAGTCATCTGTGGCGAAAATGAATTTAAAGATAATAAAATAACCTTAAAAAATCTACTTGGGGCCAAAGGAGAAAATAACCAAATCACATTTCCAAAAGAAAATTTAATAAATGAGATCAAAAAATTTATCTAACAAGATCCTTAGATCAGTTCAGTCTAAAGGATTTAAATATATTGAATTACCATCAGTTATTGAGACTAATCATATAGTTCAAAGATCTGGTGAAAGTTTTAGAAAATTTATTTTTTCATTTACAGATCAGACTGGTAATGAATTATGTTTAAGACCTGACCTTACCATTGCTTCTTGTCTCAGATATTTAGAAAACAATCTAAAGGGCAAAGAAAAAATATTTTATAGCGGACAGGCTTATAGAAAATCTCAAAATAAAAAGGATTCTATAATCCGGGATCAAGTTGGTTTTGAGATTATAGGATCAAAAGATGAAAAAAATGATGACAAAGAAATAATAAATACATCACTTAAATCACTAAAAAATTTGAAATACCCAACTGGCACACTCACAATTGGAAATGTAGAAATTTTTAATCTTCTAATATCTAAATTAGATATACCGAAAAGATGGAAATTAAGACTTACAAGACATTTTTGGCGAGAAGATTATTTCAGTGATTTACTAAAAAGATTAGAGACAAATTCTGATGTAGATCCAACTATTGTTGAAGTTGATAAAA
>CACNZK010000015.1 GCA_902625035.1 uncultured Pelagibacteraceae bacterium
AAAATTAATGATAATAAGTTTTTAAGTGATGATTATCAGAAATTTATTAAAACTTATAAAGACCTAATAAAAGACGAAAATTGTGTTCAACAGTTCACTGATGATAATGCTATACCATATTTAGTTAACAAACCTACCTGTACAAAATATTATGTAAATGCTCATATCATACAAAATTGGACTGAAGAAAATTTCATCGAGGAGCTTAAATATACAAGTCCAAACTATATTGTTTACTCATCAAAAATAAATTGGTTTAAAAGTAGAAACAATGCTCCAAATGCTGATAAATATATATTAGATAATTATTACTTATTTAAAGACCTTTCACCTTGGCTCATTTATAAAAAAAATTAAATAAAATATTAAAAATTACTATGCTCTTTTTTAAAATATCTTATAAACACTAATTATGCTCTCAAATAAACAAATTGTTGTTCCTAATAATTTATTGAATTCTGCACATAAAAGCAAAGTAGTAAAAGCAGGCATTGTTAATGCTGGAAAACCCTTACCAATGCAATCTGTGCAAGATGCAGTTAACGAAAATTTAATTGAACCAATATTTATTGGTAATGAAAAAGAAATTCTCAAATGTGCTGGCGATTTAAAATGGGATATTTCTAAATATGAAATAATAAATGAACCCGTTGAAAATAATACAGCACCAATCGCTACAAAACTTGCTAGTGAAGGAAAAATTAGAATTATAGTTAAGGGTCATATTCACACAGATGTTTTAATGAAAGAGGTTTTAAAAAGAGAATACAACTTGTTAGGTAAAAAAAGGTTAAGTCATATCTGGCATATGACTTTAGAAAAAGACGATAAACCTCTAATAATTACTGATGGTGCTTTAAATGTATTGCCAAATGTAAAAACCAAAATGCATATCTTAAAAAATGTAATTAATTTTTGTCATAGAATTGGAATTGAAAGACCAAAAATTGCAGTATTGTCTGCCACAGAAGAAGTTTTAAATAGTGTACCAAGTTCTAAGGAGGCTGAAGAAATTACAAATCTTGCAAAAAAAGAAAATTTAAATGCTGATGTATTTGGACCTTTAGCTTTTGATAATAGTATATCAAAAAAATCTGCAACTATTAAAGGTATTCAAAATGAGGTTGCGGGAATGTCTGATGTTTTATTGGTGCCAAGTGTTGAGACAGGTAATGCATTGGTAAAGATGTTAATATATTTTAGTAGTGCATGTGCTGCAGGAGTAGTTGTAGGTGGTAAAGTACCTGTGGTAATTACTAGCCGCTCCGATCAAGCACCTGCTAGACTAGCATCAATTGCTGCAGCTGTTGTTGCGCTAGATTAAATGTTTCATTGCAATAAAATCTA
This sequence comes from uncultured Pelagibacteraceae bacterium, assembly GCA_902625035.1. Classification (GTDB taxonomy): domain Bacteria; phylum Pseudomonadota; class Alphaproteobacteria; order Pelagibacterales; family Pelagibacteraceae; genus Pelagibacter. Next base: position 1,348 of record CACNZK010000015.1, read on the forward strand.
ATATACTTTAAATAAATCAGAAATTTATTTGAAATTATGGCTGTTAAATATTTAAAAAAATCTCCTAAAACTCCCTCTACTGATGACTCAAAAACAGCAGAAATAGTTAAGAAATTATTAAAAGAAATCGAAGTGTCAAAAGAAGATGCATGTATAAATCTTACTAAAAAATTTGATGACTATGATGGTGAAATTGTTGTTTCGAAAGAAAAAATTGAGAAAATTTCAAAAGAACTAGATCAAAAAACAAAAGATGATATTCAATTTTCACATGAGAGAGTAAGAAAATTTGCAGAAGCACAACTAAAAAATTATGGTCAAGATTTTGAGGTTGAGCTTTCACCAGGTTTGTACGCTGGACAAAAATTAATTCCTGTAAACACAGCAGGTTGTTATATACCTGGAGGAAGATACGCTCATATAGCGTCCGCTGTTATGAGTGTCACGACAGCAAAAGTTGCTGGGGTTAAAAATATTATTGCATGTAGCCCACCCAAAAAAAATATAGGAGCTCATCCTGCAATTATTTATACAGCTAATTTATGTGGTGCAGATGTGATTTTAAATTTAGGCGGTGTTCCAGGAATTGCAGCAATGACAAACGGTTTATTTAATAATCCACCGGCCGATATATTGGTAGGCCCTGGTAATCAATTTGTTGCAGAAGCTAAAAGAATTTTATTTGGCAAAGTTGGAATTGATTTGTTTGCAGGTCCAACAGAAATCGCTGTTATTGCAGATGATAAGGCTGATGCTGAGATGGTGGCGGTAGACCTGGTAGGTCAAGCAGAACATGGATATAATTCACCTGCTTGGTTGTACACTACAAGCAAAAGGGTTGCTGATGAGGTAATAAAGAGAGTGCCTGAATTAATTGCCGAACTTCCTGAAATACCTAGAAAAAGTGCAGAAGCTGCTTGGAGAGATTATGGTGAAGTAATTTTATGTGACACTGATGAAGAAATGGCAACTATCAGTGATGAATATGCGCCTGAACATTTAGAGGTTCAAACACAAAATCTTGAATGGTTTCACAAAAGATTAAAGAATTACGGATCGCTATTTATTGGTGAAGAGACAACTGTTGCTTATGGTGACAAATGTTCTGGAACTAATCATATATTACCAACTAAAGGTGCAGGTAAATATACTGGTGGTTTATTTGTTGGTAAATTTATAAAAACTTTGAGTTTTCAAAGAATGACAAAAGAATCAACTAAATCAGTTGGAGCGGCTTGTGCTCGTATATCAAGGTATGAGGGAATGGAAGCTCATGCTCGAACAGGAGACGTGCGTCTTAGAAAATACGGGTTTTCAAATTAATTCTCAGGTCTAAAAATTAAACACAAACCATTATTACAAAATCTTTTTCCAGTTGAGGAAGGTCCATCATCAAAAACATGTCCATGATGAACTCCGCAATTTGCGCAATGATATTCAATTCTTTTCATACCGAATGAAAAATCTATTTTAGTTTTGAATGCACCTGGTAATGCTTCTGTAAATGAAGGCCAACCTGTGCCACTATCAAATTTTGCATTTGATGCAAACAATTTAGCTCCACAATTAGCACAATGGTAAAAGCCAGCTCTTTTTTCGTCTAAAAGTTTGCTTGTAAAAGGTCTTTCAGTACCCTCGTTGAACATTATATCCTTCTGTTCATTTGTAAGCTCTGGATTAATTATTTTTTTTGCAGCTGAATATAAATATTTATAAGGTAAAAGAACTAATGAAATAAGAGATGCACTTAGAAGTTTAAGTGTTTGACGTTTATTAAACATTTTTAGATTTTTATTTTATCTAAAAAATTATTACCCCAGTCCTCAGATCCTTCATCAGAACCATCACAATCTTGTCTATCTAGTATCTTTTGGGCACCTAATTGACTTAATTTTTCGTCAACTTTTTTTCCAGCTCCACAAAAAATATCATGACCCCTATCACCTAAGGCACACACACTATACTTAAGATTATTGAAATTTTTCTCAGAATTTTTAAGATCATCCCAAAAATCTTCACCATTTGTTGGTAAATCACCTTCGCCAGTAGTAGAAGTAACTATTGCTATATTTTTCATTAATGAAAGATCATTCATTGTAACTTGATTTAACTCTAATTGATTAGTATCGAAACCCATTGACTTTGCTTTTTCATTTAATTTGTTTGCTACATTTTCAGCTGTTCCAGACATTGAAGCCCAAAGAATATTTAATTTATTTTCCATAATAACTTTCTATTTGTTTGAGAAATTTTTTTCTTTATTAGAAATATTTTCTTTTTCAGCGGCAATTTCATTTTCCTTGTTATGCTTCTTAGAATTAACTCTATTATCAATAACATTTGCAAAGTTATGATTTACATCTCTATGACCTGCTTCATCATCTCTTATAACTCTAACCACATCTTTTAAAGTTGAGTGTAAAGGAAGATTCCAATAATTAATCGCAACTTCTGGAGCTGGCTCATCAGGTATCGCACCACTTTCTAGCTCATGAAGATATTCTGTATAACTAATCACAGCTTCCTCTTCAAAGTATCCAACAATTCGATGCGCTGTTCTTTGAGAAATTAAATAAATTATTGCATAGGTAATAATAAAAATAAACTGTGCAAAAAGAATAATTAATCTCTCTATAAATGTTGGTTTAGCAACATGTATAAAAGTCATTAAATGCATCCTTTCATTTTCTGCCTCATCTAATAAAGTTTTAATCCAACCCTTATCATCTTCCATTTTTCTAAGAGATTTTAAATGTAGTATCATACCTGCAACCATACCAGGAACTGCTGCTATTGTTTCCAAAACAACTGCTCTATGGCCATATCTTTTTTTAAAAAAAGTATCAGCTAGAAATCTTAAAAATTTAGTAAATGATAAAGCAACTTTGTCACTTAAATTTTTAGGTTCAAAATGTTTGCTTAAGTTATCCATACAAGTTTTAAATAACTATTTTATGTAAAATTACTATGCGCTAAAATTGTCTTGAAAAACTGTTATTTATCAAAGTAAATAGATTGTCTCTTTTACAATATAGATTGTTAAAGCTGTCATAAAGACAATTATAAACAAATTTATATATTTCCATGTTTTATTGCTTTGAGCGTATCTTGAAAAGTAATTAGACAAATACCCTAATCCAAAAAAGAAAATAAAAGATGCAATTGATGCTCCAACTCCAAAGTAAATTTTTTCATCTAAAAGAAAATTTTTAGAAAAATTTCCAAGAAAGAAAACAGTGTCTGAATAAACATGTGCATTTAAATAGGTAAATCCAAGAGTTTTAAGAAATATTTCTAATTTTGTAAAATCTTTTACATTGCTATTTAAATTTATATTTTTTTGAAAAACTTTTACTTTTGATAAGACAAAATTAATCAAAAAAATAATCAGTAGTACATTTAAAATAATCTCTACAAATAAATTGAAATATTGATGAAAAAAATGAAATAAAAATATTCCTAAAAAAATTAATAAAAAATCAGATATAGAACAAACAATACAAACTAAAAATACGTATTGTTTTTTTAATCCTTGTTCTATTACAAAAATATTTTGTGCACCTATTGCAAGTATTAAACTAAGCCCTGTTAAAAATCCTAAAACTAGATATTCCATCTAATACGTTTTAAGATCTTTTTAATTTAAATTTAATCAGCGTTTGCAGTTAGAGTTTTAATCTCTAAAACATTTTCATTAGGATCTTTAATAAAAAAAGTTTCTTGCTCATATTTTGTGCCCTTAAATCTTAAATATGGCTCATCATAATATTTAGCACCTTTTTCTTTCAATCTATTTTTTAGAGTATCAAAATCCTTTCTTGATAAATGAACACCAAAATGTGGAACTGAAACATTTCCCATATCTACATCGTGTCTTTCATTATCAAGCTTATGTTCGCTCGCATGTAATGTTAACTCATTTCCCCAAAAATCAACATCAGCCCACTCTTGAGCTGAATTATCCAATCTACATCCAAGTGTTTCACTATAAAACTTTTTAGCAGTTTCTAAGTCTCCACATGGTATGGCTAAATGAAAACAATTAGTATTTCTGTACATATTAAATCCTTTAAAAAGTTAATAAAATAACTATATATCCATCAACTTTTGATATCAAGCTTACAAATTTTATGAATGATTATCTACAATCTATAATTGACCGAGACCCTGCGGCAAAGTCTAAATTAAGTTTAATTTTAACTTATCCTGGAGTAAAAGCTATTTTTTTTCATAAGATTGCAAATTTTTTTGCTATTGCAAAATTTGATTTGATTGCAAGAATTATTTCGCAATTATCAAGATTCTTAACAGGAATAGAGATTCATCCTAAAGCAAAGATTGGAAAAAATTTATTTATAGATCATGGCATGGGAGTTGTAATTGGTGAAACGTCCGATATCGGGAATAACGTTACTATTTATCACAACGTTACATTAGGAGGAATTGCTCCGAGTATAAATACTAATGATCAAAGAAATACTAAAAGACACCCAACTTTAGAAGACAATGTTGTTATTGGATCTGGTGCTCAAATTTTAGGGCCAATAACAATTGGAAAAAATTCTTTAATTGGAGCTAATGCAGTTGTAACAAAAGATGTGCCAGAAAAATCTATAATGGTTGGAATTCCAGCTAAAAGAGTTGGCGATGCTACTAAAGGATTTAAACCTTACGCTGTTACTGATAAAGAAGAGTAATGTCTGACATTAGAAATACTTTTATAGACTCTATAGGTAATACTCCGCTTATTAAACTTAAGGCCGCTTCAGAAATAACAGGATGTAATATTTATGGTAAAGCAGAATTTATGAATCCCGGAGGCTCTGTAAAAGATAGAGCTGCACTTGCTTTACTTAGAGACGCTCAACAAAAAAAACTTATTGCAAAAGGTGGTATTGTTGTTGAAGGCACTGCTGGTAATACAGGTATTGGTTTAGGATTATTAGGAAATTCATTAGGGTATAAAACAATAATTGTAATGAACGATAATCAAACTCAAGAAAAAAAAGATACAATTAGAAACTTGGGAGCAGAATTGAGATTAGTTCCAGCTAAACCTTATAAAGATGAAAATAATTTCGTTAAAATTGCAGGACGTTTAGCGGATGAATTAAGACCAACAAACAATAATGGTGTTGTTTGGGCAAATCAATTTGACAATACCGCAAATGCAAAAGGACACTATGAAGGAACAGGAAAAGAAATCTGGGAACAGACTGATGGAAAAGTTGATGGATTTGTTTGTTCATCAGGCACTGGAGGGACTATTTCAGGTGTAAGTAACGCTCTAAAAGAAAAAAATAAAGATGTAAAAATTTATCTGTCAGATCCAAAAGGATCAGCACTTTATAATTATATAAAGAATGGTGAATTAAAATCTGAAGGAGGTTCTATTACTGAAGGAATAGGATCCAGTCGTATTACAAAAAATTTTGAAAATGCAAAAATTGATGATGCATATTCAATTGATGATCATGAAGCGCTTCCTATTCTTTATGAATTAATTCAAAACGAGGGTTTAAGTTTGGGAACTAGCTGTGGAATTAATATAGCAGGAGCGATAAGATTAGGAAAAGAACTTGGTCCAGGAAAAACAATTGTAACAATCCTGTGCGATAAATCAGATAAATACAACTCAAAGATGTTTAACAAATCATTTTTGAGGGAAAAGAATCTACCTATTCCTAGCTGGTTATAATAACGCATACCAGGCATGTAACAAAACAGTTACATTTTAGAATTAATATTATTTAACGTTGAGGTATTATGAAAAAAATTATTATAATTTTATCTTTTTTCATTTTCACTTCTGCAAACGCAGGGATGAGTGATAAGGATAAATCAAAAGCATGGGATTGTATAGGCATCTATATGTCTAACTACTTTCTTCCATCAGGTGAAAAATTTGAGTATGGAATGAAAGAAAAATCTATTTCAACTGTAAAAGTTCTAAAAACATATGCTCTTGAAATAGGTATTCCAGAAAAAGATTGGGATGACGGAGTTAATAAAGCGGTTGATAAACATTATGGATCTAAATATGACAAAGCTAAAACTGACAAATGTCATACATTTGTTGAAGCTTTGGTTCCAAATGGAGCTGAAAAAGTAAAAAAAGTAGTTCAAACTTTATACTAAATTAGAAAAACAACTAACAAGGAGATCAAATGAAAAAAATAATAATAACATTGTGTCTAGTGCTTTTTACTAGCTCAGCCTATGCTGGTTCTTGCCCTATGATGGCAAAGAACATTGATGACAAAATTAAAAAGGCTCAAGAACTTAGAGATCAAGGTATGGATGCTCACAAGGCAGGTGACCATGCTAAATCAGAGGAGCTTTTAGGTAAAGCTTTAGATCTATTCAAAAGCTAAATAATTTTGTTGAATGTTAAGATAATGTGATGGATTATAACGCTTAACAATGAAAGTGATCTATACAAGAACCATTGGTGTTTATGACGATAAACTTAATGAAGCTATGGAAATTTCTAAGGGACTTGCTGAGGTAAGAAAGAAGCATTATCCTGATCATGAGGTTTATTTTTCATTTCAAGTCGGTGGAAATCCTAGAACAGTGAGAGAAACTCTTATTGGTGAACAATTTACAGACAAAGCATTTCAGAATGATCAGAATATGTCTGCAGATCCTAAGTTTATAGAACTTCAAAAAAAGATGAAAGATGTTTTTAAAGAAGGAACTATTCAGGACGAAATGAGAGTCATATTTAACGATTAAGGAGGGACAATGGCCGGAGTAGAAGTAAAAAGTTTTGATAAAGCAGATGAAGTTAATGAAAACTTTAAAAATGCAAAGATCGAGGCTGTCAAAGTTGGAAACCAAAGAGTAATGAAACTTACTTTGCAACCTGGATGGAAATGGTCAAAAGATATCAAGCCTTCTGTTGGTGGTAATAGCTGTCAGGCAACACATTTAGGTGTAATTGTTTCAGGAGCTGTTTGTGCGAAACATAATGATGGAACTGAACTTACTTATAAAGCTGGTGACGCATATTCTATTAAACCAGGACATGATGGATGGGTAGTAGGAAATGAGCCAGCTGTTGTTTATGAGTTTCACGGAATGTGGGGAGAATAAATGTCTTTATTAAAAAGATATACTGATGCTATTGATAAGAAAGATGAAGCAACAATGAATGAACTTTTACATGATGATTTTAAGTTCACAATGCACAAATCTGGAAATTCTTTAGGAAAAGCAGATGTTATTAAATGGGCAATGAGTGGTGATATTAACCAGGATAAGACAAGAGTTGTATATGAAAATGATGAAGTGGGCGTACACCATTCACTAGTTACATTTAATGATGGAAATGTTGAGGCTGTGATGGCAGTCTATAGATATAAAGATGGAAAAATTGTTAGTTTAGAAACTGGCGCTACTCCTATATCTAAGTAAGTGAAAAAAATTTCGTTTATTTTCTTATTTTTTATATTTTCATCATCATTATTCGCTGATGATAATCACCAAAGAGAGATTGATAAATTATTTATACAATTAAAAAGTGCTAATGACTTTGAAAATTCAAAAAAGATAGAAGATAAAATTTGGGATCTTTGGACCACTCATCCATCTAAAAATAGTTTAACAAAGTTATTAGCTGATGGTTCATCTGCAATGATGGATAATAAACTTGATGCTGCATATGATAAATTTACTGAAGTTATTAAACTTGATCCTAATTGGGCAGAGGCTTGGAATAAAAGAGCAACTGTTTTATATCTAATGGGTAAATACAAACTATCTCAAGCCGACATTGATAAAGTGCTTGCCATTGAAGAAAGGCACTTTGGTGCACTGACAGGTCAAGGTTTGGTTCAAACTGCCCTAAAAAATTATCAAAAAGCTATTGATAGTTATATTGAAGCTCATAAAGTTCATCCATTTATGAAGTCTCCTATGATTATGATAGAAAAGCTTCAAATTGAATTACAAAAACAAAGTATATGAAAAATATAGATTTTTATTTTTCAATAGGCAGTACCTATACTTTTTTATCGGTAACAAGAATTCTTGATGTTGAAAAAAAACACCAGGTTAAATTCAATTGGAAACCATTTAGTGTAAGAGCAATCATGAAGGAAATGAATAATATTCCCTTCCCAAAAGATAAAATTAATAAAGTGAATTATATGTGGAGAGACATTGAGCGAAGAGCTGAAGGATATGGTTTTTTTGCAAAAACTCCTGTGCCCTATCCATTGTCAGAGTTTGATTTGGCTAATCAATTAGCAATTCTTGGTTTAGAAAAGGACTGGGGGATTGATTATATCAGACTCACTTACAAAAAATGGTTTCAAGAAGGTAAAGAACCCGCTATAGACCCTGGAATTTCAGAGATATGCAATGAACTTAATCTAAATAAAGACGAAATAATCTCACAAGCTAAAACAAAAGACATTGAGGAAAAATATCATTCTAATACAAATTTTGCTCGAGATAAGAAAATCTTTGGTAGTCCATCGTTTATCATAGATAATGAAATTTTTTGGGGAGATGACAGGATGGAAGATGCTATCAAGTGGCTAAAAAAAAATGTTTCCTAAAAAATACTCAAATATTTTATTTATACTTGTAATGGGGTTTGGCATGAGTTTACTTATGACATTAATTATTACTTATATAAATACTGGTATGGATGAAGAGTATATTGATAGGTTTTTTAAAGCCTGGTCAATAAGTTTACCCATCGCAATAATCGCTGCTCTTCTTGTAGGCCCACCAATTAAAAAAATTGTAGATAAAATCACTAAATAAGAATATCTTAAATTTGTGAGCAACATTATAGCTTTTCTTATTCTCATACTTGCTGTCATCCTAGGAACTACAGCAAATAGTTTTGCTAAAAGTGCTAATGGTTTTACACTTTTGATTCCAAGTTTAATCACAGCAATAACAATTATTGGATGTATGTTTACACTTTCTATTGTTATGAAAACTATACCAGTTGGCATCACCTATGCATCGTTTGCAGGTTTGTGTATTGTAGCTACTTCTATTGTTGGAATATATAAATTTAATCAAATGCCAGACCTTTTTACAATTATAGGATTAGTATTAATTATTTCAGGTGTATTGATAGTAAATCTACTTGGCAAGACAGGGTGAGCTAATGATAAATTTATCCGGCTATATTTTTTTGGCTCTAGCAATTATACTTGGGATAACAGCTAATGGTTTTTTAAAATCGACAGATGGATTTGCTAATATAGAGCCAACAATTCTCTGTGTAATTTCAATAGTTGCATGTATTTTTTGTTTATCAAAAGCAATGAATGTAATCCCAGTTGGATTCACTTATGCAACATATGGTGGGCTTACAATCACCGCTGTAACATTGTTTGGTGTTTTTAAATACAATCAAATTCCTAATCTTTATGGCATTATTGGAATTACTTTAATTATTATTGGGGTTATTTTGTTAAATACTCTGGGTAAAACTAGTTAGAAACTGGTTTTAAAATTTTAAGCATTTTCTTATGAAGTTTCATATTTGCAGAACAAATTATATTTCCAGCTTTTATTGCATCATCATTTTTCCAAGTTGAAACAGTTCCTTTAGCAGCTTTAATAATTGGAATTAGGGCATGAATATCCCAAATTTTATTTCCACATTGGATAACAACATCAAGTTTACCTTCAGCAAAATGTGAATAACTCAAAGCATCTGCGCATGGAAATTGCATTCTCTTTAAAATCTGAGGAATTTTTTTTTGTTTATCTAATGATAAACTACCGTGAAAAGCTGCAGACAATTTCATATTTGAATAAGTAGCTTTTCTATTAACAATAATTTTCTTTTTTTTTCCATTATCTGAAACATACGCAAAATTATTAGAGCTATTAAAATAATATTTTCTAAGTACTGGAAAATTTGCAAGACCCAGGACTGGAGTGCCTTTGTAATTAAGAGATATTAAGTTACTCCATGTTGGATTTCCTATAACAAATGATCTGGTTCCATCAATAGGGTCAATAACCCAAGAATAATCACTTTTGCTTTTTTTATGACCAAATTCTTCACCTATAATTTGGTGACTTGGAAACTTTTTTCTAATCTCATTTCTGATAAATCTTTCAAAGGCTTTATCTGCAGTTGTCACAGGGTCATAACCGCCTCTGAGTTTATTCGATACTTTAAAAGGTTTGTTTAATTTAGTGTAATAAAATCTTGTTAATTTATTAGCTAAATTCTCAATAAATTTAGAATAAAGTTTATAATCTGATGATTTTAAAATTTGCACAACGATCTAATACTATTTTATTACTATTGATTAAAGTTAAATTTTAAATAATGATTTAAAATACATGAAATTAGAATTAAAAGATAACAAGGTATTTTTTGAAAGTAACGGCCAAAAAAAAGAAATTCACCCGTTTTGGCTGAGGGAAAGAGTAAACGGAGAAAATTTTGTTGATAAGTCTACTCAACAGAGATTATTTGATCCAACTCAATTAGAGGAAAATATTAAAATTAAAGATTTAAGTTTATCCAGTGATTTTTTACAAATAAAATTTAATGATGGGGTATCAACAAAAATTGCCGTAATTGATATTTTTAAAGAATTCTCAAATATCAACGAAGTAAGACAAATCGATAAAATAAAATGGGACTCTTCATTTAAAGATAAAAATACTTTCGAATTTAAAGAAAATTTATTTGAAACAGATGAAATGTACAAAGCCCTAATTAATTTTTATCAATATGGTTTTGTAATCTTTAAAAATGTACCCACAAAAAATAACTTTATTGTAAATTTTGCAAATTCAATAGGGAGTGTGAGACGTACAAACTTCGGTGAGTTTTTTAATGTAAAATCTAAACCAAATCCAAATGACTTAGCTTACACATCTTTACCTTTAGCTCCTCATACCGATAATCCTTATAGAAATCCTGTGCCATGTATTCAAATACTTCATTGTATTGAAAATGAAGTCACTGGTGGTTTATCAACATTAGTTGACGGTTATACTGTTTCAGAAAAATTAAAAAAAGATTTTCCTGAATATTTTAAAATTTTAACTGAAGTAAAAATACGATTTCAATTTATAGATGAAAGTGTGATTTTAGAGGATTGGGCAGAGATGATACAGTTGGATGAAAATGGAAATTTCAAACAAGTTCGTTTTAGTCCGAGATTAGATTTTGTCCCATTAATAGATAAAGAAAAATTAGATCTATTTTATTCTGCGAGAAAAAAAATATCAGAACTCTATAATTCTGAAAGTTACAGAATAGAGTTTAAACTTCTACCTGGTGACCTTTTAATGATGGATAATTACAGATTACTTCATGGAAGAACTACTTATGATGCTAATGAGGGTAATCGTTTTCTTCAAGGTTGTTATATAGATTATGATAGTACAGAAGGAAGGCTTAAGCATTTGAAAAGGAAATTTAATTACTAAGATAAATTTTCTATTTGTTTCTCAGCATCTCTTATTGATTTTTCGTAATCAAGAGACATTTGGTCAGCACTTACTACTTCTACTTTTTCTATACCAAAAAAATTTAAAATAAATTTTAACCATGGAGTAAGAAAATCTTCGTTGCTATTTAGTTTCGTTCCACCTGAAGTAATTACTAAATAAGCTTTTTTATTCTTTAATAACCCTTCTCTTCTCCCGTTAGGTTTAAATCTAAAAGTTTCACCTACTCTTGCAGCAAGATCTGACCAAGCTTTTAGAGTTGCTGGAGGTCCATAATTATAAATGGGAGCTGATATGATTATAATATCACTTTCCTTCAATTCTTTTACAAGTGTATCTGATAGTTGAAACATTTTTTTGTGTGTATCTGTTTGATCCTTCGGATCAATTTTCATTCCAGACTCTGTTAAATTAGATACGAAGACCATCTCATCATTTAGATCTCTATAGATAACTTCATCCCCAGTTTTTTTTATCTTATCCAAAAGTTTTTTTGCCAAAGCTCTTGATGTTGAGCCATCTTTTCTAGCACTAGAGTCTATTTGATAAATTTTCATACAATGTTATCGACTAAATTAAGCCATTTTATTTCACTTGGTGATAATGATACACTAAAACATTTGAAAGACTCACCCAAATGACTTGTATTTTTTGGACCTATTATAGCATAAGAGGGAAAATTTTGGTTTATAACCCATGCTAAAGCAATATCGTTAACACTACATCCAAGTTTTCTAGAGAGCTTTTTGGCTCTTTCTTTTCTCTCTAAGTTTTCTTTACTAAAAAAACATTCTTTTAATTTTTGGTTAATTTTTTTTCTAAACATTTTTTTTAAAAAAACTTCTTCTATGAAAAAACCCCTGGCTTGGCTTGACCAAGAAAAATGATTTATCTTTTCTTTTTCTAAAAAATTTAAATACTCATAATTATTTGATGAAATACATCCATCCCATGGTGGTTTTATCATTTTTGCTAGCGATAGATTGTTATTAATTATTTCATATGAATTCTTATTGTTATTTTGCGCCCAAATTTTTCCTTTTTTTAGTCTTTGAATTCCAATATTAGATGCTCCAAATAATTTGATTAATTTTGCGTCTATTAAATCATTTAATGGGTCCAAAATTTCATCTACAGGAATATTTATATTATCACGATGCAAAATAAGAATATCTATTGAATTTAATTTAAGTCTCTCTAAAGAAATGTTTAATAGATTTTTAATTTCTGATGGTTTTGTTTTTTCGTCCCCAACTTTAGAAATTACAACAATTTCTTTTTCATTATTTCTTGATTTGATCCATTTTCCTAAAAATTTTTCTGTCAACCCTTCTTTATAATAAATTGAATTATCAAAAGTATTTCCACCATTTGAAAAATAGTAATCCCATAATTTTTCTGCTTGAGAATATTCTTTAAAATAATCATTTCCAATTATTAATTTAGAAATTTTTTTTTCTAATCTGGGTATAGTTCCGAAATTCATCAATAATATTAAATGTTAAATTATAATTAACCTAATTTTTGTAAAACTGGCAAATATTTAATTAAGTAAAATCCTATAGCTTGTAATTGATTTGTTAAAATTAAAATACCTGTAATTAATAAAATAATTCCACCTATTTTTGACACTAAATTAATATTCTTTTTAAAGTTTTTGGAAAAAATAAGGAATCTTTGTATTAAATAACCTGACAATATAAACGGGATAGCTAATCCAATAGAGTAAAAAGATAATAATAATACACCTTGGCTTAAACTTTCCTCTGTTGCTGCTAATACTAAAATAGATCCTAAAATAGGTCCTATACAAGGTGTCCAACCAAATGCAAAAGCCATTCCTATTAATATTGGACTAAAAATACTTTTATTAATATTTGTTTGAATTCTTTTTTCATAATTTAAAAATTTCAAATTTATTATTCCAATTAAATGAAGAGATAAGATAACAATTATTAATCCTGCGGCTATTCTTAATTCAGATGAATTCTCTAAAAAAATTTGCCCTAGAAATGTAGAGGCTGCACCAAAAATTATAAAGACTATAGAAAAACCAACTGTAAATAAAATAATTGGAAATAGATTAATACTTTTTTTATCAATAAGTTCATTTAAAGAACTGCCAGAAATATATGAAATATAACCAGGTATGAGTGGTAAAACACATGGTGATAAAAAACTTATCAATCCAGCACCAAAGGCAATAATTAATTCAATCATTATTTCTCCTTAACAACTTTCAGTTTTTGTTCACCGAGATTATCTATTCTTAAAACCATTTCATCACCATCTTTTAAATAATCTGGTGGTGTCATACCCATTCCTACTCCTGCAGGTGTACCAGTTGTAATAACATCGCCTGGCATTAAAGTTATAAATTGACTGATATGAGAAATTAAGAAATTAAAATTGAATATCATCAAACTGGTATTACCGGTTTGTCTTCTTTTTCCATTAAGATCTAATGATAAATTTAAATTAAATAGATCGCCTATTTCATCTTTTGTTACTAAATAAGGACCCAATGGCCCAAAGGTATCTCCAGATTTTCCTTTTACCCATTGACCACCTCTATCTTTTTGCCATTCTCTTTCACTTATATCATTGCAAATACAATAGCCTAGTACATGATCTTGAGCTTCATCCTCTTTAACATATTTGGCTTTACTTCCAATAACCATTGCAATTTCAACTTCGTGGTCTAAAGAATTTGAATTTTTCGGTATTACAATATTGTCGTTTGGTCCAACAATACAGTTTGGTGATTTATTAAAAACAATTGGCTCTTTTGGTGTATTAGAATTTGTTTCCTCGGCATGAGCCTTGTAATTTAACCCTATTGCAATAAAATTTGCTGGTTTGATTACACAAGGTCCAATTCTTTTATTACCTTCAATTAATGGGAGAGAATTAAAATCTAGCTTTTTGATTTTACTTAAATTTTCAAAATTTAAATTCTCAGGCGTAAAATCTTTTAAAATATTTGATAAATTTCGAATATTATTATTACTGTCTAGAATTGCTGGTATTTCTTTACCATGCTCACCAACCCGTAAAAGTTTCATCAATTAACCTTTAATACCAAGATGAGTATATTTTATATTAAGATAATCTTTTATTGCCATTGACCCACCTTCACGGCCATAGCCACTTTGCTTAATTCCTCCAAAAGGAGCTTCGGCAATAGCTACCATAGGTGTGTTCACGGCAACTGAACCTGTTTCTAATTGTTCCGATGCAAGATGTGCTGTCTCCATTGAGTTGGTGCACACATAACTACATAATCCAAGCTCGTGATTGTTAGCTCTCTTAATTACATCGTCAAAAGATTTAAATGACAACATTGGGACCAATGGTCCAAAAGGTTCTTGTTTCATTATTGTAAAATCATCTTTTACATTATCAAATATTGTGGGTTCATAATAAAAACCTTTATTAAATCCTGATGGTCTTTTTCCACCAAGTAAAACTTTTGCACCCTCTTGTTTAGTTTTTTCGACTAATTCTTCTATTTCGTTAAGTCGCTTTTTTGTAGTTAATGGACCTAATTGAGTTGCAGGATCCATACCATCACCTATTTTCAGTTTCTTCGTTTTCTCAATAAACAAATTTACAAATTCATCTTTTTTCTTCTCGTGAATATAAAATCTGTTTGGAGATATGCAAACTTGACCATTGTTTCTAAATTTAGCAGCAATTGCCATATCAGCTGCTTTTTTAATATCAGCATCATCAAAAACAATAAAGGGTGAATGACCCGAAAGCTCCATCGTTACTCTTTGAACTTTATCTGCAGCTTGTTTCAAAATTAACTTTCCAACTCTCGATGAACCAGTAATAGAAATCTTTTTCACAATATCTGATGCGATTAATTGTTGTGCTATACTTGGAGGATCTCCTGATAAAAGATTTACTACTCCTGCAGGAACTCCGCACTCTCGGCAAATGTCAACCATCGCCATTACTACGCCAGGGGTGATAACATCTGGTTTAATTATAACTGAGCAACCCGCTGCTAAAGCTGTAGAAATTTTTCTTGCTGACAATACTGCAGGAAAGTTCCATGGTGATAAAGCAGCTACAACACCTACTGGTTGGTAGTAAACGTGAACTCTCGTATCTTCAAATCTACTCTCAACGGTTTGTCCATAAATTCTTTTTGTTTCTTCTGCATTCCATTCAAAAATATCTGCAGCTCCATTAATTTCACCTTTAGCTTCTGCTAAAGGTTTGCCTACTTCTAGTGTCATCCATTTTGCTAAAATATCTTGTTTCTCTCTCATTTTATCTGCAATACGTCTAATGATGTAAGATCTTTGCCAAGGTGGTGTTTTTTTCCAAACTTCTAATCCTTTTTCTGCAGATTTTAATGCCCGATCAACATCTTCTGGTGTGGCTTTAGATGCGTGGCCTATAACTTCCTCATTTGCAGGATTAATAACTTCATATGTTGATTTGTCAGATGATGGACACCATTTCCCATCAATGAATTGGCCAAATTTTTCGTACATAATTTTAATCTAACATTACTATAGGTTGTGTCTACTATGTAATTTTTACACATTAAATATTGCGGGATCGATGATACTCTATGATTATAAAAAAGGAGTTTAAATGAAAGCATACATAATGGGAAACTACACTGAAAAAGCTTTTCAGGGTTTTTTGAAAGATCCAACAAGTGATAGAAAAGCTGTAGTAGAACAATTAACAAAAGCTATGGGTGGCTCAATGCATAGTATGGATATTGTTAGAGGTTCTTATGATTTTGTAGTTGTTAGTGATGTTCCAAGTTTTGATGACTTTGCAGCGATAAAATTAGTTGTTGAAGCATCTGGCGCTGTAAAAAATCTAACAATGCTTGAAGCGATTGATTTTACAAAAGCTACGACAAAAGCTAGTAAAATTGGTTACAAAGCACCAGGTCAATAATCTTTTAGTATAACTTCCGGTTGCGGACTGGAAGTTATATTAATTTTTTTTTAATTTTGAAGAAAACTTAAGATTTTCATTATTAAATTGTGAAGAATGTTTTTGGATATAATCATCCATAATTTTTACTTTTTCATCTTCAAATTCAGCAACCTTTCTACTATTTAGATCAACATATAAAGCAAGCACTTCTATAGTTGATGCAAGAAACTTTTTCTCTTTATGAACCATTTCCATTTTATATTGCAGTCTTTTTTTATCATGGTCAAAGTAAACTAAATTAACATCAACCTCGTCATCAATTTTAAGCTCTTGATTGTAAGTAATATTTGACTCAACAATCATAGTGCTTTTACCAGTTGTTTTTGCTGAATGCTCTCCCATTTTAAATATACTATTTAAAGTGTCTGCTCCATATTTATCAAAGATCAAAAGATAATATGATACGTTCATATGATTATTGTAATCTATCCAATCTTTAATGATTTTTTGAGAACTTAAGTAAACAGACATAAAAGATTAAAAAATAATTAATTTTTCTTTTGGTCGTTATCCACAACCAGACAAATTTCAGATTTTGTCAAAAATCTTTTTCCAGTGCCATTATCTAAAGAAAACATTCCACCAATACCCTTGACTGCATCTATAGTTAAATCAGTATGTTTCCATTTTTCATATTGGTCATCATTCATGTAAAAAGGCACCCCACCAATTTCACCTAATTTTACATCACTTGAGCCAACCATATATTCATTTCTTGGATAGCACATTGGTGCACTTCCATCACAACATCCACCAGATTGGTGAAATAATAGCTCTTCACCATGTTGAGCTTTAAGCTCCTCAATTAATTTAAGTGCTGAGTCTGTTGCTTTTACTTTCATAAAAAAATATGGCCCGTGATTCCTCACGGGCCATTATATATAAGATTATCTTTAAAAGAAGCCTAATTTCTTTTCACTATAAGACACGTGAAGATTTTTCACTTGTCTGTAGTGGTTAAGCATCATTTTATGTGTTTCTCTTCCGATACCAGATTGTTTGTATCCACCGAATGCAGCATGTGCAGGATAAGCATGGTAACAGTTAGTCCAAACTCTACCAGCTTGTATTTCTCTACCCATTCTGTAAGCGATATTTCCATTTCTAGTCCAAACACCAGCACCTAAACCATAAAGAGTATCATTAGCAATTTCTAATGCTTCTGCTTCATCTTTAAACTTAGTTACTGATACAACTGGTCCAAAAATTTCCTCTTGGAAGATACGCATTGAGTTATTACCCTCAAAAATAGTTGGTTCAATGTAGTTTCCTTTTTCTAAACCACTATTGATTTTTGCAACATTTCCACCACATAGAACTTTGGCACCTTCTTTCTTACCTAAATCAAGATAAGATTTGATTTTTTCCATTTGTTCTAATGATGCTTGTGCTCCAATCATTGTTTCCATTTTTAAAGGATTGTCTTGCTTAACAGCTTTTGTTCTAGCAATAGCTTTTTCCATGAACTTGTCATAGATAGACTCTTGAACTAGTACTCTGCTTGGACAAGTACAAACTTCACCCTGGTTTAATGTAAACATTGCAAAACCTTCTAAACATTTATCAAAGAAGTCATCATCTTTTGCCATGACGTCTTCAAAGAAAATATTAGGAGATTTTCCACCTAGCTCTAACGTAATTGGTATTAAGTTTTGAGATGCATATTGCATAATCAATCTACCAGTTGTCGTTTCACCAGTAAAAGCAATCTTTTTGATTCTTTTAGATGATGCTAGTGGTTTACCAGCTTCTAGACCATAACCACTTACAACGTTAACTACTCCTGGAGGTAATAAATCTCCAATTAGTTCCATAAGTAACATGATTGATGCTGGTGTTTGCTCAGCTGGTTTTAGCACTACACAGTTTCCTGCTGCTAAAGCTGGAGCAAGTTTCCAAGTTGCCATTAATAATGGAAAGTTCCAAGGTATAATTTGTCCAACTACACCTAGTGGTTCAGGAATGTGATAAGAATATTCACTGTTACTGATTTCAGCAACTGAACCTTCTTCTGCTCTGAT
>CACNZK010000016.1 GCA_902625035.1 uncultured Pelagibacteraceae bacterium
GTATTTGTTAAAATAAATTCAGGATAACCTTGGCCACCTTTTCCACTTTTTGATGCATTTTTTAAATGTTTATCAATTAGTATATTATTTGACTTTTCTGGCTCTATTATCCAGCCTAATGAGATGCTCTCTTTTAATTTTGATCTAACAATGTCTTTTGTAAGTTCTTCAGTCATTATTAATTTTAAGATAACATATAAAAGTCAAATACACACCCGTGCCAAGATTGTGCCAAGAGCTTTTTGGAGTCCGTGCCAAGAATATGCCAAGAAATACTAATAAATATTTAAATAAAGTTAATAACCACAATAAATCTAAAATGATTAATTTAACTTGAAAAAATTGATTATTCTTATTGATATAAAAGGATAATTTAGGATTTTCCTATAAAATCCTATAGTTTAAGAGTGTATTGCTCTTTTATCTACTGATAACGCAGCTTCTTTGACAGCTTCAGAAAAAGTTGGATGAGCATGACAGGTTCTTGCTATATCCTCAGCGCTTGCACCAAATTCCATTGCAACACCGATTTCAGCAATTAATTCTCCAGCATGAGGGCCAATTATATGTGCGCCTAAAACCTTATCTGTCTGCGCGTCTGCAAGAATTTTAACAAAACCTTCTGCATCATCTATAGCTTTGGCTCTAGAGTTAGCCATGAATGAAAATTTACCAACCTTATAACTTTTATTTAATTCTTTTAATTGCTCCTCTGTCTTCCCAATTGAAGCAACCTCTGGTGAGGTATACACTACACCTGGTATCGTATCATAATTTACATGACCTGATTGACCTACAATATTTTCTGCAACTGCTATACCTTCATCTTCAGCCTTATGTGCAAGCATGGGTCCAACAATCACATCACCTATTGCATAAATATTTTCAACATTTGTTTTAAATTTCTTATCAGTTTTTATTCTATTTTTTTCGTCTAAACTCACACCTGCATTTTTTAAATTTAAACCTTCTGTATTTGGCTTTCTGCCAACTGAAATTAAAACTACATCACATTCAAAGTTATTTTTATTCCCATCTTTATCAACTGTTGAGACCACTGCGCCTGATTTATTTTTTTGAATTGTTTCAACTTTATTTTGCATATTAAATTTCATTCCTTGTTTTTTAAGAATTTTCATAAACTCAGACGAAATTTCTTTATCCATACCAGGAGTTATATGATCTAAAAACTCAACAACTTCTACTTTTGCGCCAAGTCTAGACCATACTGATCCCATCTCTAAGCCAATGTAACCTCCTCCAACAACAACCATTTTATTTGGCACTTTTTCCAATTTTAAAGCCCCAGTTGATGAAACTATTATCTTTTCGTCTATTTCAATACCTGGTAAAGATACTGGTACTGATCCTGTAGCTATAACCGTTTTTTCAGTTTGAATTATTTTTTCTTTTTTTTGATCATCTTTTATTACAATTTCACTATTTGATTTAAAACTTCCATGGCCCTTAAAATATGTAACTTTGTTTTTTTTTAAGAGAAATTCTACACCTTTTGTAAGAACAGTGACTGCTTTGTCCTTGCTCTTCATCATTTTATTAAGATTTAATTTTACCTCTCCTATTTCAATACCTTTATTTGATAAACCTTTAACTTTATGAAATTCCTCAGACAAATTAAGCAAGCTTTTTGAGGGGATACAACCAATATTAAGACATGTACCACCTAAAGATCCTCTAGACTCTATACATGCAGTTTTTAATCCAAGTTGGGCGAGTCTAATTGCGCAAACATAACCACCTGGGCCACCTCCTATAACTACTGCTTGAAATTTTTCTAACATTTTAAATATCCAAAAATAACCTTCTTGGGTCTTCAAGACTTTCTTTGATCATTTTAAGAAAGGATACAGAATCTTTGCCATCAATAATTCTATGATCGTAAGATAAAGCTAAATACATTACCGGTCTTATCTTGATTTCACCATCCACTACAATGGGTCTATCAACAATATTATGCATCCCTAATACTGCTGATTGAGGTAAGTTTAGTATCGGGGTTGAAAGCATTGACCCATAAACTCCGCCATTGCTAATAGTAAAAGTACCTCCTTGGAGATCTTCAATCACAAGTTTTCCTTCTTTTGCTTTTTTAGAAATTTCTTTAATATTTTTTTCAATATCTGCAAAAGATAGTTCATCCGCATTCTTTAAAACTGGAACTACAAGACCTTTGTCTGTTCCAACTGCAAAACTTATATTATAATAATTTTTGTAAACAATTGTGTCCCCATCTATTTCAGCGTTAACAGCGGGAAAATTTTTTAAGGCCACAATACAAGCCTTAACGAAAAATGACATAAAGCCAAGTTTAATACCGTATCGATTTTGAAAATCTTCTTGATTTTCTTTTCTCATATTCATTATATTTGTCATATCCACTTCATTAAAAGTGGTAAGTAAAGCTGCATTTTCCTGTGCTTGCTTAAGTCTTTTAGCTATAGTTTGCCTCAACCTTGTCATTTTAATGCGCTCTTCTTGACCGTATTTAATTTTTCTTTCTGAGGGTGGAGGATTAACTCCCATTAAGCTTATTAAATCGCCCTTAAGAATTCTTCCATCTTTTCCAGATCCTTTTATTGACGTAACGTCAATATTGTTTTCATTCACCATTTTTCTTACTGCTGGAGATAATGTTTGACTTTCCTCTGTAGAATTTTCCTCTATTTCGCTATTTTTTATTTCCTCTCTTAAAACAAGTGGCTCCTCTTTTACCTCGTTAACATCATCTTTTTCATCAAATATATCTAGTTCTGCTTGCTCTTTAATCGGATCTAACTTTATTATATTATCTTTTTCTTTAACCTCTTCATTTTTTTGTAAATTTGAGGGCTGGATTTTCTCTATTTTATCTGATTTTTTAATTTCACCTTGAATTTCAGTAACTAAACCTAAAATTTCACCCACTTTTACAATCGACCCATCTTTGGAATTAATCTCAATTAATTTTCCTGAAACAGGAGACGGTACCTCTAAATTAACTTTGTCAGTCTCTAATTCGACAATTGGTTCATCTGCATCAACTGTTTCTCCTTTATTCTTTAACCATTTAGAAACTGTAGCTTCTGTAATACTCTCGCCTAAAACTGGGACTAATATTTTTTCACTCATTTCAAATTATTCAAAAACTTTCTTTATAATTTCTTGTTGTTGTGAAACGTGTCTTTTTGCATAACCAGTGGCTGGTGATGCATCTGGACTTCTTCCAATATAAGAAACCTCTTTATTATTAGCCTTTATATTATCTAATGTCCATTGGATATAATCTCGAACTGAAAACCAAGCTCCCATATTTTTTGGCTCTTCCTGACACCAATAAAATTTACCATTTTTAGCATAAGGTTTTAGCTCCTTCACAAGTGACTTTACTGGAAAAGGATAAAGTTGCTCAATCCTATAAAATACAAGATCATCTCTTTTTAATTTCTCTCTAACCTCAAGCAAATCAAAATAAATTTTTCCTGAACATAGAATTACTTTTTTAATTTTTTCTTTTTTTTTCAATTTAATAAAACCTTTTAACTTTGGATCTATTGCATGATCCCACAAGACTCTATGAAATGTATTTTGTTTACTAAAATCACCTAAGTTTGACACACAATTCTTATGTCTAAGTAAAGATTTAGGAGTCATTATAATTAGAGGTTTTCTGAAATCTCTATGCATTTGTCTTCTTAATGCATGAAAATAATTTGCAGGTGTTGTGCAATTCATTATCTGCATATTGTCATTTGAGCATAATTGTAAAAATCTTTCTAATCGAGCAGAAGAGTGCTCTGGGCCTTGACCTTCATAGCCATGAGGTAATAACATAACTAATCCAGAGGCTCTTGACCATTTTCTCTCTCCTGAAGCAATAAATTGATCTATAACTACTTGAGCACCATTAGCAAAATCACCAAATTGAGCTTCCCAAATTGTAAGTGTATTAGGTTCAACTAAGCTATACCCATATTCAAAGCCTAGAACAGCTAACTCAGATAAGAAACTATCTACTATTTCAAAATTTTTCTGTTTATTAGATATTTTATTTAATGGAATATATCGAGAATTATCTATTTGATTTCTTAAAACTGAATGTCTTTGACTAAACGTACCTCTTCCTGAATCCTGACCAACCAATCTTACTGGATATCCTTCCTCTAACAAAGATCCAAAAGCCAAAGCTTCAGCTGTAGACCAATCAATTTTTTCCTCATTATTAACGTTTGATTTTCTATTTTCTAATACTTTAGCAATAGTTTTGTGAATGTTAATCTCTTTTGGAATTGTATTTATTTTTTCAGAAATAATTTTTAATTTTTTTAAATCATAACCTGTAACGCCTCTTTTATCTTTTCCTCTCGCTGGTTTATATCTTGACCATGTGCCCTCAAACCATTCAATTTTAGGCTTATAATTTTTTGCATTTTTATATTGATCATCAAGTAATTCCTTAAATTCTTTTATGGATTTTCTAAAATAATCGTCAGTAATTGATCCCTCATTAATTAATTTTTCACCATAAACTTTAATAGGTGAAGGGTGTGAACGGATTTTTTTATACATCAGTGGTTGAGTAAAAGAAGGTTCATCCCCCTCATTATGACCAAATCTTCGATAACAAATTAAGTCTATAACAACGTCTCTATTAAATTTTAATCTGAAGTCGGTTGCTATTCTTGCAGCATAAACAACTGCCTCCGGATCGTCGCCGTTAACATGAATAATTGGTGCTTCAACCATTTTAGCAATGTCAGAGGGATATGGTGATGATCTTGCAAATCTTGGGCTTGTAGTAAATCCTATTTGGTTATTTACTATAATATGGATAGTTCCACCTGTATTATGACCTGGAAGACCGGACATTGCAAAACATTCTGCTACAACTCCTTGGCCAGCAAAGGCTGCATCTCCATGAATTAAAATTGGAATAACTTTATTTCTCTCTTTATCCTTATGGAAATATTGTTTAGCTCTCGTTTGCCCTAAAACTACAGGGTTCACTGCTTCAAGATGAGATGGATTATCTGTTAAACTTACATGCACTTGATTTCCGTCAAATTCTCTGTTTGAGGACGCACCTAAATGATATTTGACATCTCCTGTATCATCCTCTGATTTTGAACTAATCTCTCCAGCAAATTCATTAAAAATTCTTTTATAGGATTTTTGAAGGACGTTTGCTAAAACGTTCAATCTTCCTCTATGAGACATTCCTATTTTAACTTCCTTTACTTTTGATTGACCACCAATTTTAATTATTTGCTCAAGAGCAGGAATTAAGCTCTCACCTCCGTCCAACCCAAATCTTTTTGTACCAACATATTTTGTGTGTAAAAATTTTTCAAAACCTTCGGCTTGAATTAGTTTTTTAAGAATAGCCTCTTTTCCATTCTGCGTAAATTTAAAATCATCGGCTTTTTCAACCCTATCTCTAAACCATTTTCTTTCAGTTGGATTTGAGATATGCATATATTCAAAACCTAAGGATCCACAATATTTATCTCTTAAAAATTTTAAAATTTCAGAAATACTAGAATGTTGCCTATTAATGACACCATCTAGAAAAATTTTCTCATTATATTTCTCCTTCTTAAATCCATATGACTCGGGATGAAGTTCTTCTAAATAATCTGCCTTTAAAAGTCCTAGGGGGTCTAATTTAGCAATTAAATGACCTCTCTGTCTGTAAGATCTAATCATAGCAACAGCCTTTATAGAATTTGCATTAGATTGTTTTGAGACTAATTCAGCTTGATTTTTGTTACCATTATTTGAATTTTGCAATTTTCTAATTGATACTTTTTTTGATGGGCTCCAAGATGGACCATTTATTTCATTTACAATTATGTCCGCCTCATCGCCGATCTGATCAAAATATATTTTCCAGCTATCAGGTAAAGATGGATCATTATTAACAAACTTAAGATACATCTCCTCAATAAAAGCACTATTAGATTTGCTTAAAAAAGCAGTTTTTTTAAATTCAAAATTTTTAGAAGATGACATCGCTATCAGTTAATATAGACCTAGAAAGAAATTTTTCAATTAGACAATTTATTTAATAATGTTTTTCCAATTTTTGATGGAGAGTTTGCCATAGTTATTCCACAATCCTCCATTTTTTTTATCTTTTCTTTTGCGCCACCTTTACCACCTGAAATTATAGCTCCTGCATGACCCATTCTACGTCCCGGTGGAGCAGTCACACCAGCTATAAACCCAACAATTGGTTTTTTTATCTTATGATTATTAATAAAATCTGCGGCGTCTTCCTCAGCAGTTCCACCGATTTCACCAATCATTAAAATTGATTGAGTATCTTCATCATTTAAAAATAAATCTAAACAATCTATAAAATTTGTACCATTTATAGGGTCACCGCCAATTCCAATGCAAGTTGATTGACCTAGCCCATTTTCTGTGGTCTGTGCAACTGCCTCATAAGTTAAAGTTCCTGATCTTGAGACTATTCCAACAGTTCCTTTTTTATGAATGCTGCCAGGCATGATGCCGATCTTACACTCATCTGGAGTTATGATACCAGGACAATTAGGACCAATTAATCTACATTTTGAATTATTTAACTTCTGTTTAACCCTTATCATATCCAGAATAGGAATTCCCTCAGTTATACATACAATTAATTCTATAGATGCATCGATCGCTTCAACAATTGCTGATGCAGCAAATTTGGCCGGAACATATATCATTGTTGCGTTAGCTCCCTCTGAGTCTTTTGCCTCTTTTACTGTATTAAAAACTGGAAGACCTAAATGTTTTTGGCCACCCTTTTTCGGTGTCACCCCACCAACTAAATTTGTTCCATATTTTATTGCCTGCTCAGAATGAAAAGTTCCATGAGAACCTGTGAATCCTTGGCAAATTAATCTTGTATTTTTATCGACTAAAACTGACATTCATTTTATTGCCTTTACAATTTTTTTTGCTGCATCATCCAAATTTTCAGCAGATATTAATTTTAAACCTGAACTATCTAATATTTTTTTACCTTCTTTAAAGTTTGTGCCAGCAAGTCTTACTACTAAAGGAACATTGATTTTCATTTCTTTTGCAGCATCTACAACGCCTTGTGCTAGAACATCACACCGCATTATACCACCAAAAATATTTATTAATATTCCCTTAACATTTTTATCTGACAAAATTATTTTGAAAGCCGCTGAAACTTTTTCTTTGGATGCTCCTCCACCAACATCTAAAAAATTTGCTGGCTCTTCTCCATATAATTTTATTATATCCATAGTAGCCATTGCTAAGCCAGCTCCATTAACCATACATCCAATGCTGCCTCCTAATTTAATATAGGCAAGATCATGCTTACTGGCTTCAATTTCAGTTAGATCTTCCTCATTCAGATCTCTAAGTTTTAAAATTTCAGGATGTCTAAATAAAGCGTTACTATCAAAAATAACCTTTGCATCTAAACAAATAATTTTCTTTTCTTTTGTAAGTATCAAAGGGTTTATTTCAACCAAATTTGCGTCAGTTTCAATAAACATCTTATAAATTGATTTAATTAAAGATATTGCCTCATTTTTTGAATTATTCTCTAATTTAAATATTTGGATAATTTTTTCACATTCCTCGTTTGAGATTTTGTCTTTTAAATCTATTTTAGTTGTCAAAATCTTATCTGGTGATTTGCTTGCTACATCCTCAATATCCATTCCGCCTTGGTAACTGGAGATAAATGCAATTTTTGATGTAGCTCTATCTACTAAACATGATAGGTAAAATTCTTTTTCAATATCTGACGATGCTTCGACATATAATCTTTTAACTTCTCTTCCTTCTGGTCCAGTCTGATGAGTTATTAATTTTTTTCCTAGAAGCTCTTTGGCAGATTTCTCAAGTTCCTCAAGAGTATTTAAAATTTTAATACCTCCAACTTTTCCTCTTCCACCCGCATGAATTTGGGCTTTCAAAACATATTTTTCTGTTTTTAGTGATTTACATTTCTCTAAAAGCTCTTCAACTGTTGAGCTAAATACACCCTCCGGTACAGATGCTCCAAATTTTTTTAAAATTTGTTTAGCTTGATGCTCGTGTATGTTCATTATTTATTTAAATCTGGATCAATTTTAGACGCTGCTTCCCAAAGTTTTTTAACTGCGTCGATTGAATGAAGAAATTCAGATTTTTCCTTATCATCTAAGTTTATTTCCTCTATTCTTTCTACACCATTCTTTCCAACAATAACTGGAACACCTGCGTATATATTTTTGATACCATATTCACCATTTAAGTATGCAGCACATGGAAGCATTTTTTTTTCATCTTTAAGATAAGCCTTAGCCATATCAACTCCTGAGGCTGCTGGGGCATAGAACGCCGAGCCCTTTTCAAGAAACTTTACAATCTCAGCTCCACCATCTCTAGTTCTCTGATTTATTTCTTCTAATCTTTTTTGAGAAATTTTTCCTTCTTTAACTAAATCTAATAAAGGTCTTCCTGTAACTTTTGTAAATCTTGGAAGAGGTACCATTGTATCACCATGTCCTCCCATCACCATAGCCTCTATTTCTTTGACCGGTATGCTAAGTTCCTCAGATAAAAATAATTTAAATCTAGAGCTGTCTAATATACCAGCCATTCCAACTACTTTGTTTGGAGAGAGCCCTGAAAATTTTTGAAAAGCCATTACCATTACATCTAATGGATTTGTAATACATATTACAAATGCATTAGGTGCATTTTTTTTAATACCTTCTGCAACTTGCTTTATAATCTTTAAATTAATACCAAGTAAATCATCTCTGCTCATACCAGGTTTTCTTGGTACTCCAGCTGTAATTATAATTACATCTGAGCCCCTTATATCTTCGTAATCATTAGTCCCTGAAAATTTGACATCAAAACCATCTACAGATGATGATTGCGCAATATCTAATGCTTTTCCTTTTGCAATACCGCTTGCAACATCAAATAAAACTACTTCATTTACTAATTCTTTTATTCCAATTAAGTGAGCTAAAGTTCCACCTATTTGACCTGCACCAATTAAAGATATTTTGCTCACTCTGTCCTCTATTTCATTGTTGGCATTACAAATTCAGCATTCGATCTAATTCCTGACGGCCATCTTGAAGTTATTGTTTTTAATTTAGTATAAAATTTTATTCCTTCCATACCATGCATTGCACTATCTCCAAATAAAGATCTTTTCCAACCACCAAAACTATGAAAAGCCATCGGCACAGGTATTGGCACATTAATACCAACCATTCCAACTTGAATTTTGCTTGCAAATGTTCTCCCAGCATCTCCATCTCTTGTATAAATACTTACACCATTTCCATATTCATGGTCATTTATTAATTTTGAGGCCTCCTCAAAAGTTTTAACTCTAATAACTGATAAAACTGGGCCAAATATTTCCTCTTTGTAAATTTTCATGTCTTTTGAAACTTTATCAAATAAACAACCACCAATATAAAAGCCATTTTCGTATCCTTGTAATTTTAAGTTTCTTCCATCAACAACTAATTTTGCACCTTCTTGAACACCTAAATCAACATAACTTTTTACTTTTTCTAAGTGTTCTTTGGTAACTAAAGGGCCCATTTCAGAATTTTTATCCATTCCTGGTCCAACTTTTAAAGCCTCTGCTTTTTTTGATAACCTAGAAACAAGTTCATCTCCAATATCACCTACAGCTACAGCAACCGACTGAGCCATACATCTTTCTCCAGCAGAGCCATAAGCTGCACCCATTAAACCATTCACAGCACCATCTAAATCACAGTCTGGCATTACTACTAGATGATTTTTAGCTCCTCCTAGTGCCTGGACTCTTTTTTCATTTTTGGCTGAATTCTCATAAATATATTTTGCTATGGGAGTCGAACCAACAAAACTAACTGCTTTAATATCTTTGTTTGTTAAAATTGCATCTACCGACTCTTTGTCTCCATTAATCACATTAAATACCCCATCTGGAAGACCAGCATCTTTTAATAATTCTGCTAATCTTATTGCGCAAGAAGGATCTTTTTCAGATGGTTTTAATATAAAAGTATTTCCACATGCAATAGCGATTGGAAACATCCACATTGGAACCATGGCTGGAAAGTTAAATGGTGTAATTCCAGCAACAACGCCTAATGGTTGACGCATTGACCAACTGTCAACATCTGTACCTACATTTTCTGAAAATTCTCCTTTTAGTAAATGTGGAATTCCACAAGCAAATTCAACTACTTCTAATCCTCGTGTTAATGACCCTTTTGCGTCTTCATAAACTTTTCCATGTTCAGAAACAATTAATTGTGTAAGTTCATCAGAATTTTTTTCAATTAGCTCTTTAAATTTAAACATTATTCTCGCTCTTTGAAGTGAAGGTTTTAATGACCATGTTTCAAAAGCTTTTTTTGCAATTACCACTGCTTGGTCTAAATCACCTGAAGAAGCAAGTCTTACTTCCTTCTCTTGTTCACCAGTAGCAGGATTAAAAACTTTTCCTTTTTTTTCTGATCTTCCAGGAATTATTTTTCCACCTACAAAATGTTCAATTAATTTCATGAATAGGATCTTTTAGAGTAAAAATTCTTATTAGTCTATTGTTTAAAAATTAGCTGTTGCTAACATTTTTTTTATTTCAGCAATTGCCTTAGCGGGATTTAAACCTTTGGGACATGCGCTAGTACAGTTCAAAATAGTATGACAACGATATAACTTAAGTTCATCAGCAACTTTTTTTAATCTGGCTTGTCTTTCCTCATCTCTACTATCAATTATCCATCTATAAGCTTGTAATAAAACTGCTGGTCCTAAATATTTATCTCCGTTCCACCAATAACTTGGGCAAGAAGTGGAGCAACAAGCACACATGATACATTCATAAGCACCATCAAGTTTAGCTCTATCTTCTTTTGACTGAATTATTTCAGCTGCTTCGGATTTTGAACTCGATTTTAGCCAAGGCTCAATTGATTTATATTGTTTGTATAATCCATCTAAATCTCCGATTAAGTCTTTTTTAACCTTTAAGTGTGGTAAAGGATAGATATCAATATCTCCATCTATATTTTCATGTGGAGTTGTGCAAGCTAAGCCATTTTTACCACCCATATTCATCGCACACGATCCACAAACACCATGTGCGCATGATCGTCTGTAAGCGAGAGTAGGGTCTATCTCATTCTTAATTTTATTTAAAATATCCAATACTTTAGATGGACAATTATCCATATCAACTTCATATGTGTCAATTCTTGGATTTTCTCCTGTAGAAGGATCCCATCTGTAAACGTTTACTTTTCTTATGTTTTTTGAGCCAGTTTTGTCTTTAAAGAATTTACCTTTTTTTGTTTTAGACTTTTCAGGTAAACTGATTTGCACCATTAATAAACTCTCTCCTGAGGTGGAAAATACTGTACATCGTTGGTTAATGTAGATTTGTGAACATCTCTGTAACTTATTTTTGATTTTTTTCCATCACACCAAGCTAATGTATGTTGCATGAATTGCTCATCATCTCTTTTAGGAAAATCTTCTCTGGCATGAGCTCCTCTGCTCTCTTTTCTATTATAAGCTGAATCAACTGTCACAACTGCTTGTCTAATTAAATTATCAAACTCTAAAGTTTCTACTAAATCGGTATTAAATATTAGTGATTTATCTTTAACTGACAGAGAGTTCATTCCATCAAACGTTTTTCTTATTTCGTCAACACCCTCTTTTAGAGTTTTCTCTGTTCTAAATACTGCACATTTTGATTGCATTATTTTTTGCATAGACAACCTTAATTCGGCAGTGCCAATATCTCCATCAGAATTTCTAATCTTATCAAAACGATCTAAACATTTTTGTGTTTCTAAATCGTTAATTTCCTCATGCGGTGTACCAGGTTTAATTAGTTCAGCAGCTCTTTTTGCTGCAGCTCTTCCAAAAACTACTAGATCTATAAGAGAGTTAGATCCTAATCTATTTGCACCATGAACTGAGACGCAAGCCGCCTCTCCTATAGCCATAAGTCCTGGAACAGTTTTTTCAGAACCATTAACAGTTAAAACCTCTGCTTTATAATTAGTTGGTATACCTCCCATGTTATAATGAACTGTAGGTACAACTGGTATTGGTTCTTTGGTTACATCTACATTTGCAAATAATCTTGCTGCATCTGTTATGCCCGGCAATCTACTTTCTATAATTTCTTTATCTAAATGACTTAAATTCAAATGAACATGATCCTGATCTTTTCCAACTCCTCTACCTTCATTAATTTCAATTGACATTGATCTACTTACAACATCTCTGGAAGCTAAATCTTTAGCTTTTGGTGCATATCTCTCCATAAACCTTTCACCTTTAGAGTTTGTAAGATAACCTCCTTCACCTCTCGCACCCTCTGTTATTAAAGTTCCATGTCCATAAATTCCTGTTGGATGAAATTGTACAAACTCCATATCTTGTAATGGTAATCCTGCTCTTAACACCATTGCATTTCCATCACCTGTACATGTATGAGCAGATGTTGCAGAATAATATACTTTTCCATAACCACCTGTAGCTATAATGACAATATGAGATCTAAATCTATGGATAGTTCCATCATTTAAATTCCACGCTAACAATCCTTTACATTCACCATCTTTCATTAAAAGATCAAGAGCAAAATACTCAATAAAAAACTCTGTCTTATGTTTTAAGGCTTGACCATATAGAGTATGTAAAATTGCGTGTCCTGTACGATCAGCTGCAGCACATGTTCTTTGAACTATTCCATTTCCATAATTTTTAGTCATACCACCAAAAGGTCTTTGATAAATTTTTCCATCTTCTGTTCTGCTAAAAGGGACACCATATTTTTCTAATTCAATAACTGCTTTAGGGGCTTCTTTACAAAGATATTCAATGCTATCTTGATCTCCTAACCAATCTGCTCCTTTTACAGTATCGTACATATGCCAACGCCAATCATCTTCTCCCATATTACCTAGGGCTGCTGAAATTCCACCCTGTGCAGCAGAAGTATGACTTCTTGTTGGAAATACTTTTGAAATACAAGCAGTTTTCAGTCCTGCTTCGCTTAAACCAACGGCAGCTCGCAAGCCAGAACCGCCAGCACCTAGAACTACTACATCATATTCATGATCGATTATTTTATATGAACTCATAAATTAGAGATTAGTATAATTGTAATTAACGGAATTACTACTGCTGAAGTGTATAAAAGCTTATTTGCGACACTTTTGATTTTATCATTTTTTATATAATCCTCAAAAACCTCACTTATACTTAAAGCTGAAAAAAAATAAGCATTAATAATAAAAATACTAAACAAAAATTTAGAAAGTGGCTTTGTGAAAAAGTCTATTAATTTTAAATACTCTTTATCATAAATCACTGTAAGATTTAAGACAAACCATATCATCAACGGAACTAACAAAGCCCCACTTACTTTTAAAAAAATCCATTTTCTAGTTGCACTGATCATATTAAAAATTTTTTCCTAATGTAAAAAAAATAATTGTTAAAATTACTGATCCAAATATTACTACTAACCCTGTTATCTTAGTTATCTTGGGGTCGAACCCATAACCAAGATCCATTAGTAAATGTCTAATTTCACTTAAAATCTGAAATGAAAAAGACCAGGTAATTCCTAAAACAATAAATTTTCCAAATAATGATGTTAAAAATAAATTAACCATCTCATAATTATTTTCACCTAGCAGAAGTAAACATGACCATATACAAATAAAAGTGATACCAATAATATTTATTATTCCTGTGATTCTATGTGTGATAGAAACTAAAGATGAAATGTGCCATCTATAAATTTGAATATGTGGTGATAAAGGGGGTTTATTTTCCATAAAAATTATTTTTTATTAATGTTTCAGCTATTTCAACTGCATTTAAGGCAGCACCCCTTAAAAGATTGTCTGATACGATCCACAAATTTAATCCATTTTTAATTGTTTTATCCTCCCTAATCCTTGAAATAAAAGTCTCATCTTTTCCCTCTGCCTCAAGCGGTGTAGAATAACCACCATCTTTTCTTTCATCTACTACTTTACAACCATCAAAACTATTTAGTGCTTCTTTTATTTGTTCTAATGAAAAATTTTTCTCGAATTGAATATTCACCGACTCTGAGTGAGAAACTGATATAGGTAATCTTACGCATGTTGCAGTTAGATCAATTTTGTCATCTAAAATTTTTTTAGTCTCATTGCACATTTTCAACTCTTCTTTTGTGTAGCCGTCATCTGAGAAAACATCAATATGAGGGATTGCATTAAAAGCGATTTGCTTTGTGAAATTTTCAGATTTGATATCCTTACCATCTAAAGCTAATTTAGTTTGTTTAATTAATTCATCCATAGATGCTTTACCAGCACCTGATACTGATTGATATGTAGAAACAACTATTCTTTTGATGATATACAAATCATGTAATGGTTTTAAAGCAATAACTAATTGTGCTGTTGAACAATTAGGATTAGCAATAATATTTTTTTTAATACTATTTAAAGCATGTGAATTTACTTGTGGGACTATTAAGGGAACGTCAGGGTCCATTCTAAAAAAGCTTGAATTGTCAATTACCAAACAATGTTTTGCTGCTTTTTCCGCAAATTTTTCAGAAATTTTTCCCCCTGCAGCAAAAAAAGCAATTTTTACTTTTGAAAAATCAAAATTCTCTAACTCGCTAATTAAAATATCTTTACCTTGAAAATGAATTTTCTTTCCAGCACTTTTCGATGAAGCAACTAAATAAAGATTATCTATATTAAGTCCTTTTTTTTCAAGAACTTCTAGAGTTTTTCTGCCAACATTTCCTGTTGCTCCTACAATTGCAATATTCATGATGTAGGTTTTATACTAGATGAAAGGTAAATCGCAAACTTTAACAGCTATTGAATTTCCGTCAATTTCCAATAATCCTGTGGCAGATGCTTTACAATATGGTTCGTTTATCATTGCAATACCTATGGACTTTTTAAAATGAGGTGAATAACAGGCAGATCTTAAATCCCCGATGAAATTTCCATTTTCGTCTTTTATATTAAGTGATTTAGTTAAGTTAATTTTGTTAATATCAATCTGAACACCCATCAGTTTTCGCTTAATCCCACTTTTTTGAATTTTTCTTAGTTTATCTTTACCTAAGAAATTTATATCTGTATCTAGAGTCACATACTTTTCAAAGCCGCACTCAAATGGATTGTCATTATTATCGAAATCATTCCCATAGGAAAGTAAACCACTTTCAATTCTTTCGATTAAATTTGGACATCCAGCTTTTACATTAAATTCTTTTCCTATTTCAAAGAGTTGATCATATAATTCCAACCCAGACTTAGTATTTTCCACATAGATTTCAAAGCCTCCTTGTTTTGACCAACCCGATCTGGCAATTAAATGTTTCACACCTTTAAAATCATAATAATCGAAACCAAAAAATTTTAATTCTTTTATCACTTTACCGAAAATTTTTTCCATTAAATCAAAAGATTTTGGTCCTTGAATAGCTAGAATATCAACATTAGGTTCAAAAATTTTTACATTAAAATTATTTCCAGCTGCTAAACCTTTTGCAAAAAAAATTACGTCAGAGTCAGCAATTGACACCCACCATCTGTCTTCAGCTAATTTTAAAATAACAGGATCATTTACTAAATTTCCATTTTCATCAATTATTGGACAATAATAGCATCTGCCTACCTTAGATTTAGATAAATCTCTGCAGGTCATGAGTTGAATAAGTTTAGCAGCATCGTCTCCCAATATTTCAACTTGTCTTTCTGCTGATACATCCCATACTTGAACATCTTTTTTTAAGTGATCACAAGATTCTTCTAAAGATCCAAATGCTGCAGGTAAAAGCATATGATTATAAACTGTATAAGCAGTAACACCTTGATTTTCAATTCTTGAAGTATATGGTGTGCTTCTAACTCTTCTTGATTTAGCTATAGGATAACTTTTCATTTATTTAAAAATTCCAAAATCTTTTCTCTCATTTCGAATGCTTTTTCAATCATTATCATATGGCCACACCCTTTAATTACATGAGTAGTTGAATTTTTAATCGAATTAGAAAATTTTTTTCCATTTTCTAAGCTAACCATTTTATCTAATTCTCCAAATATAAGCATCGAGGGTATATCAATTACTTTTGCAGCTTCAGCACCGTTTAAATAGTTATTACAAGCGTTCAAATCAACAGCCAAAATTTCACTTATATCTCTTGGAGATTGAATTATTTTCTCTACTGGATTTCCACCTATAAACTTCTTTGACCCTTCATATCCCCATTTCATCATCAATTTAACTGCATCTGAGTCACCATTTTGCGCAAGTTCCAACAAATCAGGATGCACAGGCATTTTATTTGTTCCCCCAATAAAAACTAATTTTTTTAATCTATCTTTATATTTATAAGCGTACTCAAGTATTTCTAAACAACCTTGAGAGTGACCAACTAAGGTTAAGTTATTCAAATTTAGTCTATCGAATACACTCTCTAACCAGTCTGCGATTTCTTCTATGCTGATTAAACAAGGGCCATCTGAATTTCCATGACCAGGTAAATCTAGTGATAATACGTTAAAATTTTTACTTGAAAAAAATTGATCAGTAAGAGACCAAATAATATGTGACAAACCACTACCATGTAAAAATACTATTGTATTTTTCGATTTTTCTATACCTTGGCCAGCTTCAGAAAAATAAACATTTTTATTTTCTATATTTATGATCAATATATTCCTCCTTCTACAGCTAAAATATTTATAATAGCTTCAATGATCGAATTTCTATTAAGTTAAAAGTTTTTGATCTATAGGTTTCCATCTAGAATTGCGTAATCTTGCATTTTTTTATTATCCCACCACCACATTATTTTAAATTTACCTGCTGCTTCGTTACCACAATACGGACTTCTTGGACAAATAACAATATTAACATCTCCATCAACCTGGCCGTCTCCCGCTCTAACACCACCTCTATCATCACCTGTCACAACTGTCCTACATCCACCTCCCGATGTATCTGCAACCCACCCCGTGCTTTCTTTGGTCAATTTAGGATTTCGGATATTATACCTCCAAGAAAGGTAAATTGCGGCACAGGTTTTAAAACTTTCATTTACTTTTACTGGACAAGGTAAATTAAATACCTTTTGAGAACTATCCATGTCACATTTTGCAACCTCATTAGAAAATAGTCTAACTGTATTTTTGAAATTTTGTTTTGCAACAGCCTTACGTGCACCTTCAGTATACCCATTATAAGCAACCACTCCTACAGCAGCTAGAATACCGATGATTGCAACAACAACTAAAAGCTCAATTAAGGTGAATGCTTTTATTCGCATAAACTCTAAGGAAGGAAATCCACTGGACAGTAAGATATATATGATAGATTAGATTTATAATTACCTGTGCACGGAAGTTCGGTGCAAGTATGAATGTGCAAAGTACCTATTTTTCCTCCGCTTGGACCTGACGGATCAATTATTGTATATCCTAAATCAACAGCTTGCCCCCATCCTGAGCTTGTAACACCAATTTTTCCAACTCTTCCTTGATCACCGTAAGGATTTTGAAATTTTGTAGCTGAAGCTTTAACAATTGCATTAGTTATTGTACCCATAGGATTCCCGCCAGCATTAAAAGTTGACATAATTGAGGAAGATGTTATTTGACCATCAAACATACTATCAACTCCTAAAGATATTTTTTGAGCTTCAACTGAAACCCATTTACATACAGCAGAGTGATTTGATTTTGCAGCAGATTTTTTTGCACTTGAGGTATAACCATTATAAGCAACCACTCCTACGGCTGCCAAAATTCCAATAATCGCAACAACAACTAAAAGCTCGATTAGTGTGAATCCGTTTTTTTTCATAAAAATACCTTATCAATTTATTTTGCGAGTTGCTATATATCGTTTTTGATCCAGTTTGGACAAAACCATAGTAATTATAAACATAGTTAATAAAAAATTTAACAAGAGCTAGTTGATGATGGTTTTTTGTTATTTTGTGTTATGGAAATTTTGCAACTGGTGTCTGACTTTTTAGTTGCAATAATAGTTAACGTGTTAGCATTTGTAGTACTAAAAGAAAAACTTTGCTCTGATAAATCATCAACGCCATCAAACAGATTATTTACCAAATTGGATGTTGACGAATTAAAATAATACTCACCATTATTAGATTTATATTCCTGTTCAGCTAAATAAATTGAGTTTAAAGTTATCTCGGCTTGCTTTTTTTCTGCTGAGGATTTATAGCCACTATAAGAAACTACACCAACCGCTGATAAAATTCCTATGATTGCGACTACAACCAAAAGTTCTATTAAAGTAAACCCTTGGCTGTAGCGCCTCATTTAAATTTAATCTACTGCAACAGTCGCGGTTAATTGGTCAGCTGATGCACAACCAGATTTTGTACAAGTTTTAACTTCTACATTTGAACCTGATGCATTAAGACTCACCTGTCCAGCAACGAAGTTAGTTGCAGACTTAACTGCATTATTCGATGTATCGTACGGATTTTTATCAGTCATGGTTGCAACTGCTCCAGTCACAGCTTTTGATGCTGTTGCAGGACAATCTTGATTGGTACCCATAAATTTACTTTCACCTAAAGAACATTTCTGAATTTCTGCAGAAATATATTTTACTGCCTGTGAATGCATTGTTTTTGCTGCATTCGCTTTTGCTGAAGCGGTATAGCCATTGTAAGCAACTACGCCTACTGCAGCTAGAATTCCGATGATAGCTACAACAACTAGCAATTCAATTAGTGTAAAACCTTTGTTTTTTTTCATAAAGAACCCTCTTTGCCTAATTAAAGTTAAAAACTATTTAAAGATTATAATAATTCTAAAATAATTAAAAGCCCAAAAAAACTCGCTTTTAGTTGATAATTGCACCGACATTGAAAATTGGAGCATACATTGCAAGCATTAAACCACCAATAGTGATGCCCATAAAAACAATCATTATAGGCTCAATTAAGCTTGAAAGATTACCAACCGCGACATCAAATTCTTCCTCATAATA
>CACNZK010000017.1 GCA_902625035.1 uncultured Pelagibacteraceae bacterium
CCATAAAGCCAATGCTGATTATAATCTTTTAATTCATGCGGGAGCGGTGCTCCTTGAAACATGCAAATTCTTAACCACTTATCTGACCTAGGATCAAATTTTTGTGCACCAAAAAAAGATAATTTTAATCGTAGCATATCGATTGGTACAACGTTTTCATTAATTGTATTATCTTGAATTTCAGCGTATGGAAATTTTTCGACTATAAATGCACGTCTTACAACATGTCTTAAATCAGCATTATTAATTAAAAATCTATCAATAGTTAAATCATCTTTATATGAAATTAACTGATCATTTAGTTTTTTAATATCTCTAGCAATTGCAAGAGGTTGTTCTAATTCTGCACCTCCTTCCTCAAAACGATCTGCATACCTAGGCTCTTCCTTATTTTTAGAAATAAACCAAAAATTTCTTAAATTTGATTTATCTTTGAAATTAATCTTAAGAATATCTGGATATCTTTGCTTTAAAATATTTTTAAGATCTAAAACTGTTCTTTCTGTGGGTATTCTAAAATACTTTTCCTCATCTGAGCTCATTTTTTTTATTAATGGTTGAACAATTTTATCAAAAGGTTCCATCATCATAGACACGATATACTCAATAGTTTCTTCACAAGTTTCTCTCTCTAACCATAAATATATTTGATTGAAAGGATATGGAGTCGTAAAATCTAATTGATTTTCGATAAATTCTAAAAATTTTTTTACATTAAAAAGTAGTGAATTTATTTTTTTGATTTGAAATTCACTTTCAGAATTCCAACTTGTAATATTTTTTAAGGAACCTTTGACGCATTTTTTGAATAAATCAACATCTTTTAAATTTACATTTTTAATTTCTCTAATTTCTTTTAATGCAATTTCTCTTGATAATATCCAATTATTTAACAAGGTAGGATGATTTACAATAAAAGGTGCCATTCCTAGTCCAGTTGAATTTCCAATACCAAGGTTTCTACAAATTTTTGAGTCTAAATTAACAGCTTTCTCTGGGTTTTTATGCTTTGCCACATGATTAACTTGATCAAAAGTGAATTGCCTTACTAAATAGACCAACATCATCTCTAATCTAAATGGTCCATTAATTTCTGCCCTATTTTTAATTCTAAATCTATCTGCTAAACCAAACTTTCCAGAACCATAAACAGCGGTAGTTCTATATAAGTATCCAACTTTTTCTAATAAATTTAAATCTGGTTGATTACCTTCGCTCAACTTTTCAACTACGTGATTAAAAACTCTAACTGATTTATTTGCTCTAGATAAAGTTAGTTCTTTATATGATAGTCTACCAACCTCTTGCCTTGGAACTTCATTCTTCAATCTTTCAATGTCTTTTTTTGAGGGAACCCCATCATGCAAAGTAAAAGCAGCATCCCATTTTGTTGCAATAACTCTATCTGATCTATCATTATCATCTATCTTGTTTGCAAAACAAACTAATGAGTAAACTCTTTTATTTTTTTTGAAGGAATATATCGCTACTCCATATCCACCAGGATCTAAGTTGAATAAATCTCTATTATATTCCCAGTCTTTGAATTCATTTAAAAAGCTTCTTAGAAATGATAATTTAGATTGATGAAAAGAACCTAGTCTAGACAATTTCATTATTATATTTGGATCTCTTAAATCTACTTTCATACTTTAAATATTTTTATAAAAATTATACCAATTGTTACCTAATATCCCATCAGTTTCTTCCTCAGAAAATCCAACCTTTCTTAATCCCTTCTCTATATTAAAAAAACCTCTAGCATCCTCAAACCAACCTGGTTGTTTAGGGAAGCCAGGTTTGTTCTTTGAGCCTTCTCCATAATTTTTATTCTTAGACCAGGTACCGTTCCTCATCCATTCTACAATTTCATCAGGCTGATTCAAACATAAGTCAGATCCAATACCAATATTTTTGATATTCATTATATCTGACGTTCTAGCTATCATTTCACAAAAGCTATCTAAAGTACAATTAGTATTATTCTTTAAATGGTGAGGATATAAAGAAAAACCCAAAATACCTCCACTATCACTTAAAACTTTTAATAGCTCGTTAGATTTATTTCTTTTAGCAGCATGCCAAAAGCTTGGGTTAGCATGAGTGATTGCTATTGGTTTCTCGCTTATTTCAATTGCGTCTAATGTGCTTTTTTCAGCAGAATGGGACATATCTATAACTATTCCAACTCTGTTCATTTCTTTAATGACCTCACGTCCAAAATTAGTTACTCCACTATCAATTTTTTCATAACAGCCGGTTGCTAGAAGAGATTGATTATTATAAGTCAATTGCATAAAACGACATCCAAGTTTATGTACTTTTTCTACTAAATATATGTCATCCTCAATTGGTGAGCAGTTTTGGAATCCAAAAAAAATCGCAGTTTTTTTTTCTAATTTAGCTTTTTCAATATCTTTGAAATTTGTGCCTTGAAAAATTAAATCTGAATTTTTCTCAAAAAGTTTTTGCCACTTTTTAATTTCATTTAAAAATTCATTATAATCCTCATGATAGACAATTGTTACATGAACAGCATCTAGCTCAGCCTGTCTATTAATTTCAAAAACTTCTCTTGTCCAATTACAATACTGTAAATTATCAATTTTATATTTCATGAGTTTAATTTTATTAAACCATATCAATATGTATTTGAAATTCTATTAATTTATTGAAATTTCAACAATTTTTTGAAATAAAGTTTCAATAAATATATTCATGAATAAAAAAAATCTGAAAGTTTCAATAGTGATGGGCAGTCAATCTGACTTTAAAACAATGAAATTAGCAAAACAAATTTTAAAAAAACTTAAAGTTCCCATGGAAATAAAGATTATTTCTGCACACAGAACTCCAATGAGAATGTATAAGTACGCATCTGATGCAGAAAAAAATAATATTGGGGTGATTATTGCAGGTGCAGGAGGCTCAGCACATTTGCCTGGAATGATCGCAGCACTTACTCAAATACCTGTATTAGGTGTTCCAATTGAGAGTAAAAAACTCAAAGGCTTAGATAGCTTGTTATCTATCGCTCAAATGCCAAAAGGAATTCCTGTAGGAACTCTAGCAATAGGAGAAGATGGAGCAATTAATGCAGCTATACTTGCTGCTTCAATTATTTCTAATAGTAATCCTAGCGTTAAATCTAAACTTAGAAGTTGGAGATTTTCTCAAACAAAATCAGTCAAAAAAAATCCAAAATAATTCAATGTCTGAAATTAGATTAGGAATTCTTGGTGGTGGTCAATTGGGCAGTATGTTGTCAGTTGCAGCAAAAAAATTAAATATCAAAACTTTGATTTACTCAGATGATCAAGATGCACCTGCACAAAATTTCTGTGATGAATTCATGTTTGGTGAATACAAAGATAAAAATAAGATTAACGATTTTGTAAAAAAGGTAAGTATAGTTACTTATGAGTTTGAAAATATTCCTTATGAAACTTTAAATGAAATAAATAAATTTAAACCAGTAAATCCAAAGCCATCGATAAATAGATTAATACAACATCGTTTAGCTGAAAAAGATTTTGTTAATAAATTAAACATCAGAACTACAAGATATGTTGGTATAGAAAAAAAATCAGATTTAGAGACTCTTGTTGATTTTTTGCCAGGAATTTTAAAAACATCAACCATGGGTTATGATGGAAAAGGTCAATATCCGATTAAATCACTAAATGAGTTAAATAGATTAAATATAGATTTTTCAAAAGAATATATTCTTGAAAAACTGGTTAAATTAAAAAAAGAAATCTCTGTTATAATTACAAGATTTGGCAATAACAGATACGAAATTTATGAGGCAATCGAAAATATTCATGAAAACCAAATTTTAAAAAAATCTAAAATCCCTGCTGATATTAGCGATAAACTTATTGATCAATCTCGAGAGTGGAGTAAACAAATTTCCGAGGAATTAAAATATATTGGTACACTTTGTGTAGAATTTTTTATTGATAGAAATGACAATCTATATGTAAACGAAATTGCACCCAGAGTTCATAATTCTGGCCATTTAACTATTAACGCTTTTAATATTAGTCAGTTTGAAAATCATATAAGAGCAGTTTGTTCTTTACAGCAAATTCCCATAAAGAAATTACATAACGCAGAAATGATAAATCTTATAGGTAATCAAATTACACCATATAGACAAAATATAAATTTAAACGATAATGAATTTTTTTTTGATTATCAAAAAAAAGAAATAAAAGATAAAAGAAAAATGGGTCATTTAACTAAAATTTTATAATGTTTAAAACTATTGAGGGAAACTTTGAAAATTCAGATGTTAATGAACTTTTAAAAAAACATTTTATAGAACTAAGGGCGGCTTCTCCTGAAGGAAGTGCGCATGTTTTGGATATCGAAGGTTTAAAAGTACAATCTATTAAGTTTTGGAGCTTGTGGGATAACGATAAATTGATAGGTTGTGGCGCTCTTAAAATTTTAGAAAAAGATCATGGTGAATTTAAATCAATAAGATTACATGATGATTTTAGGAATAAAGGGAATGGAATAAAACTTATTGATCATTTGTTTGATGAAGCAAAAAAATTAAATATTAAACGTATTAGCATAGAAACTGGAGCAGGAATATTCTTTAAACCAGCAAGAAAATTATTTGATTTATGTGGATTTAAGCCTTGTAAACCGTTTGCTCACTATAAAGAGGATAAAAACTCTATTTATTTATCAAAGTTGATAAACAACACTTAAAAATTAAATTTTTAGTATTGATCTATTTTGTTGACAAAACTAATTAAATTATAAAGAAAGTCATTATTACTTAAATATAAGTAATAAATTAACAAACAAAAAAGTAAGAAGAAAAATATGAGTCTACAAGGAAAAGTAAAGTGGTTCAATCCAACCAAAGGTTTTGGTTTTATTGAAAGAGATGATAAAGAAAAAGATGTGTTTGTACATGTTTCAGCTGTAAGAGATGCTGGTATGAACGGTTTAGATGAGGGTCAAGCTTTGACTTTCGATGTTGAAGATGGTCCCAAAGGTCCTTCAGCAGTTAACTTAAAAACTGCATAATTTTCATTACATAGATTATTGGCTATAAGATTTACAATTTGATAATATTTGTATATTTGTAGCCAATAAGAAAATTTTAAATCAATAAAATAAAAATAGAATGATTGGAATTTTAGGTGGCATGGGCACACAAGCTGGCCTAGACTTTTGTAATAAACTTGCGATACTTTATCGAGGAAAA
Source organism: uncultured Pelagibacteraceae bacterium (assembly GCA_902625035.1). Taxonomy (GTDB): domain Bacteria; phylum Pseudomonadota; class Alphaproteobacteria; order Pelagibacterales; family Pelagibacteraceae; genus Pelagibacter. The sequence continues at coordinate 5,231 of CACNZK010000017.1, forward strand.
ATTGACCAAGAATATCCATTATTTATCCTTTTCAACAAATCAAATATTCCTGGAAGACCAGAGTCAATAGGTGTTCAAACTAAAGATTTATTGAATCGGAAAAAAAATAAAAAAATTGAAAAAAAATACTCATTGGTATTAAAAAGTTTATTACACGGATGTAATATACTTAAAAAAAGTAAATGTAAGTTTATTGTCATTCCGTGTAACACAGCACACTATTGGTATGATGATTTAAGAAAAAGAGTAAAATTACCAATAATAAACATGCCCAGAGAGGTATTTATTCACACAAAAGAAACATGTAAAAAAAATTCATCAATTGGATTATTAGCGACCGAGGGTACTTTAAACACTGGTGTTTACAATAAATTTTTTGATAAGAATTATAATCTTATTTTTCCAAATATATCTTTGCAAAAAAATTCTGTAAATAAAGCAATAAAATTTGTCAAAATGGGAAATGTAAAAGCTGCGAGCAAAATTATAAAACCAGCCATAAATTATTTAATTAAAAAAAAATGTAAAAAGATAATTTTAGGTTGTACAGAACTACCTATAGCTATTTTCGCATTTAAATCACTAAAAAAGGTAAAAACATCAAAAATTTTTTTAGATCCAAATTTGATATTGGCCAATGCGGCTATGAAAAAATACCGTAACTAATGAAATCTAAAAATAAACCATATATCTTATATGTAGCAGAAAAAATATATCTAGAGGTTTCAGAAATTAAAAAAAGAAATAACGGTTTTTCTAATATAGATGCAATAGATGGTTTTATTGGATCCAAAACATATAAAGAAGTGAGTAGCGGTGAATTTCATGACAATTGGTTTGAGGAACTAAAGAAAAAAAATGAAAAAATTCCCGAAGAAACAATGAGATTACTTAAGATACAAAAAGAAATGATGATTAAACAATTAATTCAATATCCAGAACTTTATTACACTAAAAGTCATTTCCCTTTGGAAATTTCTCAACGTGCCTTCGATCACTTATGGAGAATGTGCGAAAGTTATGAATTATGGTGTAAAGAAACAAACCAAAAAAAATTAATTCTCTTAAATCTTACTGATTAATTTTATTTCGAATTAGTTTTTCATGGGTTAATTGAACTCTTTTTTCAACCAAAAGCTTAAAGTCTTTTATTACTTTTGGTTGATTATTTTGATCAACTAATTTTTGGTGAACTTTTTTTACTCTTTTTTCAATTAAATCCTTGAAATCTTTATTAATACGATTTTGTTCATTATTTTTTGATACCTCTTCTGTAATATAGTCTAGAGAACTTTTACCTGTTTTTTTTTTAAATTCATTATCAAACACTAATTGAGCAGTTGCTTTAGCCAAATTTCCTGATGTTGCAGCTGTGATTGCAGGACCCAACATAGCTGGTAAATGGACAAAGCCAGTCAAAAATAAAAATGACGTAATAAACAAACTAATTTTTAAAAATCTCGAAATCACCTGAACAAGTTATTTGATTTGTTTAAAGGCTACAATTAATAAATTGTCCAAAATAAGCTTTAATACTTATAGAATATTATGGTAATTCATCATATTTTAAAGGATTTTTAACATGATCAAAATTTTTCCTTTTATTTTTATAATTCTTTGGTCATCTGCATTTATAACTACTAAACCTATCATTGATAATAGTGATCCATTCGCTGCCCTAGCTTTTCGTTTTTTCTTTGTAGCATTTGGATTTTTATTATTCTCAATTTATTCTAATTCTTCAATTATAATAAAAAGAAAAAACTTAATTGAATCAGTCCTAAGTGGTGTTCTATTTCATGGTTTATATCTAGGAGGAGTTTTTTACTCGATTTCTATTGGTATGCCCACGAGTATTGCTGCATTAATTGTAACTCTTCAACCAATCTTAACAAATATCCTTAGCGGACCAATCTTAAATGAAAAAGTAACTTTTAAACAATGGATTGGTGTTTTACTTGGATTTTTTGGTGCAACACTAGTTTTAGGATTAGATTTAGGGTCGAAGATTCCATTACTAGGGCTAGTTGCTACAATAATAGCATTAATTTCTATAACAGCATCAACAATTTGGCAAAAAAAATTAAGTAATAATTTACCTTTGTCCGTAAGTAATTTTTATCAAGCTGTAGGGGGCTGTTTTTTTCATATCCTCGTTGTCATTTTTTTTACAAAACCATACATAGCATTTACAAAAACATTTTTTCTAGCAATGGGTCATCAAATACTTCTTGTGTCTTTTGGTGCTTTTACAATTTTAATGTTTTTAATCAAAAAAAATTCTGCGAGTAAGACAGTCTCAATTTTTTTTCTTATCCCTGCAACATCCGCTTTAATGGCTTGGTTTTTTTTAAAGGAAAACTTGACGGTAACTGATCTTTTAGGTTTTTTGATAACGTCAATAGGAGTTTATATAGCTACCAGAGATTAATCTAAGCTATTTATTTTCGTAACCAAACTCTAGTGAGGCATCGGTAATAGAATGATACAAAGACTCCCCAAAACTCCTTAATGCAAATAACCTTACTTTAAATGGTTTGTCATTTAGCAAATCTACTGTGAAAGCAATATTGTTATAAAGAGAATTTATTGAATTATTTTTCTTCAAAATATCAAAATTAAATGGTGACCCTTTCTTCAAAACCTCTAATACATAATTCCCCTCTATTTCAATTACAGCTCTCGAATGAGATAAATCAGTAACTGCAAAATCTGTTTCTTTACACATTAAAAAAATATTTTTGATTAACTCTTTTTTTGAGGATACTAACAGCCAATTTTTTGGGCCATTCCATAAAACTCTTGTATTTTCATTGAAAGCCACATTTAAAGCAGAGTCTTTTAATTTTAAGCCATCAATATCTATATTTTCAATTGAAATATTAGAATTTTTGAACTGTACTATTTGCACAATTAATAAATTTTTTTTCTCTGAAATTTTTAAAAGATCATCTCCTTTTTTGTCCTCAAAGTCACCAAATTGTCCTTGATGATGAACATTTGCTAATGCAGAAATTAAACTCATGATCTAACTCGCTCACCTTTTGGGTCAACATAATGTGAAGACACTATCTCGACTGGAATTACTTTATTTTTTAAAGGTGACATTACAAATAACTTTTCTCCTATCATATTCTTACCATCTTTTAGAATTGCTAAAGAAAATGGATTGTCGTGTTCAACACTCCAGCATGAGGCTGAAATGTAACCTAATTTTGGATTTGGAAGTGGAGCATTTGAATCTTTAACTAAATGAGATCCTTCTGGAATACTTGTTTTTTTATCTAATGGGACAACACCAACAATTTTTTGTCTATCCTCAGCTGCAAAAGCTTTTCTTGATAAAGATCTTTTTCCAATAAAATCCTTTTTTTTGCTAAGAAGTCCCTCAAGAGAATTGTCATAAGGAATAGTTCTTCCATCAAGCTCTGAACCTGCAACATGTCCCATCTCAATTCTTAAAGTTGAAAGTGCTTCCGTTCCATATGGTTGAATTCCAAACTCTTCACCAACTTCTATTATTTTTTCCCACATAAAATATCCATAATCCGACTCAACATTTACTTCGTATGCAAGTTCACCAGAAAATGAAATTCTAAAAATTTTAGCTTTTACTCCAAACAGATCACCTTCCATGTAACCCATAAAAGGAAGTCCTTCGTTCGTTACATCAGAATTTGGAAAAAGTTTTTTCAATACTTCTCTAGATTTTGGTCCAGCGATTGCAGCTCCTGCCCATTGTTCAGTCGTTGAAACCACATTCACATTTAGCTCTGGCCAAACAAGCTGTAGATAATATTCTAAATGTGATAAAACATTGGCAGCTTGTGCTGTTGTAGTAGTCATATGGTAATGATTTTCTGATATTCTTGTTGTAGTCCCGTCATCCATAACAATTCCATCTTCTCTCAACATCACACCATATCGTGCTTTACCAACTGGAAGTTTTAACCAGGCATTTGTATAAACTCTGTTTAAAAGCTCCGCTGCATCCGGACCTTTAATATCAATTTTACCTAAAGTGGTGACGTCACAAACACCTACATTAGTTCTTACATTTTTAGCTTCTCTTTTTGAGGCCTCAAATAAATTTTCATCACCACGTTTATAATATCTTGGTCTTAACCATACACCTGCATCAACAAAGACTGCATTATTTTTTTCATGCCATGAATGCATTGGAGATTTTCTAGTTGGTTTTGAATGTTTTCCTACTTCCCTTCCAACAATTGCTCCAATAGAAACTGGTGAATAAGGTGGTCTAAAAGTTGTGTGCCCGACTGCTGGAACAACTTTATTTTCAATTTTCGAAACTAATTGTAAACCATTAAGATTACTTGTCTTACCTTGATCAGTGGCCATGCCAAGTGTAGTATATCTTTTCACGTGTTCAATAGACCTATATCCCTCTTTAAGAGCTATCTCTATGTCGGAAACTGCAACATCATTTTGAAAATCTAAAAACCGTTTGTAATTTTTTCCTTTTGGTAGCGGTACACACCAAAATTTATCATGTACTGTAGATTTTTTTTCAACAACATTAGGAAAAGAAACTTTGTTATCATTATTTGTAATTTCTTTTGACAATTGATTTCCTCTTTCAAAAGAATCTTTTAAAGTCTCTTCCAAAGTGTAGATCCCGTTTGCAGCACCTAAAGTTTTTTCATTTTGTTTAGATGTACCAGGAACAAATGCATCAATGTCCTCGTTAAATTTCGTTTTATTTCCAGATTGTGATGCCAAATGAATTGTAGGTGTCCAAAAACCAGAGACACAAATACAATCGCATTTTATATTTTCAACTGACCCAAGTTCTTCTTTATCATCTGAAATTTTAGCTATGTCAGCTGATTTTACCTTTTTATATCCTTGAGCAGCTACGACCACATATGAATTTTTTACATCAATGTTCATATTTTTTGCTTCTTCGATAATCTCTGATTGAGGTTCTTTTCTTGTATCTAAAATTATTGGATCAACACCATTCTTTTTGAATTCAATTGCTGTTTCATAACCACTATCATTGTTTGTAAATACAATCGGTTTTTTTCCAACTAATACACCATACACTTTCATGTATTCTTTTGCAGCTGAGGACAGCATCACACCTGGAGTATCATTATTGCCAAATACAATTGGTCTTTCTATTGATCCAGATGAAATTAATACCTCTTTTGCTCTTATATACCAAAGTCTTTGCTTTGGATGATATTTTTTTGTTTCTGGTAAGTGATCACTTATTCTCTCTGACATAACTAACATGTTATGATCATAATAACCAAAAACTTGAGACCTGTTTTTTATAGTAACATTAGACATTTCTTTAAGTTCAGAAACAATACTATCTGCCCACTCTTTACCTGATTGATTCCCTATATTAACATCACTGGTTAATAGAGTTCCTCCAAATCGTGATTTGTCCTCTGCGAGAATAACTTTAGCACCATTTTTTGCAGCTGAATAAGCACTCGCTAATCCAGATGGACCTGAGCCTGTGATTAGCAGATCACAATATTCATATTTATGTTCATATCTTTCTTTATCATGTTTTATGGATGCGGTGCCTAAGCCAGCAGCTTTTCTGATGAATGGTTCATAAATTTTATACCAAAAACTTTTTGGCCACATGAAAGTCTTGTAATAAAAACCAGCAGGAAGGAATATCTTTAAAAAATTATTTATAGCTCCAACATCAAAATTCACACTCGGCCAACAATTAACACTTTTTGCCTCTAGACCTTCAAAAAGTTCTTGTTCAGTAGCTTTAATATTTGGTTCTGTTTCACCGTTTCTGTATAATTGAACTATTGCATATGGCTCATCAACCCCAGCACCAAAAAAACCTCTTGGTCTATGATATTTGAAACTTCTTCCAATTAAATGAACTCCATTGGCAATTAATGCAGATGCAAGAGTGTCTCCCTCATAACCAAAATAATTTTTACCATTAAATTTAAAAGAAATTTTTTTATCTCTATTTATTAATCCGCCAGTTTCTAATCTAAAACTTTGTGTCATTATGAAATATCTTCGTTTGCTTTAAGAGTTTTAAAAATTTCGTGTGTAGCTGTATCTCTCTGAACTTTAATCCATTGTCTGCAACCTGATAAATGTTGCCATAACTCCCAATGCTTTCCTCTCAAGCTTTTTCTATTGTAAACAAAATTATCCCAATCATGATCAGATATTTCTTCACCTAATTCTGGTCGTTTAACAGTTGCATCACCACCATATGAAAATTCATTCTGCGATCTCATTCCACAGTGTGGACATTTTATATGGAGCATTTATGAAATCCAAGTTTTTGTACCAAGTCCTTTTTCATCAAGTAAGTGACCAGTATTAAATCTATTTAAACTATAGCCTGCATTCAATTCATGAACTCTATCTTGTGCAATCGTGTGTGCAAATGTCCAACCAGATGCAGGCGTTGCTTTAAATCCACCGTAGCACCAACCACAATTTAAATACAAACCTTCAATATGAGTTTTGTCTATTATTGGTGAACCATCCATAGACATATCCATTATTCCACCCCAAGTTCTCAGCATTTTCAATTTACTTAAGAAAGGCATCATTGCAATTCCCTCGGTAAGAACATGTTGGAGAGTTGGAAGATTGCCTCTTTGTGCATAACTATTGTATCCATCAAGATCACCACCCATAACCATTTCTCCTTTGTCAGACTGGCTTATATAAAAATGTCCAGCACCGAAAGTAACCACTTTATCTAAAACTGGTTTTACTGGCTCAGATACACATGCCTGAAGTAAATGAGTCTCAATTGGCAAAGTCATATTTAATTTTTCAGCTAAAATATTTGTGCTACCTGCAACACATAAACCAATTTTTTTTGCTTTTATGTCTCCACGAGAAGTTCTTACTCCATTAATTTTTCCTGCAGATACATCAAACCCAATTACTTCACAATTTTGAATAATGTCTACACCCATATCGTCTGCTTGACGTGCATAACCCCACGCAACAGCATCGTGTCTAGCTGTTCCTGCACTAGGCTGCATTAGTCCTCCAAAAATTGGGAATCTTACATTCTCAGAAAAATCAGCCATAGGAATAATTTCTTTCACCTCTTCCCTATTTAAAAGTACTGCATCGATTCCATTTAATCTCATCGAATTTCCTCTTCGAGCATAAGTATTCATTTGTGCATCTGAGTGAGCAAGATTTATTATTCCTCTTGGAGAAAACATTACATTGTAGTTTAAATCCTGACTCATTCTTCTCCAAAGATCCATTCCAAATTCGCTAAATAATGCATTCTCATCATGCATATAATTTGATCTTATTATTGTAGTATTTCGACCAACATTACCTCCGCCGATCCAACCTTTTTCAATTATTGCAACGTTGGTAATATTATGCTCTTTTGCTAAATAGTATGCTGTTGCTAAACCATGTCCGCCACCACCAATAATAACAACGTCGTACTCATTCTTTGGAGTTGGATCTTTCCAAGCCAAGTCCCAATTTTCGTGATTTGAAAAAGCATTTTTAACAAGACTGAAAACTGAATATTTTTGCATGAACGAATTTTATAATAATGAGTATAAATAGTTCATATTTTTTTTATATATAATTTTTAGATATTTCCAAAGGCATTAAAAAGAGATACTAATCAACCAGTTTTTAATTAAATTCAATGAGCGACATAAAATCAGATATTCAAATTGCTCGCGAAGCAAAAATGCTTCCTATTAAGGAAATTTTAGCGAAAGTAAATGTTCCAGACGAAAGCTCAGCTTTTAGCCCAATGGGTAGACACATTGCAAAAGTTAACTTGGAATACTTAAATACTTTAAAAAAAAAACCAGACGGTAAATTAATTTTAGTTACTGCAATAACTCCTACTCCGGCTGGTGAGGGTAAAACAACCACTTCTGTAGGATTGAATGACGGACTTAATAAAATTGGAAAAAAATCTATTGTATGCTTAAGAGAACCAAGCCTAGGCCCATCCTTTGGAATGAAAGGCGGTGCCGCAGGAGGTGGATACGCACAAGTAGTCCCTATGGAACAAATTAATCTTCACTTCACTGGAGATTTTCATGCAATAACATCTGCTCATAATCTTTTGTCGGCATTAATTGATAATCATATCTACTGGGGAAATAAATTAAATATAGATGTAAGAAGAATTGTTTGGAAAAGAGTTGTGGATATGAACGATCGAGCTTTGAGATCAATAAATATTAATCTTGGTGGTGTTGCTAATGGTTTTCCTAGAGAAGATGGTTTTGATATTACAGTTGCCTCTGAAATAATGGCTATCTTTTGTCTTGCTAATGACCTTGAAGATTTAGAAAAAAGGATTGGAAATATTACAGTGGCATACACGCGAGAAAAAAAACCAATCTACGCAAAAGATTTAAATGCTCATGGACCAATGACTGTTTTACTTAAAGAAGCAATCAGACCAAATATTACACAAACACTGGAAAATAATCCTGCGATTATTCATGGTGGACCGTTTGCAAATATTGCACATGGATGTAATTCGGTAATTGCAACTAAAGCTGGGTTAAAACTTGCAGATTATGTAATTACTGAAGCAGGTTTTGGTGCCGATTTAGGAGCTGAAAAATTTTTAGATATCAAATGTAGGAAATCAAATTTAAAACCAAGCTGTGTTGTTATAGTTGCAACTATAAGAGCTTTAAAGATGCATGGTGGTGTTGCAAAAGATGATTTAAAAAATGAAAATATTGATGCACTCAAGAAAGGATTAATAAATCTTGAGAGACATATTGAAAATGTAAAAAAATTTGGTTTACCCGTCGCAGTAGCTATAAATCATTTTATAAAAGACACTGATAAAGAGGTAGATGCCTTAATTGATTTTTGTAAAAAGCTGGGGGTTAAAGCAAGTATTTGTAAGCATTGGGCTGATGGTGGTGAAGGAACAAAAGATTTAGCTAAACATGTAACAGATTTATGTGAGAAGAATGAAGCTAAATTCAAATTTTTGTATGAAAGTAAAACTCCGCTTTTCAAAAAAATAGAAACTATAGCAAAAGAGATTTATAGGGCAGATGAAATTATTGCTGATACTAAAATTAGAGATCAACTAAAAAACTTTGAAGAAGCTGGTTATGGTGAATTACCTATATGTATTGCAAAAACTCAATATAGTTTTTCAACAGATCCAAGTCTAAAAGGTGCTCCAACAGGTCATTCATTACCAATTAGAGAGATTAGGCTTTCATCTGGTGCTGAATTTATTGTTGTAGTTTGTGGAGCGATCATGACAATGCCAGGACTTCCAAGAGTACCAGCAGCTGACTCCATTAAGCTAAATAAAGATGGCGATATAGAAGGTTTATTTTAAACTTTTATTTTAAGTTTTTTATTTTCTTTAATTGTTTTAAGTAAATTAATCATTAATGGAATTTTCTTCTTATCAATTTTTTTTAAAATAAAAGGTGCGATCTCCCTTGCAAGTTCCTCGCCTTCAACAGTTTCTTTGGGCATAAATCTTTTTTTTGCAGTTTTAAATGTAAATCCTTTTCCTAAGAAACTACCCATCTTACTATTTCTTCCACCAGCAGCACTAACATACAAGTCACCCACTCCAGCAAGTCCTAAGATTGTTTCATCTTTACCTTTGAAATATCTATTTAAATATCTCATTTCAAGAACTGCTTTTTGAAATAGATTTGACGATGAATTGAGGCTTTGACCAGCTCCAATTATCATTGAATATATGTTCTTTATTGCCGAACATACTTCTACTCCGACTACATCTTTAGAGTATTCTGTTAAATAATATTTTGTAGAAATTTTTCTTCCAATAGATTTGGCAATGCTAATATTTCTATTTGCTATGATTACGCTAGTTTGATTTTTTCTGGCTAATTCTTTCGCCAAACAAGGTCCTTTTAAGACTGAAATATTTTTTAAATTGTAGTTTTTTTGAAGCTGCTCAGAAATTGTTAAAATCTTTTTATTTTTTTTCTCAAATTTTAACCCTTTGGTCAAAACCAAAATTGGCGTTTTAATTTTTAAATCTTTCAATTCTTTGCCAATAAAATCAATACCTGGTAGACTTAAGGCTATTACTATTAAGTCAAAATTTTCTTTTAATAAGTTTTTAGAAAATTTTCTAAATTTTAATTTTTTTGGTAATTCAATTTTAAGAGCAGAATGTATTTTTTTTTTAGAGGATAAATCTTTAATAAATCTTTTGCTATAAGGCTCGGTAATTGTAACATTATTTTTATTTTCTAAACTTGGGATTGTAAATGCAGAGCCCATTGCTCCTCCACCAATAATCAAAATATTTTTCATAACAAATAATTATTTTATTGTAATTGTCGTCATTTTGTTAGTAAAATACAAAAATAATTATTTAATTAAGTAGATTAATGACAAAAGTAGCAATTATTGGTGCAGGACCTTGTGGATTATCGATGTTAAGGTCTTTTGAATTAGCAGAAAAAAACGGTGAAAAAATCCCTGAAGTTGTTTGTTTTGAAAAGCAAGAGGATTGGGGCGGTTTATGGAATTATAGTTGGCGAACAGGATCTGATCAATACGGAGATCCTGTGCCTAACAGCATGTATAGGTATCTTTGGTCAAATGGACCAAAAGAATGTTTAGAATTTGCAGATTATTCTTTCGATGAACATTTTGGCAAACCAATACCATCTTTTCCACCTAGAGAAGTTTTATATAACTATATTGTTGGAAGAGTAAGTAAAGGAAATTTAAGAAAAAAGATAAAATTTAATACGAGAGTCTTAAATACTATTTTTAAAAATGACAAATTTGAGCTTAGTTATCAAGATAAAGTTAATAATAAAATATTAAAAGATAATTTTGATTTTGTTGTTGTTTCAACAGGTCATTTTTCAGTTCCGTTTATTCCAGAATACAAGGGGATGGATACATTTCCAGGAAGAATAATGCATTCTCATGATTTTAGAGATGCAGAGGAATTTAGAAATAAGAATGTAATTGTTCTTGGAAGCAGTTACTCCGCTGAAGATATCGCCCTACAATGTAATAAATATGGAGCTAAGAGTGTTACAATAGGTTATCGACATAATCCAATGGGATTTAAATGGCCCAAAGGAATGAAAGAAGTTCATTATCTAGATAAATTAGAGGGCAAAAAAGCAATCTTTAAAGATGGGACTGAACAAGAGGCTGATGTTGTAATTTTATGTACTGGTTATCTTCATCATTTTCCTTTTTTAGAGGAAAATTTACAATTAAAAACTAGAAACAGGTTATACCCACCAAAATTATATAAAGGTGTTGTTTGGCAAGATAATCACAAACTTCTATATCTTGGAATGCAAGATCAATTCCATACATTTAATATGTTTGATTGCCAAGCTTGGTACGCAAGAGATGTGATTATGAATAAAATCAAAATACCAAGTAATGGTGAGGTTGAAAAAGATATTAATAAATGGGTTGCAATGGAAGAAAAACTAGAAAACCCAGATCAAATGATTGATTTTCAAACTGAGTATACAAAAGAACTTCATGAAATGTCTGATTATCCAAAAATTGATTTTGAGTTAATAAGAAAACACTTTAAAGAATGGGAACATCATAAAGTTGAAGATATTTCAACTTACAGAAATAAATCTTTTTCATCTCCTGTAACTGGTTCTGTTGCTCCTATTCATCATACGCCATGGGCAACTGCTATGGATGACTCTTCAAAAACTTTTTTAGACAAATAATCTTAGATTAATCGATACCTAAGTGTTTTTTTCTTTTTTGAACATAAGCTCTAATTAAATTGTCAAATATTAAAGCTATAAAAGCTACACAAATTCCAAGTGTTAATCCAATTCCGGCCCCTTTTTTATCTGATAACGCTTTTAATATATATTGACCTAAATCTTCTGTTCCAATAAATGCTCCGATAATCACCATGAATAGTGCAAACACAATCGTTTGGTTTATACCAAGCATCATATGTGGAAATGCCAAAGGAAATTCAATTTTAGTCAATCTTTGAAATTTATTTACACCCGACATCGTTGCTGCATCATGTAAACCAGCTGGAACACTTCTTAATCCCTCAATTGTGTATCTTGTGGCAGGTATCGTTGCATAAACTATAACTGCAATAAGCACAGATGTATCTGTAATACCAAATAACATCATTACTGGAATTAAATATACAAAAGATGGGAAAGTTTGAAAAATATCGCAAACGCCTAGCATAAAGTTTGCGGAGTGTTTATTTTGGAAACATAAAGTTCCCACTGTAAATCCAATAATACAAGAAACAATAACTCCAAAAGTTGCCATGTATGCTGTAACTAAAGCTCTGTCCCACCACGGGCTGAATGCGATAAATAGCGTTAAAGCACAAACTACCAATGCTGAACGTAAGCCACCAATTAAATATCCTGCACCAACCACTAAAACTATTGTAGCGATTGCAGGCATTCTTAAATAAAGTGCCCTCATTGGCTGAAGCACATCTTGTATTAACCATGTATTGAATGCTTTGATATATATAAAGAAAGTCTCAAATATCCAATCTACTCCTTTATTCCAAAAATCAGCAGTCGATATTCCTTTATTATGTGGAATTTCAAATAAATAATTAAAAGTATCTTTAAATAAAAAAGTTCCAACATAGGCAAGTACTATTCCAATAACAAATATAACACCAAAAAATAAAAGATTTTTGTTTCTTTGATAGAAAGTAAGATTACCAAAATAATCTGTTTGTTTATTTGCCCAGGCTAAAGACATTTTATCTAAAAGAATTGCAATTAAACTAATACATAAGCCCGCCTCTAAAGCTAATCCAATATTTAATTGGTTTAGAGCTAATAATAAATTAAATCCTAAACCTTTTGCTCCTATAAAGGCTGATATAACTGCCATAGAAAAACACACCATGATGACCTGATTAACACCAATTAAAATATCTCTTCTAGCAGTCGGAATTAATACTTTAAACATTAATTGAAAATTATTACATCCACTCATTCTTCCTGCTTCAATAACTTCTGGAGGCACAGCTCTTAAACCTAATAGAGTCAATAATATCATCGGTGGTATTGCTACAACCATAGTAATAATTACTGCCGCATGATCACCTACTCCAAAAAGAACTAATGCGGGGACTAGTACAGCGTATTGTGGCATTGTTTGCATAACTAGTAATATTGGATATAAAGCTTTCTCCACGCGTTTACTTTTAAAAGCTGCTATTCCTAATCCAAGTCCAAAAATAAAGGATAATGGAGCAGCAACTAATATAAATGAGAGAGTTTGCATGGAAGGTTTCCATTGACCAAATACAGAAATGTAAACCATAGTTAAGCCTGCAAACAAAGCTAGACCTTTGCCACTTAGCTTATATGAAAGTAGCGCTGCACCTGCTGCAACAATAGTCCAAGGTAATCCTGGTAATTCAGCCCATGGGTTTTTATCAATCCAATCCCAACTAGTAAAAGCAACAATAGTCTCTAGACCTCCCAATAAAATCTCTCTTATTAATTCAATTAAGAAAGTCATGAACGCAGTTAAATTTCTACTTATTTGTAAAACTATCGGTCGACTTTTAAATTCTTG
>CACNZK010000018.1 GCA_902625035.1 uncultured Pelagibacteraceae bacterium
GATAATTTTTTATTACCCGAACTATCTTTTCAACAAGTAAATGGAAGATTAAAAAGTGTCAAATATAACTCAGTATTAAAGAAAGGTACAACATCATTTATAAAAAAATTCTCTGGTACAGTTCTGAATTTATCTCAGGGAGGCAGTGGAAACAATTATTTTCATTTCATATTTGATATAGTTCCGAAAATATATATTTCACATAAGAAGATAAAAAGAAAGGTAAGTTTTTATTACGTTTCCAGGCCACAAAAATGGCAAATTAAAATATTTAAGTTTTTAGGTATTTCAGAAAAAAAATTAATTGATAGCACGAGATATAAACATATTTTTGCTGATGAAATAATATGTATTGATCATCCTTGGTATAAAAAAGGCTATATTCAAAATGAAGTTAAAAAAGTCCCAAGTTGGATAATACATATTAATAGAAAAATTTTTTTAGATAAATCACGAAAATTTAATTCCCCCAGGAAAATTTTTTTAGATAGATCAACTTCTAAATATAATCATTGCAAAATCTTCAATCAAAGCTTTTTAAATAACTGGCTTAAAAAAAATAGTTTTGGAATTTATACGCCAGAAAAACTTTCTCAGGAAAAGCAGATATATCTTTTCAAAAATGCATCAATCATATTAGGTGCTCATGGAGCAGCACTTACAAATATAATATTTTGTAAGCCAGGTACAAAAGTTATTGAAATTATACCTGCTGATCACCCAAATAAAAAATGTGAGAGAATTAGCAAAATTTTAAAACTCAAATACTTTAGGATAAAAACAAAACCTGACAATAGTGATAAAAATTTTCCTTTTAAAATTCATTTGAATAAAAGACATTTAAAAATTATCAATAATAATATCAATCTTTAGAAATTTTTAATACTCCAATAAATGCTTCTTGTGGTATCTCAACCCTTCCAAACTGCTTGGATCTTGCCTTGCCTTTTTTCTGTTTTTCAAGAAGCTTTCTTTTTCTATCTGTGGCTCCACCTCCATGAATTTTTGTCAAAACGTCTTTCTTGAAACCTTTAATTGTTTCTCTTGCGATGATCTTGCCTCCTATTGCAGCTTGAACTGGTATCATAAAATTATGTCTTGGGATTAAATCTTTTAATTTTTCACAAACCTCTCTTCCTGTTCTTTGCGCAAAGTCTCTATGAATCATCATTGCTAATGCATCAACTGGTTCTGCGTTAACTAGAATTCCTAGTTTCACCAAATCACCCTCTCTATGATCAATGATTTCGTAATCAAAGCTTGCATATCCGCTAGTCATAGATTTTATTCTATCGTTAAAGTCGAAAACTACTTCGTTTAAAGGTAGCTCATAACTTAAAACTGCTCTATTGCCTGAATAGCTTAAATTAGTTTGAATGCCTCTTTTATCTTGGCACAATTTTATAATTGAACCTAAATATTGATCTGGTGTAATAATCGTAGCTTTTATCCAGGGCTCTTCGATAGATTTAATTAATGTAGGATCTGGTAAACTTGATGGATTTTGTAAATCGATAGTATTTCCTTTATTCAAATTTACTTTGTAAACAACACCTGGGGTTGTTGTTAGTAAATTTACATCAAACTCTCTCTCTAATCTTTCCGTAATGATTTCAAGATGAAGTAATCCCAAAAAACCACATCTAAAACCTAAACCAAGAGCAGATGAGGACTCGGCTTCAAAGGAAAAACTTGCATCATTTAATTGAAGTTTTGCTAGTCCATCTTTTAATTTTTGATATTCTGAACTATCGACTGGAAATAGCCCACAGAAAACAACGGGTTTGCTCGGTTTAAAGCCGGGTAATGGATTTACCAATGGCTTAGAAGCATCACAAATTGTGTCTCCAACTTTTGTATCAGATAAAACTTTTATTCCCGTTGTGATAAAACCGATCTCACCAGCATTTAATTCGTTTATATCTTTTGGTTTAGGAGTGAAAACACCAACTTTTTCAACAACATAATCTTGATTCGTTGAGAGCATTTTAATTTTCATATTTTTAGCAATTGTTCCATTTATAACTCTTACTAGTATAACTACTCCGAGGTATGTATCGTACCAGCTATCTACTAATAAACATTTTAAATCTTGCTTTAAATCACCTTTTGGTCCTGGTAATCGACTTATTATTTGTTCTAATATCTCATCTATACCTTCACCAGTTTTTCCAGAACATGGAATAGCATTTTCAGTATCAATACCAATTACATCTTCAATTTGTTTACTGGTTCTATCTAGGTCCGATGCTGGTAAATCAATCTTATTTAAAACTGGAATTATTTCATGATTAGTATCTAGTGCTTGATAAACATTAGCTAATGTTTGTGCCTCAACACCTTGGGTACTGTCAACAATAAGTATGGAACCCTCACATGCATAAAGAGATCTGCTGACTTCATAACTAAAATCAACATGTCCTGGAGTATCTATTATATTTAATATGTATTCTTTTCCATTTTTAGCTTTATAGTTTAACTTAACTGTTTGGGCTTTAATTGTAATTCCTCTCTCTCTTTCAATATCCATAGAGTCTAAAACCTGAGCTTTCATTTCCCTTTCTGTTAAACCACCACATTTGTGAATTATCCTATCTGCAATTGTTGATTTGCCGTGATCAATGTGTGCAATTATTGAAAAATTTCTTATATTATCGATAGTGTTCATTTAAATATTAAGATCGAATCTTTGCGCCAGTTTTGTTTTCAACAGTCTTGATTATCAAGTTATTAATTTTTTCTAAGTCTTTCTCATTTAAAGTTCTTTCAGATGACTGTATCGTTACGCTGATTGCTATCGATTTCTGATTTTCGGGAATATTATCACCCTCATAAACATCAAAAACTTTAATATCTTTTATTAAACTTTCGTCTACATTTGAAATAGTATCTATCAAATCTTGGGCTTTTACCTCTTTGTTTACGATAAATGCAAAATCTCTTTCAGATTTTTGATAATCTGAAAATGAAAATTTTACTTTTAGATCTTTAAGTGTCTTTTTCGGTAATTCTAAATTTTCCATAAAGATCTCAAAACCAACTAAAGACTCTGTTTTAATATCAATCTGTTTTAAAATATTCGGGTGAATTTCTCCAAAATATGCAGCTATTTGATTTTTTTCATTATTTAAAAATAATCTTCCTGACTTCCCGGGGTGATAATAATTGGGTGTTTCGTTATCAATAAAAAATTTTTCAGAATCATAACCTACCTCAACTAAAGTTTGAACAACATCTCGTTTCACATCAAATACATCTACGTTTCTATCCTTTTCAATCCAAGATAATCTAGATTTTTTACCTGCTGACAATCCACAAACCACTGTATTTTGTTCACCGGGATTAGAACCATTAAAAATAGGACCTATTTCAAATATTGATAAATCTTTAAAACCTCTGTCGAGATTTTTATTTATATGCATTATTAAATTTGAAAAAATTGAATTCCTTAAAACTCCTAGTTCTGAACTAATAGGATTAATAATCTTTGTCTCTTTATTTGTGTCTCTGAAATAATCATTATAACGTTTATCAGTAAACGACCAAGTAATTGCCTCCAGATAACCTTTGGATGCGACTGATCTTTGTAAAAAATGAAATAATTTCTGAAATTTATTTAAAGTAGATTTTTTTCTTTGTTTAATTGGCTCTATATACTTTATCTTTTCATAACCACTTATTCTAACCAACTCCTCAACAATATCTACTTCCTGTGAAATATCTGGTCTCCATGAAGGAACAGTTAATTCGAGTCTTTTCTTATCCTTTTTTACCTCAAAACCAAGATCCTCTAAAATTTTAATCATTTCTTTTAAAGAAATTTTAAAACCAGATATTTTTTCAAAAATATTTGGGTCAAATTTAATCTTTTTTGTTTTGTAAGTTTCTATTTTTTGAACATCAATTTTGCTAATTTCACCACCACAAATCTCTTTTATTAATTTTGCAGCTTTATTTAAACCATCTTCGATTGATAACGGATCTATACCTCTTTCGAATCTAAACTTTGCATCGGTATCAATATTTAATTTTTTTGCTGTATTTCTTATTGATCCCGGATCAAAATAAGCTGACTCAAGTAATATATTTTTTGTATTAAATTCTGTGCCAGATCTTGTACCACCAATAATTCCTCCAAGTCCTAAAACACCTTTATTATCGCTAATAACACACATGCCACTCTCCAGTTTATAATTTTTATTATCAAGCGCTGTAAACTCTTCTCCAGACTTAGAATTTCGAACAATTATGCCCTTTTCAATTTTATCAGCATCATAAGCATGTAATGGTCTATTAATATCGAGCATAACATAGTTTGTAATGTCAACTATTGCTGAGATTGGTTTTTGACCAATAGAAATTAATTTATCTTTAAGCCATTTAGGACTTTCAGAATTTTTAACATTTGTTATTAAACAGCTTCCAAACGCATTACATCCTTGGCCTCTTTCCTTATTAATTTTTACTTTTAAGGTGTGTCTATTTTTTGAATGAATTTTTTTTTTCCCTAAATCTACTAACTTTCCAAAACCTGATGCAGCCAGATCTCTAGCTATTCCTCTAACTCCAAGACAGTCTGGTCTATTAGGTGTTATGGATAGATCAATAAGATTTGATTTTGATTTTGAAAAATAGCTTTTACCAATATTTTTTCTAAATTCCTCGGTCAATTCAGTAATTCCATCACTTTCATCAGACAGATTTAGTTCAGACTCTGAACAAAGCATTCCATAAGAAGTAACACCTCTTATTTTAGCGACTACTAATTTTGTCTTGGTTTTAGGGATAATTGCACCTGGAGGAGCATATATAGTAAGCAATCCTTCTTTTGCATTTTCTGCACCACATACAACTTTTTTAATTTCATTCTCTCCAATATTTACGTCACAAACTTTAAGTCGATCTGCATTAGGATGTTTTTCAGTTTTTATAATTTCAGCTACTTTGAATAATTCATTATCACCAGAAAGACTTTCTACACTCTCTACCTCTAGACCAATATTGGTAAGTTGCTCTAAAAGGTTTTTTTCTTTTAGATTTGTCTTTAGATGATCTTTTAACCAATCAAATGTTATTATCATCGACTGAGACCTCTATAATTCGTAGGTACATCCAATGGATCAAATCCAAAATGATTCAACCATCGATAATCACAATCAAAAAAAGCTCTTAAATCATTGATTCCATATTTCAGCATAGCAAGTCTATCTATCCCAATACCAAATGCGTATCCCTGGAACTTTGATGGGTCTACTTTAACATTTTTTAAAACATTGGGATGAACCATTCCGCATCCTAAAATCTCTAACCATTGATTTCCTTCTCCTATTATAATTTTTCCATCTTTCATCTCGTATCCAATATCAACTTCAGCAGATGGTTCTGTAAAAGGGAAATGACTAGGTCTAAATCTCATCTTAATTTTATCTACTTCAAAAAACTCTTTGATAAAATAATTTAAACATCCTTTTAGATGACCCATGTTTATATTTTTGTCTATATGAAGTCCCTCAACTTGATGAAACATTGGTGAATGAGTTTGGTCACTGTCTGATCTGTAAGTTCTTCCAGGTGCAATTATTTTAAATGGTGGCTTATCTTTTAACATAGTTCTAATTTGAACTGGAGAAGTATGTGTTCGCAATAGTTTCTGCTTTTTTTCATCTAGATAGAACGTATCATGCATATCTCTAGCTGGATGATTTTCTGGTGTATTTAGCGCTGTAAAATTATTATATTCATTCTCAACGTCTGGTCCTTCTTCAACGCTAAAACCTATTTCGGAAAAAATTGATGATATTTCATCGATCGTTTGTGAGACTGGATGAATTTTTCCTCGAACAAATGATCTTTCAGGTAATGTAATATCAATTTTTTCTTTTTCTAATTTCTCGTTAATTTCGGCACTTTTAAATTCATTTGTTTTTGAATTTATTAAATCCTGGAGTTCATCCTTAATTATATTTAAGTCAGAGGCAAATTTTTTTCTCTCTGACTCTGCAATTGTTCCAATCTTTTTAAATTGAGATGAAATTAATCCACTTTTACCAAATAGATCAGATTTAATTTGGTTTATTTCTGAAATATCTAATTTTCCACTTAGCTTTGAAAGAAATTCATCTTTTATTTTTTTAAGATCTGACATTTTTACAGATTATTTCTTCAGAGAAATAAAACAATAGCGAAGATTAATTTAAAGCTGATTGCGCTTTTTGAACGATAGTTTTAAAGGCTTCTGGACTATCATAAGCTATCTCAGCTAGAATTTTTCTATCAATTTTTATTCCACATTTATTTAATCCATTAATAAACTTAGAATATGTCAAACCTTCAGCTCTAACCCCAGCATTTATTCTTTGTATCCACAGTGATTTAAAATCTCTTTTTTTATTTCTTCGATCTCTGTATGCGTATTGCATAGCTTTTTCCATAGCTTGCTTTGCAACTCTAATAGTATTTTTTCTTCTGCCCCATTGACCTTTAACAGCTTTTAAAACTTTTTTATGTTTTGCTCTACTAGTTACACCTCTTTTAACCCTTGCCATATTAACCTCTTAAACTGTAAGGCATATACGATTTTACAATTTTACTGTCTTGTTTCGACATAGTTGTAGTGCCTCTTAATTTTCTTATTTGAGAATTTGTTCGTTTTATCATGCCATGTCTTTTACCAGCTTGGGCCATTATAACTTTACCTTTTGCAGATATTTTGAACCTTTTTTTTGCAGAGCTTTTTGTTTTTAATTTTGGCATAATTTTGCGAGTTTATACAAAGAATGTTATTAATTTACAACTACTATTAAAGCTTATAAAGGCTGAATTACCATTATCATTTGCTTTCCATCGAACTTCGGATGTAATTCTACCTTACCAATTTCCTTCATATCTTCTTTGATCTTTGTCATTAACTCATTGCCTAAATGTGAGTGCTGAAGTTCTCTGCCTTTAAATCTTATTGTAAATTTTACTTTATCACCTTTTGCTATAAACTTTTTTGCATTTTTAACTTTAAATTCATAATCATGTATTTCTGTGACTGGTCTCATTTTAATTTCTTTTAAAGCAATAATTTTTTGTTTTTTTTTTGCTAAATTTGCTTTTTTTTGAGCATCATATTTATACTTTCCCATATCCATTATTTTACAAACTGGGGGATTTGCATTTGGTGCAATTTCAATCAAATCTAATCCACGATTTTTTGCCATAGATATTGCCTCATTTGTATTTAGAGTTCCTAGATTTTCACCGT
Source organism: uncultured Pelagibacteraceae bacterium (assembly GCA_902625035.1). Taxonomy (GTDB): domain Bacteria; phylum Pseudomonadota; class Alphaproteobacteria; order Pelagibacterales; family Pelagibacteraceae; genus Pelagibacter. The sequence continues at coordinate 7,250 of CACNZK010000018.1, forward strand.
CACTAGTTATTACCTGAACCTCAGGGGACGAAATCCTATTGTTTGATCGTGGACCGCGATCTTTAGTTCTTCTTTGAAAATAGTTTTGTTTAAAATCTGCCACTTAGTTACTTGAAGGTGCTCTATTAAGTGCAGAAAATTTTTTTAAAAAAGTATTTAATTCCATATTTTCTTGTTTATTAGAATCCAATCTTCTAATAGTTACTGAGTTACTGTCAACTTCTTTTTTACCACAAATTAACAAAATAGGGACTTTTGTTAGTGAATGTTCTCTAATTTTATAATTTAAATTATGATTTTTCAAATCAACTAAAGAACTCATGCCTGCTTGTTTTATTTTTTTTGAAACTTTAGTCGCATAGTCTTTAAATTCTTCTGAAATTGGAATTACAACTGTTTGTAAGGGAGATATCCAAAATGGAAATTTTCCAGCGTAATTTTCAATTAAAATTCCGATAAATCTTTCTAGTGACCCAAATAATGCTCTATGTAACATTACAGGAACTTTTTTCATTCCATCTTTGTCTACATAAGAAGCATCTAATCTTCCAGGTAAGTTTAAATCAACTTGCACCGTTCCACATTGCCAATCTCTACCAATTGCATCTCTTAAAACAAATTCAATTTTTGGACCATAAAAAGCACCTTCTCCTTTATTTATACTATATTCTAATTTTGTTGCTTTAACTGCTTCTAGCAATGAAGCCTCAGCTTTATCCCAGACTTTGTCTTCACCTACTCTCACTTCTGGTCTATCAGCATATTTTAAAACTACTTTTTCAAAACCCAAATCTTTATAAATTTCTAAAATTAAATTTGTTACATTTAAACACTCACTTGTAATTTGATCCTCTGAGCAAAAAATATGTGCATCATCCTGAGTGAAAGCCCTCACTCTTAAAAGTCCGTGAAGAGCTCCTGAAGGTTCATACCTATGTACTTTACCAAACTCTGTTATTCTTAATGGTAAATCTCTGTAACTTTTTAAACCTTGATTAAAAACCTGTATATGACCGGGACAGTTCATAGGTTTTATGGCAAAAACTTTTTCATCAGGTGTCTCAGAAGTATACATGTTTTCTCCATATTTTTCCCAATGCCCAGATTTTTCCCATAACAATCTATCTAACACCTCTGGAGTATTCACTTCTTTATATCCTGCAACATCTTGGCGTGATCTCATATAGTTGATCAATTTTTGAAATAATGCCCAACCCTTTTCGTGCCAGAAAACAGATCCTGGACTCTCTTCTCTAAAATGAAATAAATCCATTTCTTTACCAAGTTTCCTATGATCCCTTTTCTCGGCTTCCTCAATTCTTTTCAAATAATCATCTAAATCTTTTTGAGATGCCCAGCCGGTTCCATAAATTCTTTGTAACATCTCATTATTTGAGTCGCCTCGCCAATATGCTCCGGCAACTTTTGTTAGTTTAAATGCCTTACCAATTTTTCCAGAAGAAACCAAGTGTGGACCTCTACACAAATCATGCCAAGAATCACCATGATGATAAACTGTTAGCTCTTCACTTTCTGGAATGCTCTCAATTATTTCAGCTTTATATTTTTCACCAATTTTTTTAAAATGACTTATTGCTTTATCTCTTTTCCAAACTTCTCTTCTTGTTTTTACATCCTTGTCAATTATTTCTGACATTTTTTTTTCTATTTTTTCTAGATCGTCCTCCGTGAAAGGTTCTTTACGTGCAAAATCATAATAAAAACCATTTTCGATTACTGGTCCGATTGTTACCTGCGTACCAGGATATAATTCTTGGACAGCCATCGCCATAATGTGAGCAGTATCATGTCTAATAACTTCAAGGCCTTCGGGGTCTCTAGCAGTAAAAATTTTTACAAAACAATCTTTTTTAATTGGAAAATATAAATCTTTTAATTCCCCGTCGACACTCATTATCAATGCTTTTTTGGATAATGACTTGCTTATTTTTTCTGCAATATCTAATCCTGTAACTTCTTTAGGAAATTCAATATTTTTTCCATCTGGTAATGTAATTCTTGGCATTAGTTTAGTAATCTCTTATACTCTGAATAAGTAGAAAAACACATTTTTTCAACATTAAATTTTTTTTTTATATTATTTCTTCCTTCTTTACCCATAAGATTTATAGATGTTTCGTCCATTGTTAATCCTCTAATTATTTTTTTACTTAAAGACTCTGCGTTTCCTGATTCAAATAAAAAGCCTGTTTTTTCATCATTAATTGTCTCATTAGATCCTCCAATATTACTAGCTATGATTAATTTTTCCATAGATTGTGCTTCAACAGCTACTCTTCCAAAAGCTTCTGGTTCAATTGAGGCTGATACAATTATATCAGAAACTTTATATGCTAGTGCCATGTCCTTACAATGATCTATAAATTTAATTTGATTTGTTAAACGGTGTTGCTCGGAAAGACGTATTAATTTTTT
>CACNZK010000019.1 GCA_902625035.1 uncultured Pelagibacteraceae bacterium
GGGAAAAAGATTTTGATAAATCAATTTTTGAACATATAGAATTTTTTAAACAAAATTTAGAAGATCAGAATGTTTATAGTTCGAAATTTTCCCAAATACTGCAAGAAATGGATATTTTTCAATCAGAGGAAAATGAGGATAAAAAGGATGAAAACCAAGCAAATGACCAAGAAAATCGGTCAAATGAAAATGATGAAAGTGAGGATGAGGACAAAAAAGATACTGATAAGCAAGATGAAACAGAGGCCAGTTTAGACTCAGATTATAATATTGATGAATATAAATTAGATGAGCAACTTGTAGATACAGAATCAGATGAACAAAAATCTGAGCAAGTTATTCAAAAGAAAAATTTAAAAGATTTAAATGTAGATTATAAAATTTTTACAACACAGTTTGATGAAATTACTAAAGCTGAAAACCTTGAAAACGCAGATGAAGCAAATAAGCTTAGAAAAACTTTAGATCAACAATTAATTGGTTTTCAAGATGTTATAACTAAACTTGCTAATAAACTTCAAAGACAATTACTGGCAAAACAAAATAGAGCTTGGGAGTTTGATTTGGAAGAAGGATTACTTGATAGCTCTAAGTTACCAAGAATTATAATGGATCCATTCAACTCTTTATCTTTTAAGAAAGAAAAAGATTTAGATTTCAAGGACACAGTGGTAACACTTCTAATTGATAACTCCGGTTCAATGAGAGGTAGACCAATTACAATTGCAGCTATTTGTGCTGATATTTTATCTAGAACTTTGGAACGTTGCTCAGTGAAAGTAGAAATATTAGGGTTCACAACAAAAAATTGGAAAGGTGGCCAAAGTAGAGAGTTATGGAATAAAAATAATAAGCCAAAAACGCCTGGAAGATTGAATGACTTGAGACATATTATTTATAAAGGAGCTGATACGCATTGGAGGCAGGCAAAAGATAGTCTTGGGCTAATGTTAAAAGAGGGTTTACTAAAAGAAAATATAGATGGGGAGGCAATAACATGGGCTTTCAATAGAATTAAGAAAAGAAAAGAGGAAAGAAAAATTTTAATGGTAATTTCAGATGGTGCGCCAGTTGATGACTCAACCTTATCGGTAAATTCAGGAGATTTTCTTGAGAAACATTTAAAAAAAATGGTTAAGTTTATAGAAGATAAATCTGAAATAGAAATTTTAGCTATAGGAATCGGTCATGATGTTTCTAGATATTATAAAAGAGCAATTAAGATCACTGATGTAAATGAACTTGGTGATGTAATGATTTCTCAATTAAGCTCATTATTTGATAAAAAAGCAAAATTACATTAAATTTTTTTTAAATCTTGACTTTTCCATCTTATATTAACTTCAGCCCCAGTTCTTGTTTTAGAATTTTGACAACTTAATGAAGCAAAATTTTTTTCAAGTAAGTTTTTACCTATAAATATTCCCAGACCTAAACCCGATTGATTTTTATCTTTTTTCTTAAGTGATCTTAAATAAGGTTCACCTATTTTTGACAATATTTCACCAGGATATCCCTCACCATCATCTTCGATAATAATTTCAGTATATTCATTGTTACTTTTAAGGGTTATAAATATTTTTTCTTTAGCAAATTTATTTGCATTTCCAATAAAATTTCTCAAACCATATATAATCTCTATTGATTTTGGAATTTTTCTTGGGCTAGCATCTTGATCAAAATTTAAGATAAACTTTTTAGTACTTGTCTCTTCGAATGAATTAACAATTTGATTTATATATTTTTTAAAATTTAAGTCCTCATCTATAAAATCATCTTCCTCGATAGGATTTAAAGACAATCTTTTTAGAATTTGATTACATCTTTCAACTTGACTTGATAATAATTCTATGTCCGAAGACAATTCTTTACGGTCTTTTAACTGATGTTTTAACTCTTGTGAAATAATTTTAATCGTAGATAAAGGAGTTCCGAGAGAATGAGCTGCTGCTGCTGCTTGTCCCCCTAAAGATAACATTTCATGTTCTTGGGCCATTATTTCCTCCATTTTGCTTAAGGCTTCTTTTCTTTTTCTAGACTCTGAGCCAAATACTATCGCGAAATAATTTAAAAAAATTAAAGCGATTATAAAAGCGATCGGAATTGAATAATAATAATAAGGGTCAACATGGAAATGATTATTTAATGGCGCAGGTAAGTCTTCTGAATAAAATGTCAAAAAAGTAATCATTAATATTGTTGTGATAACAAGGAATAAATTAGTTCGAATACCTAAATTGGAGGACGCAAATACACTAGGAATTAATAAAAAAATTACAAAAGGATTTACCACTCCTCCTGTTAAATATATTAGCGACCCTAATTGAAAGATATCAATCATCAAAAAAATTAGTGCTGATCTGTCAGAAAGTTGAGTTTTATTATAAATAAAAATCAAATAAATATTGCTTAAAATTCCAATAAAAATAACTAAATTTGATAAAATAAAATTAAAGTCGAAATTAAAAAAAAAATAAACAATATAAACTGAAATTAATTGGCCTATTATACCAATCCATCTTAAAGAAATATAAGTGGATTTTTTTAAAGTATGAAATTTTGAAGTTTCAAAAAACTTCATAGTCTAAATATCTAAATTTTGAACATTTATCGCGTTAGAGATGATAAAATCTTTTCTTAATGTTACATCATTACCCATTAAAGTATGTATCAATTCTTGGTCTTTTTTTGAGTTTTTTGAATATTGAACCTGAAGTAAATTTCTTGTTTCTGGGTTAAGAGTTGTACTCCAAAGTTCTTCTGGGTTCATTTCTCCTAAGCCCTTAAACCTTTGTATGCTCATTTTGGATTTTTCAATTTCTATCAATTTTAAGAACTCCTTTGAACCTTTTTTAGATTTTTTAATTTCCTTATTATTAGTAACAATATAATTTTCTAATTCTTCCTCATCTTTAATATAAATTCCTTTGGAACCTTTGTTAATTTTAAATAATGGTGGTTGAGCAAGATAAACGTGTCCATGTTCTATCAATTTATTAAAAGGTTTATTATTAAAGAAAGTTAACAATAATGCTCTGATATGAGATCCATCGACATCAGCATCTGTCATTATAATTATTTTCCCGTACCTTAAATCTTTTAGGTCAATTTCATGAGCCTTGGGATCTAATCCGAGTGCATTTATTAAAGTAACTATTTCATTTGAAGATATCATTTTGGATAATGCTTTTGTTCTTTGATCTGAGCCATTTCCGGTTCCATTTCCATTTTTTTTTATATTTAAATCTTCAACGTAAGTATTAAGTATTTTTCCTCTCAAAGGTAAAACTGCTTGATTTGATCTGTTTCTACCTTGTTTTGCTGAACCACCAGCTGAGTCTCCCTCAACAATAAATAACTCGGTACCTTCTTGTTTTCCTATTTGACAATCTGCTAATTTTCCTGGAAGCCCACTTAATTCAATGGCTCCCTTCCTCCTTACATTTTCTCTTGCTTTCCTAGCAACGTCTCTAGCCATTGCAGCCTGTATTACTTTGGCTAAAACTATTTTTGCAACTGATGGGTTCTGGTCAAACCAAATTGATAATTTTTCGTTTATCAAAGTTTCAACTATCATTCTTACTTCTGAGGAGACTAACTTATCTTTAGTTTGCGAAGAAAATTTTGGATCAGGAATTTTTGTTGATAATACACAAGTCAAGCCTTCTTTTATATCGTCACCAGAGATAGCTAATTTATTCTTTTTTAATAAATTGTTTTCGTTTGCGTATTTATTTATTACTCTTGTTAGTGCACTCCTAAAACCTAATAAGTGAGTCCCGCCATCCTTTTGATAAATATTATTGGTATAAGGATAGATATCTTCCGAATAACCAGAGTTCCATTTAAGAGAACACTCTATCTCAATATTATTTTTCTTACCTTCAATATAAATTGGTCTTTTAAATAAATCATTACCGTTTTTATTGAGTAATTTTTCTCTCTTTTCATCTAAAAATTCTACAAATTCGTTAACACCTCCTTCATATTTAAATTCTGAAATTTTTGTTTTTTTTTGGGTATTATCTGTAAATGTAATTTTTATTCCTTTGTTTAAAAAAGCTAATTCTCTCATTCTTTTTATAAGAGTATTAGCGTTAAATTTAATTGAAGAGAAAATTTTTCTTGATGGCAAAAAAGTAATTTGAGTTCCAGTAACTTTCGATTTTCCTGAGGCTTTTAAGGGTGCTTTTGCCTCGCCATCGTAAAATTCAATAAAATATTTTTTTCCTTCTCGATTAATTTCTAATTGTAATTTTTCAGATAGAGCATTTACTACTGAAACTCCTACGCCATGTAATCCACCCGACACTTTATATGAGTCATGATCAAACTTTCCTCCAGCATGCAATTGAGTCATTATTACTTCAGCCGCAGATTTTTTTTCACCTTTATGAATATCAACTGGTATACCTCTACCATCATCCTTAACAGTGACTGTTCCATCAGAATTTATAGTTACACTAATAATTTTGCAGTATCCAGCTAATGCTTCATCAATTGAATTATCAACTACTTCATAAACCATATGATGTAAACCAGTTCCATCATCAGTGTCACCAATGTACATCCCTGGTCTTTTTCTTACAGCCTCTAATCCCTTTAAGACTTTAATCGAATCTGCTTGGTATGTATTTTTATTACTCATTTTTATATTATGGAAAAAATCAATTATAACATTTTTTAAAAAAAATGCTTATTTATCTTCAAAATTCAGATTACTAATTGTCAAATTAAGCTTGAAAAATAAGCCTTAATTAATGGCGGAGAGAATGGGATTCGAACCCATGAAAGGATTGCTCCTTTACACGCTTTCCAAGCGTGCGCCTTCAACCACTCGGCCACCTCTCCAGATCACAAAATAAATCTTTTATAAAATTGATAATTATCGTGAAGATATTTTGGAAAAGTTTGATCTAAGATAACTTTCTTATATTGGTGTCCTCGATTAAATAAATCAACTTTTTTATCAATTTTCGATCTTATTATATCAGTATCTGAATACTTACTATCGCTAAATTCTGTATGTGCAAATGTTTTGAGTTTAAGAGATATTTCATCAGGCTCCATAATATTATTAAAGTGCCAACCCGCATTTTCATAAATTTGTATACTTTTTTCTTTATCAAATCTTAAAAAATTGTATTTGAGATTTTTTGATTTAATTTTTTGACGCATATAATCTATAGAATTTAAGTTTTTTTTCTTACAAACTCTTGTTCCTTCCCAGGGTGTTTCGTAAGGATTGTAGAGATTAAATTTATAATTAAAACATTTTTGATAAAAAATTCCATATTTTTTGACTAAATTAAAGTTTTTGAATATTTGCGGATTTGGAATTTCGTCAGGATCCGAAAAAAAAATATAGTCATCTGGTTGAGCGAAATGTAAGTTTTTTAAAATATATTCTCTTTGAATGGCTTGATTTTTCCACACGTCAATTTTATTAGGAAATGGTTCATTTAGAGTAATATATTTAATCTTTTTTGAGTCATAATCTCTAAAATTAAAATTTAAATTTTTAATATTGTTTTTATGATCGTATCTGGACTCACAAACAACAAAATAATCTATATATTTTTTGAGAATATTATACCT
>CACNZK010000020.1 GCA_902625035.1 uncultured Pelagibacteraceae bacterium
TTAATTTACTTAAAACCTGGGTTGTTAGACAATTTCAAAATGAATATAATCCAACTCATTGGCATGGCGGTCACATTTCTGGAGCTGGATTTCTTAAAGTTCCAAAATCATTAGGGGAAAGTACTCAGCAAAAAAAATCAAAGAAGTATAGAGGCGGTAATTTGCAACTAATACACGGGGCAAGAATGTTTACATGTCCTTCGACATTTAATATTACCCCTGAGGTTGGTGATTTTTATTTATTTCCTAATTACTTAATGCATACAGTTTTTCCATTCAAAGGCACCGATGAAGAGAGACGTTCTATCTCCTTTAATGCCTCCATAGACGAAGAAATCTATAATGTATATGGAAAATAAAATTCAAAAAAATGTTCTAGGTGAAAATTTGGAATTATGTTCAAAAAGTCCTCTTACTGGGTGGTATAGAGATGGTTGTTGCAATACAGATGAAAATGATCATGGATTGCACACAGTTTGTGCAAAAGTTACAACGGAATTTCTGGAATGGTGTAAAGAAGCAGGAAATGATTTAATTACACCTCACCCAGAATTTGGATTTCCTGGCTTAAAAGATGGAGATGGCTGGTGTGTATGCGCAACTTGGTATGCAAGAGCTGTGGAGGCAGGAAAAGGTTGTCCAATTTATTTAAAACGAACTCATGAAAATACATTGAAAATTTTACCAATTGAAATACTTAAAAAATTTGCGATAGATCTTTCATAAAATAAGTTGAATTATGGGTGAAGAAATATTATCAATAATTTACCTTTTGCTAGTTATTGCCTTAGTGTTCCCTGGTTTTTATTATGCAAATAAGAATAAAAAAGTTTTTTTTAAAAATCTTGTTATTTGGATAGGTATTATTAGTGTAATAATAATTTTTGCAAATTTTTTATATAATTAATTACATATTCCCATATTTAGGCCCACCGCCTCCCTCAGGACTTACCCAAATTATATTTTGTGATGGTTCTTTTATATCACAAGTTTTACAATGAATACAATTCTGAGCGTTAATAACAAATTTGTTTATATCATTTTCTTTTTGGACCTCATAGACTCCAGCTGGACAGTACCTTTGAGAAGGTTCATCATACATTTTAAGCGTGTAATTTATTGGCAAATCCTTATCTTTTAGCTTTAAATGAACTGGCTGATTGTCTTCGTGGTTTGTTCCGGTTAAATAAACAGAACTTGTTTTATCAAAAGTAATAACATTATCAGGTTTCGGATACTCAATTTTGGGCATTTCATTTGCAGGTCTCAATGTTTCATGATCTGCATGCTTATGTTTCAGTGTGAAAGGAAGTTTTCCCCTAAATAAAATTTGGTCTATACCAGTGAAAATTATACCTAAAATTAGTCCCCAACTAAAACTTGGTTTTACGTTTCTTGCTCTATGTAATTCATCAAACAACCAACTTTTTTTAAATTTTTCTTCATATATTGATAAGTCTTTGTTTTCTTTAAAGTGTTCATTTATTGTCTCAGCAGCTATGATTCCACTTTTCATTGCTGTATGAGATCCTTTAATTTTTGGCATATTTAAAGTTCCAGCATCACATCCTACAAGTAATGCGCCAGGCATAAACATTTTAGGTAAACTTTGTATTCCACCTTCTATCAACGCCCTTGCACCATATGAAATTCTTTTTCCGCCCTCTATAATTTTTTTTATTGATGGGTGAGTTTTAAATCTTTGAAATTCATCGAAAGGAGATAAATGAGGATTTTGATAATCTAAGCCAATAACGTACCCTAAAAATATCTGCTTATTCTCTGCGTGATACATAAAACTTCCACCATATGTATTGTTATCTAATGGCCAGCCAGCTGTATGCATTACTAATCCTTCATGATGTTTTTTTTCTTCGATTTCCCAAATCTCTTTAAAACCAATGCCATATTGTTGAGGATCTTTACCTTTATTAAGATCAAATTTTTTAATTAGTTGTTTTCCTAAGTGACCCCGGCAACCCTCTGCAAAAACAGTAACTTTTCCTAAAAGTTCAATACCAGGTTCAAAACTATCTTTTTTATTTCCCTCTTTATCAATCCCCATGTCTTGTGTGGCAACACCTTTTACAGATCCATCGTCATTATATAAAATTTCACATGCCGGAAAACCTGGAAAAATTTCTACACCCAGTGACTCGGCTTGCTCTGCAAGCCATCTACATAAGTTTGCAAGACTTATAATATAGTTATTGTGGTTTTTCTGAACTGAAGGTAATAACCAAGTTGGCCAACTTAAAGACCTTGACTTACCTAAAAATAAAAATTTTTCTTTTGTTACTTTTGTTTTAATTGGCGAGTCTAAGTCTTTCCAATTTGGAATTAATTCATCTAGAGCTCTTGTTTCAAATACATTACCACTTAAAATATGTGCACCAATCTCGGATGCTTTTTCCAAAATACAAACATTTAGATTTGAATTTAATTGTTTTAATTTTATAGCTGTTGATAATCCTGATGGTCCTCCACCAACAATAACTACATCATATTCCATTGACTCTCTGGACATATATTAATTTTTTACAGATTATATTATTTTTGTATAGTGTTTAATTTGTTCAGTTCTTCAATAAATTGAGGAAGTGCTTCAAATAAATCAGCCTCTAGACCATAGTCTGCAACACTAAAGATTGGGGCCTCGCCGTCCTTATTAATTGCTACAATAACTTTACTTTCTTTCATTCCAGCTAAATGCTGAATTGCACCTGAAATTCCAATAGCAATATACAAATCTGGAACGACAACTTTACCTGTTTGTCCTACTTGATGGTCATTACTTATATATCCAGCATCTACCGCTGCACGTGAAGCTCCAATTGCTGCATTTAACTTATCAGCTACAGATGTAATTAATTTGAAATTATCTCCACTTTGCATTCCTCTTCCTCCAGACACAACTACTCTTGCAGTTCCAAGCTCTGGTCTATCTGACTTAATTTCTTCTCTTTTCACAAATTTAGTATTATTAAACTCTTCACTTGGTTCAGCTTTTTCTATGGGCGCAGATCCACCTGAGCTTTCACATGGGTCAAATGAAGTGGGTCTAATTGTAATACATTTTTTTGGATCTTTACTTTTTACAGTTGCAAACGCATTTCCAGCGTAAATAGGTCTTAAAAATGTATCTGTAGAAATTACTTTAATAATATCACTGACTTGAGAAGTATCTAAAGCAGCTGCAATTCGTGGCATTAAATTTTTACCAAAAGTATTCGCTGAACAGACAACATGTGAGTAGTTTTCTGCCAATTTCACAATTACTGGTGCAAAATTTTCTGCTACAAAATTTTCATAATGAGCTGCTTCAACTTGAATAACTTTTTTTACAAGTGGTAATTCTGAAAGTTTTTTTGCTGCATCTCCACAATTATTACCAATAATTACTGCATGAATATCTGAATCCATTTGAGAAGCTGCAGTTACAGCATTAAGTGTAAAAGATTTTAATTCTTTATTATTATGTTCCGCTATTAATAAAACTGACATTATATTACTTTTGCCTCATTTTTTAATTTTTGTACTAACTCAGCCACACTTTTAACTTTTATTCCTGCTTTTCTTTTTGGTGGCTCCTCAACCTTAATCTGCTCGATTCTTGGAGAAGTATCTACTCCTAAATCTGACGCATTCAATTGTTCGATAGGTTTTTTCTTTGCTTTCATTATGTTTGGTAATGAAGCATATCTAGGTTCATTTAGTCTTAAATCACAAGTGACTATCGCGGGTATATTAATTTCTATCGTCTCTAAACCCTCATCAATCTCTCTAGTAACCTCAAGTTTTTTATCTTTGATCTCAATCTTAGAAGCAAATGTTGCTTGGGGCCAATTAAGCATAGCACTTAACATTTGACCTGTTTGGTTACAATCATCATCAATAGCCTGTTTTCCCATAAAAACTAAATCTGGTTTTTCTTTTTCAACAATTTTTTGTAACAATTTAGATACAGCCAAAGGTTCTAAAATTCCATCAGCTTTAATAAGAATACCTCTATCAGCTCCAACAGCTAATGCTTTACGAACAGTTTCTTGAGCTTTTTCTTCCCCAACACTCACTGCGACTACTTCAGTTGCTTTCCCAGACTCTTTGATTTTTACCGCTTCCTCAATAGCATTATCATCTGGCGGATTAGTAGACATCTTAACATTATCGGTAACTACACCGGTATTATCTTCTTTGACTCTAACCTGCACGTTATAATCAATTACTCTTTTTACTGCGACTAAAATTTTCATTAAGCTCTCAATAATTTATTTTCAGAGTCGTAGGGACTTTCATCGAGAATTGTAGCTTCGTACATTTTTCCAAGAATATCAACTTTGAGTTTTTCACCTACATTTGCTAAATCAGGTTTGACCATTGCTAAAGCTATAGATTTATCTAATCTAAAACCATATTCTCCACCTGTCGCTCTTCCAACAACTTTATCATCTTTATAAATCGGGTTGTTTCCTAATACATCAGAATCTATAGTATTATGAACCTCTAATGTTACTAGCTTATTATCAAAACCCTTTTCTCTCCATTTGTTTAGTGCTTCAAGTCCTATAAAATTTCCTTTATTAGGATGAATAAATCTATCTAGGCCAGACTCATAAGGTGAATATTCAATTGATAGTTCGGTTCCTACAAGTTTGTAAGATTTTTCAACTCTTAGACTATTCATGGCTCTTATACCAAAAGGTTTAAGGCCCAAATCCTTGCCTGCTTCCATTAATTTATCAAAAATATGATTTTGGTATTCAATTGGGTGGTGCAATTCCCAACCTAGTTCACCTACAAAATTTACTCTCATAGCATTAACAGGCGCATATCCAACATTAACATTTTTAGCCGTTAACCATTTAAAATTTTCGTTGGAAAAATCATCTGTTGAAACTTTCTGCATTAGTTGTCTAGCTTTTGGGCCGGCAATAACAAGTACACCTGTGCTATTTGTTAAATCTTCAAATATAACTGATCCATCAGTTGGCATCCATTTTTGGATCCAATCATGGTCTAATCTTAAATTTGCTCCGGCAGAAACTAGGTAATAACTATTTTCAGCTTCCTTCA
>CACNZK010000021.1 GCA_902625035.1 uncultured Pelagibacteraceae bacterium
TTAATTCTAAATTCATCTGAGTCTTCATTAATCTCAATATCTGGACTTACACCAACCTCAGAAATTGATTTACCCGACGGTAGGTAGTATTTTGCAACTGTGAGCCTTATTGCTCCTTTATTTTTTAATGGAATAATTGACTGCACCGACCCTTTTCCATAACTATTTTCACCTAAAATAATTGCTCTTTTATGATCTTGAAGTGCTCCCGCAACTATTTCCGAAGCAGATGCAGATCCATAATTAATTAACACTATTAAAGTTTTACCTTCTATCAAATCTCCTTTTTTAGCAAACCATTTTCTATTTTCAGACGCTTTCCTACTTTTGGTAGATACAATTTCTCCATTATCTAAAAAAAAATCTGATATTCTTATTGCTTGAGATAACAATCCTCCAGGATTGTTTCTTAAATCTAAAATATATGAATTTATTTTTTCATTTTTTTCAAATTCTCTAATTTGATCTCTTATTTGTTCCCCACTATTTTCATTAAAAGATGTCAATCGAAGATAGCCAATGTTTTTTTTTAAAAGATCAGCTTTTACCGATTTAATTTGAATTATCTCTCTAATTATCTCAAATTTTAAAGCTTTTCTCTTTCCAATTCTTCTTACAGTTAAAACAATTGATGAACCAACGGGTCCTCTCATCAAATCTACAGCTTCACTTAAAGATTTACCCTGTACCTGAATATCATCTATTTTTATAATGTAGTCTCCGGCTTTAATTCCGGCTCGAGATGCTGGCGTATCATCAATTGGAGAAATAACTTTTACAACACCTGACTCCATATTAACCTCTATTCCTAAGCCACCAAACTCACCACTTGTTTCAGTCTGCATTTCATTAAAAATTTCAGGTGACATGTATGCTGAATAAGGATCTAATGATTGAAGCAATCCGTCTATTGCAGCATCCATACTCTCAGATTGATCTATTTCATCAACATATTCTTTATTTATTTTTTCTAATACCTCTCCAAATAAGTCTATTTTTTTATAGACATCATTTTCAGCTGCAATGATAGGATTAAAAGCTAATAATTTTAGAAAAAGTATATTTATAATAAAAAAGGTTTTCCTCATATTATAATCTTTTCTTTTGGAATAAATTCTGACCACATTTTTTCTAATTCATAAAATTTTCTTTTTTCTGGATGAAATATATGGACAATTAAATCTATTCCATCCACCAGTTTCCATTCAGTGCTATCTTTTCCCTCGATTTTTGAGTCTTTCATTCCATAATCTTTGAATTTTTCTAAAACTTGCTCTGAAAGTGACTGAATATGCCTAGATGATGTACCACTTGCAATAATCATGTATTCAGCCATAGAACTTTTATCTTTAAGGTCGATGCTAACAATGTCTAAAGCTTTATTGATATCTAAAGTTTGAATTATGATTTTTTTTAAATCAGAAATTTTATCCATTAGTTAATTAAACCATATCAAATTTTTCTCAATTGAGAAGAAGAAATATTGACCTTTTTAAATTCAATAAATTTCAAATTTTCTCTATTTAATCTTTTATATGTAGAAGAATTTAATGATCTTTTTTTATAACCATGTCTATCAAATACTATTATTTTACATTTTTGTGAAATTAATTTCCATTTATACCATTTATGAAATTTTATTAAATTATCAGCTCCCATTATAAAATAAATCTTACTTTTTTTATTCTTTGAAATATGATTTATTAAATCGATAGTTTTATTCGATTTAATTGTATCTTCATAAAATTTTACCTTTATCAATTTACTTGATCCAATAATTTTTTTGCAATGTTTGATTCTATTATTCAAACTTATATGTGTTTTTTTTTTAAACGGATTTCTTTTTGTTATTGCCCAAATAACATTTCGTAAATTAAATCTTTTAATTGCCTCTTTTGAAATCGTTAAGTGACCTTTGTGTGCAGGATCGAAAGATCCACCCAGGATCCCAATTTTATTTATTTTTGTAACTAATTTACTTTCTGATTTTACCATTACTTGTTACTTGATATTTGTAGGAAATTAATTGTCCAAGTCCTACAGGGCCTCTTGGTGGAAGAACATTTGTCGAAATTCCAACCTCACCACCAAATCCAAATTCACCACCATCTGCAAATTGTGTAGATGTATTGTGCATTGCTATTGAACTTTTAACTCCCATTAAAAATTTTTTAGCAGTTTTTTTGTTTTTAGTAATAATACAATCAGTATGCATAGTTCCAAATTTATTAATATGAGAAATAGCCTCTTGTAAGTTTTTGACTGATTTTACAGAAACGCTAGCAGATAAATATTCTTTTGACCAATCTTTGATTGATGCCTTTCTGATTTTGCCTTTATAAATTTTTCGTATTTTATCATCACCAATAATTTGACAACCCTTTTCTTCTAATACTTTTAATATATGAGTTCCAAACTTTTTGATTATACGCTCATTAAGTAAAATTGTTTCGGTCGCTCCACAAATCGCTGTATTTCTTAATTTTGCATTTACTAATACTTTGGTTGCAATTTTGGGATCTGCATCTTTATCAACATATGAATGACAAACACCTTCTAAATGACCAATAGTTGGAATTTTAGAAATATTTTGTACTTTTTTAACTAAATTTTTTCCACCTCTTGGGATAACTACATCAATAAAATTAATCATTTTAGTGAGTAAAAAATCTACTACTTTTCTATTCTTTATATCGATAAATTGAACAAAGTTTTGATTAACTTTATTAATCTTTAATGCTTTTCTAAATAAATTTGATAAAATTTTATTAGAATAAAAAGCCTCAGAACCACCTTTCAAAATAACTGAATTTCCAGATTTAAAACATAATGATGCTACATCCGAGGTTACATTTGGTCTACTTTCATAAATTACGCCTATAACACCAATCGGAATTGATATTTTAGAAAATACAAGTCCATTAGGTCTTTTCCATTTTTCAATAACATTATGAACTGGATCTTTTAACTTAATTATTTTTTTTACTGAATTGATAATACCCAAAATTTTTTTTTCATTTAAAATCAGTCGCTCTATTAAGTTATCTCTTAGTTTTATTTTAATAGCCCGATCCACATCTTTTTTATTTTCTTTTAGAATTAAATGTTTATTTTTCCTTATCATTTTAAGATAATCACTTAAAACTTTATTTTTTTTATAAGTATTTATTGGTTGAGCAAACGCTTCTTTTGATCTTGTTCCAATATTATTTAATATCTTCTTCATTAGATTTCCACCATATCATCTTTATGAACTACCTCAGATTTTGATACATATCCTAAAATTTTTTTTATTTCATTCGAATGACAGCCCATGATTAAATTTATTTCTTTGGATGAAAAAGAGCTAAGTCCACGAGCAAACTCTTTTTTTTTATTATCTAAAATTTTGATATGATCTCCCTTATTAAATCTTCCGACTACTTTTTTAATTCCAGCCGCTAATAAACTTTTTCCGTTATGAAGAGCTTTTTTTGCCCCATCATCAATTATAAGTTCACCTTTAGGAGAAATTGAGCTGATTATCCATTTTTTTCTTGCATGCATTTTAGACATTTTAGAAATAAACCAAGTGCAGCTATTTTCATTTTGGATTCGATTGATAGGATTAAGACTTAATCCATTAGCTATAACCATATTGCAACCAGACAAATTACAAATTTTAGCAGCTTCGATTTTTGTATTCATGCCACCACTTCCTAATTCTGTCATACCTTTGATATTTATACTCTTAATAACTTTGTCTAAATCAATCACTTTCTTAATTAACTTAGCATCTTTGAATTTTTTAGGGTTTTTTGTGTATAAACCATCCACATCTGAGAGTAATATTAAGGTATCTGCATTTGTAATTTGAGCCACTCTAGAAGCAAGTCGATCATTATCTCCGTATTTAATTTCAGATGTAG
>CACNZK010000022.1 GCA_902625035.1 uncultured Pelagibacteraceae bacterium
AAAAAGATTATCGATGAGATAAAAATTACTCCAGTTGAGTTTGCTGATGAAGTTTTAAAAATTGCTCTAACTAAAGAGCTTAAGAAAGCGGAGTGGGTTGAGGTTGATATGTCTAAAAAAGATGACAAATCTCAAGCTAGCATTCAATAATTTTAAACTTTTTCTCATTTTGAACTATTAAATTTTTTTTATACTAAGCCCATTTATTCACTAGATCTGCAATCATATTTTAGGTAACCTCCTGAAAAAAAATAACAACTAAGGGAAATAAATATGAATAAATTAAGTAAAATAATCGTTGTATTATTCTCGTCTTTATTTTTAAGTTTTGCGGCAAACTCAGTTGAAGTAAAATTTGGACACGTGGGTAAACCAGGTTCCCTATTTTCAGCTTCAGTTGATCATTTTGCTAAACTTGCTAATAAGAGATTAGGTAACAAAGGTAAAGTAACTGTATTTGGTTCTTCGCAACTTGGAAAAGACAAACAAGGAATGCAGAAACTGAAATTAGGTACAGTTAATATGTGGTTACCTTCATCAGTAATGGCTTCTATACATGATGAGTTTGGTGTTTTTGATATGCCTTTTATTATTAAAGACAGAAAGCACATGGCTAAAGTAGAAAAAAATGTTTTACCAGGTATGTTTAAAAACCTTGAAGATAAAACAGGTTACAAAGTTATTGCTGTATGGGAAAATGGTTTTAGACATATAACAAATAATACTAGACCAATTAATACTCCAGGTGATTTAAAAGGAATTAAATTAAGAACTCCTAAATCAAAATGGAGAGTTAAAATGTTCCAATCATATGGTGCGAACCCAACTCCAATGTCTTTTTCTGAAGTATTTACTGCTTTAAAAACAGGTACAATGGATGGACAAGAAAACCCATATGCTCAAATAGCTAGTGCTAAATTTCAAGAAGTTCAAAAATATTTATCAATCACAGGTCACGTTTACACTCCTGCTTATGTAACTGTTCATAAGGATCACTGGAGCAAACTACCTGCGGATGTTCAAGATATTTTAGAAAAAGCTGCTCAAGATACGCAAAAATTTGTGTACAAAGAAGCTGCTAAACTTGAAAAATCTTTATTAAAAGTAATTAAAGACGCTGGTGTCCAAGTAAACGAAGCGGACAAAGGTGCCTTTATTGCTGCTAGTAAAGGAATCTATGATCAGTTTGGATCAGAAGTTCCTACAGGTGGTGCTTTAGTTAAAAAAGTATCAGCTTTAGCAAAATAATATAAAGAAAAAACTTTTATCAGGCCCTCATCCAGAGGGCCTGAATATATTATGAAATTACAAAATTTTATAAATTCGTACGAAAAAATTCTAAAACTAATACTGTTTACAATGATGGTAGCATTAGCAGTAACAGTTTTACTTGGAGTTACTTTCCGTTTTGCTGGCAGTGCTCTAGTTTGGTATGATGAGGTTGCTGCAGTTCAACTTGCATGGATTACATATTATGGTTCAGCTTATGCAGCGCTTAAGGGTTCTCACATTAGTGTTCCAAGTATATTTAAAGCTTTTCCACTACCCTTAAGAAAAATTTTTTTTGTTGTTTCTAAACTAGTTGTTTATGGTTTTTTAATATTACTAGCATATTACGGATATTTAGTTTTAACTTTAATTACGGGTGAAACGCTAGTAACACTGGAATGGGTTCCCCAGCCATTTGTTCAATCTGTAATTCCAATAGCTTCATGCTTATTTATTTTATCTGAAACCTTAAGAATTCCAGAGGATTATAAAAATTTAGTCCTTCAAAATACAGGTGAAGAGCAAACAGGAGACATTTAATGGTAATTCTAACAATGTTTATGGTCTTGCTACTTCTTTTATCAATAAATGTACCTATTGCGATTGGTCTTGCAGTAACAACTATTATTGCAATGGTTATGAAAACTGGCACAAGTTTTCTAATTGATACTGCAATCGTAATGTTTGATGGATCAATGAAATTTCCATTGATTGCAATTCCATTATTTATTTTAGCTGGATCAATTATGAATAGTGCTGGTATTTCACGAAGACTTATAGCCTTTGCCTCTGCTCTAGTTGGATTTATTAAAGGTGGGTTGAGTATGATTAATATTGCAACCTCAATGTTTTTTGCTGAAATTTCTGGATCGGCAGTTGCTGATGTTGCTGCATTAGGATCGATCTTAATACCTGCAATGAAGAAAAAAGGATACCCAGGAGCATTTGCTGCTGCAGTGACTTCATCTTCAGCATCTTTAGCAATCATTATTCCACCATCAATACCAATGATTGTTTATGCAGTTATGTCTCAAAGTTCAGTTGTTCAATTATTTGTTGCTGGAATTATTCCTGGAGTAATTGGTGGATTTTTTCTTATGTTGGCAGCTTATGTTACAGCAAGAAAGAAAAATTTTCCTGTAGAAGAAACATTCAATATTCCAAATGTTAAAAAAACTGCAAAAGATGCAGCTTTAGCATTCTTATTACCAATAATAATTCTAGGTGGAATTTTTGGAGGAGTAGTAACTGCTACTGAAGGTGCTGGTTTAGCAGTAGTAGCGTCTTTAGTAATTGGTTTCATCTATAAAGAAATAGATTTTAAAAGATTGTATGAATCAGCTTGCGAGGGGGCAATACAAACAGCATCGGTAATGCTATTAGTTGCAGCCTCTGTTTTATTAGGAGAATTTTTAACTATTGAGCAAATTCCTCAAAAAGTAGCAGAGTCAATTATTGATTTTACAAACAATAAATATGCAGTTTTAGGTATATTAAATATATTTCTCTTAATAATTGGTTTCTTTTTGCACTCAGTAGCAGCAATAATCTTAACTGTACCAATAGTGATGC
>CACNZK010000023.1 GCA_902625035.1 uncultured Pelagibacteraceae bacterium
TTTTCCACTAATAGTAACCTCTTTACCAATGGGTAATATTTTTTTGATGTAACCTTCATAACTGTTAAAAAAAACACAATCTATTTCACCAGTGTCATCTTTGCATAAAACTCTATTCGGTAAGTTTCTAACTCTAGGGAATGAATATTTAAGAGGAATTATAGTTATGGTCTGTATTTCATCTATTTTTAAGTCTTTTATTTTAGATGATAAAGTTCTATCAGTGTAAGATTTTGGTAATTTCCATAATAAATCAAAAATAGTATTTACCTTTTTCCTCTTTAATAAATTTGAAGTTTTAGTTCCAACACCTTTTAGTAAACTGAGATCAGATAATAAGTATTCATAATTTCTTTTCATATCCATAAACTGGTATTATATTCTTATTATGACCGCTGATATAGAACAAATTAAAAAAAAAATTATTTACAGATCAAATTATCGCGGCACAAAAGAAATGGATAAACTTTTAGGTGCATTCACAAGAAAATATTTAGATCAATTAAATGGGGAAGACTTAAATCAATTGATTAAACTTTTGGAGATTGATGATAATAATCTTTATAATTTCTACAATGGCTTAAATACAGACATACAATTTGAAGATAATAAGATTAATAATTTATTTAAAAATTTTAAATATTGAAAGTTTTGATGGCGGAGAGACTGGGATTCGAACCCAGGAAAGAGTTGCCCCTTTGCCGGTTTTCAAGACCGGTGCTTTCAACCGCTCAGCCATCTCTCCGTGAGCAAGGTTTTATAATTATAATTATTTAATTCAACCATAAAATAGTCTATTAAACGTTTATTATCTATTTCATTATTTTATGAACCAGCATTTTAATAAAGGATTAATACTTACATCTTTGGGATCCTTTTGGTGGGGTTTTATTGGTGTTATATATTTTGAATATGTTGCCTTTATAGGACATGTTGAGTTAGTTGTTCATAGATGTTTATGGACTGCTGTTATGTTAGTCATGACGACTCTCTTTTTTAAAAAATGGAAGCTTTTTATTAGAAGTATTTCAAATAAAAAAAATCTTTTTTATCTTTTTATCTCTGGTTCATTAATATTTATCAATTGGGCTATTTGGATTTATGCTGTAGCTACGGAAAGAATAATAGACGCTAGTTTTGGTTACTTCATTATGCCAATTATAAGTGTTTTGTTGGGATACATTTTCTTTAGAGAAAAATTAAATAAAAAAAGAATTTTTTCAATTTTATTAGTAATAATATCTATTTTGATTATGATTTTTCTAAATATCAAAACACTTCCTTGGGTTGGCATAATCGTAGCTTTGAGTTGGGCATTTTACAATCTAGTGAGAAAAAAAATTAATATAGAAACTGATATAGGACTTTTAATAGAGAGTTTATATATTTTCCCTTTTGCTCTTATTGTCTTTTATCTTATCTTTGATAAGGGATTAAATGACTTTAGTTTGTCTAACCCTGGTCTTAGTATGTTTTTATTATTAGCTGGACCCATGACTGTGATTCCTTTATTTTTATATGTAAGAGGTGTTGAATTGATTGGTCTTGGAGCTACAGGAATGATTTTTTATATTACACCTACATTGCAGTTTATTTTAGGCTACTTTTATTACAATGAGGACTTTTCATTAATTAAATTAGTGAGTTTTATTATTATCTGGATTGCTGTAATTATATATCTTAAAGATCTTTATGAAACTAATTAGCCAAATATTTTTTTTATTTTTTCTTACCATTTTGAATTGTTATTCTAGTGAAAATATCAATTTCATTGAATGGAAAAAGAATTTCAAAAAAGTGGCATTAGCAAATGATATTTCAGAAAAGACTTTTGATACAGCAATGCAAAATGCAAGATTTTTACCTAAAGTCATTGAATACGATAGATTTCAACCAGAGTTTTATGAAGACACAAAAACATATATCGGCAAACGTACTTCAACTAAAAAATTAAAAAAGGGTGTAGATTTTTACGAAAATAATTCAAATCTTATAAATTTAGTTGAAAAAAATTTTGGAGTAGAAAAAGAATTACTTTTATCTTTAATGGGCATCGAGACTAACTTTGGCACTTATGTTGGAAAAATGGATATAATATCATCATTAGCAACTTTAAGTTATGATAAAAGAAGATCAGAGTTTTTTTCAAATGAACTCTTAACTTTATTAAGATTAATTGATGATAATCAAATAGATTATAAAACACTGTATGGTTCATGGGCAGGTGCATTTGGTTTTTTTCAATTTATGCCATCTACGATAAAAAATTATGCTTTTGATTATAATAAGGATAATTATATTGACTTGAAAAATTCTGAAGATGCATATGCATCTGCTGCTAATTATTTAAAAAAGATTGGGTGGAAAAAAAATGATCTTTGTTTTAAGAAAATTGAATTAGATGAAAATATTCCAATCAAATTTTTGAACGTTTCAGCAAGAAAATTACATAGTAAAAAGAAAATTAAATCCTTTAAGAAATATATCAAGAATTATTCTGAATTAAACATAGATA
>CACNZK010000024.1 GCA_902625035.1 uncultured Pelagibacteraceae bacterium
AAGCCAAATAGAGTCTTGGTCATCATCAATTCTGATTTCAGTTACTTTCTGAATAAAACCACTTGTTTTACCTTTGTGCCAAATAGATTGTCTTGATCTGCTGTAGTAGTGAGCTTCTTTTGTTTCAATAGTTTTTTTTAATGCTTCAACATTCATAAAACCATGCATCAAAATTTCTTTTGTTTGGGAGCACATTGTGATGACAGGTATTAAACCATCATTATCAAATTTAGGTGATAGAAGATTTCCTTCTTCAATTTCAACCACATTTTCTCTTTTTTTGAACATATTTGGTGATTATGTAGCACATATAGAGATATATTAAATATTTTAAAAATGTTCATTTATATGTATAAAGCCCTCCATGAAGTTAGTTAAAGACATAGATAATAACCAAAATTCAAAGAAGATTTCTGACAAAGAGGCAGAAGATGCTTTCAAAACCATTTTATCTTGGATGGGTGAAGACCCTAATAGAGAAGGATTATTAGAAACTCCAAAAAGAGTTGTTAAAGCGTTTAAGGAGTATTTTAAAGGTTATAAGGAAGATCCGATACAAGTTTTGGATAAAACTTTTGGCGATGTTGATGGGTATGATGACATGGTTATTCAAAAAAATATTTCTGTTCAAAGTCATTGTGAGCATCATATGGCACCAATTATTGGTAAAGCTCATGTAGCCTACATACCTAATGAAAGAGTTGTTGGATTGAGTAAATTAGCAAGAGTGGTCGAGGTTTTTTCTAAAAGATTACAAACGCAGGAAAGATTAACTATGCAGATTGCGAACACACTAATGCAATCTCTAGATGCTAAAGGTGTAGCAGTCACTATAGACTCAACTCATCAATGTATGACTATGAGAGGAATTAAAAAAGAGCAAGCTACAACAGTCACAAATTATTATTTAGGTCAATTCAAAGAAGATTTAAGTTATCAAAATAGATATTTAAGGTTAATAAGTAATTCAAAAGATTAAAGTGTCAAAGCAATTTAAAGCATTAGTTTTAAATCAAGAAGGTGACAACTTTTCAAGAGAAGTAAAATCATTAGACAAAAATTTTTTAAAACATGGGGACGTAACGGTCAAGGTTCAGTATTCTGGATTAAATTATAAAGATGCTTTAATTTTAAAAAATGGAGCACGGCTTGTTAAAGAATTTCCACATATACCAGGAATAGATTTTAGTGGTGTAGTAGAGGAAAGTGATCACAAAGATTTTAAACCTGGAGATGAAATTATTTTAACTGGTTGGAGAGTCGGTGAAATATTTTTTGGAGGTTATTCTCAGTATGCTAAAGTTAATGGAGATTTTTTAGTAAAAAAACCAAAAAGTCTTTCTCTAAAGGAGTCAATGGTTATGGGTACTGCAGGATTTACAGCATTACAATGTTCATTTACAACAAAAACAACAAGAGAAGAATTACTTTTAGGTGAGAAAGTCCAAAATGTTGTTGTAAGTGGTGCCTCGGGTGGAGTTGGTAGTATGGCAGTCATGATACTTAATAAATTAGGTTGTGATGTTACCGCTGTTACTGGAAAAGATAGTAATAGAGACTATTTAGAATCAATAGGTGCAAAAAATGTTGTAAATACTAGCGAATTTATGAAAGATGCAAGGCCATTGGATAAAGGATTGTGGGATGGTGCAGTTGATACGGTTGGTGGAAAAGTGCTTGAAAATATTTTATCTCAAACAAAAGATGCAGGAATAGTAGCGGCATGCGGTAACGCTGTGGATATTAAATTAAACACTACTGTCATGCCATTTATAATAAGAGGTGTTAAACTTTGGGGTATAAATTCTGTCAATGCATCAATAAAAAGAAGACAATTCTTATGGAACGAGGCAGGAAAACTATTAGATTTTGAAACTCTTGGTAAATCAGTCAAAGAAATTGATTTAGAAGAGGTTATTGATATTTATCCTAAAATGCTAAAAGGAGAAACATCAGGAAGGTATATTATTAATTTGGATAAATAATGGATTGGGATAAATTAAAAATATTTCATGCTGTTGCGGAGGCAGGAAGTTTTACAAATGCCACTATCAATCTAAATTTAAGCCAATCAGCTATAAGTAGACAGATTCAGTCTTTAGAACAAGACTTAAAAGTACAACTGTTTGAAAGACATGCAAGAGGACTAACGCTTACTGAAAATGGAGAGTATGTATTCAAAACTGCTCATGAGGTGATTAGTAAGCTTAAAGAGGTAGAGACCTCCTTAGGCGATCAAAAAAATAAAC
>CACNZK010000025.1 GCA_902625035.1 uncultured Pelagibacteraceae bacterium
ATGATCCTCTTGGAAAAAAAAGAGGTTCAACCAAATAATCTTTTTAGCCAGCAATTACTGCTAACAATAATAAAGCAACAATATTTGTAATCTTAATCATTGGATTTACTGCTGGACCAGCTGTGTCCTTGTAGGGATCACCAACCGTGTCACCTGTTACAGCTGCCTTATGAGCTTCAGATCCCTTACCGCCATGATTTCCATCTTCAATATATTTTTTAGCATTATCCCAAGCACCGCCTCCCGCTGTCATTGAAACAGCTACAAAAAGACCAGTAATTATTACTCCAAGTAACATCGCTCCAACTGCAGCAAGCGCTGCAACTTGACCACCGATTGATAAAATTATGAAATATAGAACTACTGGTGAAAGAACAGGTAACAATGAAGGAATTATCATTTCTTTGATTGCCGCAACTGTTAATAAATCAACTAATTTAGCATAATCTGGTTTTTGTTTTCTTTTCATTATTCCAGGATATTTCTTAAATTGTCTTCTTACTTCAACAACAACTGCTCCGCCAGCTCTACCGACTGCTTGCATACCCATCGATCCAAATAAATATGGCAACATACCACCGATTAACAACCCGACAACAACATAAGGGTTTGATAAATCAAAAGTGACAACTATACCTTCTAAAGCTGAACCAGCTTCTTTAGAGAAATGTTTAATATCCTCAGTATATGCTGCAAATAAAACTAATGCACCAAGACCTGCAGATCCAATAGCGTAACCTTTTGTTACGGCTTTAGTAGTATTACCAACTGCATCAAGAGCGTCTGTTGTTTTTCTAACTTTTTTATCTAGATTTGACATTTCTGCTATACCACCTGCGTTATCGGTAACTGGACCATATGCATCTAAAGCGACTACCATGCCAGCTAAAGCAAGCATAGTTGTTACGGCTATTGCAATACCAAAAAGACCTGCAATTGTATTTGTTATTAAAATACCTGCTACAATTATAAGAGCAGGGATAGCTGTTGCTTCCATAGAAACTGCTAATCCTTGAATAACATTAGTTCCGTGTCCTGTAGTGGATGATAAAGCCACTGATTTGACAGGTCTGTATCCTGTTCCAGTATAATATTCTGTGATCCAAATTAATAAACCAGTAATTATAAGACCAATCACTCCACAATAATATAAGTCCTTACCATTAAAAGTTTTGTCATTTATTGTATATTCATTTGAAAAACCAATAACGTAATCTGTTACTGGCCATAATATTGCTAATGAAGCTATAGCTGAAACAATAAAACCTTTATATAAAGCGTTCATAACATTATTATTATGTCCAAGTTTTACAAAGAAAGTTCCAATAATTGAAGTAATCAAACACGCGGCACCAATCGTTAAAGGGTAAACCATCATATTCAAATCTCCAATAAAAAAAATAGATGAAAGAACCATTGTTGCAACAATAGTAACTGCATAAGTTTCAAATAAATCCGCAGCCATACCTGCGCAATCTCCAACATTATCTCCTACATTATCTGCAATTACAGCAGGATTTCTTGGATCATCTTCAGGTATTCCCGCTTCTACTTTTCCAACTAGATCAGCTCCAACATCAGCACCTTTTGTAAAGATACCACCACCTAATCTTGCAAAAATTGAAATTAAAGAAGCACCAAATCCTAATGCAACAAGAGCGTTAACTATTTCTCTCTCATCAATTTCAAATTTCAATAAAAAAAAATAATAAACTGCAATTGCTAATAAAGCTAAACCTGCAACTAACATTCCTGTGACAGCACCAGATTTGAATGCAACAGAAAGTCCTTCTGCTAAACCCTTTCTTGATGCTTCTGCGGTTCTGACATTTGCTTCTACAGAAACTAACATGCCCACATAACCAGCAATCCCTGATAAAGCAGCACCAATCAAATAACCAAGACCTACAAGGGGACTAAAGGCAATACTAACAATTACCAAGACAACAACACCAACAATAGCTATAGTTTTATATTGTCTTGCTAGATAAGCTTTTGCTCCAATTTGAATGGCTGAAGCAATGTCTTGCATTTTTGAATTTCCTGTGCTTGAATTAAGAATATTCTTTCCAGTTAAATATCCATAAACGATAGATAATAAACCTGCTATGATTGTGTAAACTAAAATAGTTTCTGCTGTTGTGTTCATATAAACCCTAAGTTATTGGTTGTTAAATTTTTAAGCCGGAC
>CACNZK010000026.1 GCA_902625035.1 uncultured Pelagibacteraceae bacterium
AGTTGAAATGTTAATTTCAACAAGAGTAAGAAAATCGCCATATTGGCATTTATCAATGCAAGCAGGTTGTTGGAGAGCAACTGTTTATAATAGAATTTATCATCCAAGGGGATATGTGAAGCCTGAGGATGGTGGAGCAATGGTTGAATATGATGCAATTGTAAATCACGTGACTATGTGGAATGTTGCTGTTGAAAGACAGATTCAAGTAAAAGGTCCTGATGCAGAAAAATTTGTTGATTATGTAATAACAAGAGATGCAACAAAAATTTCTCCAATGCGAGCAAGATATGTAATTTTATGTAATGCTTATGGAGGTGTTTTAAATGATCCAATACTTTTAAGAATTTCAAAAGATGAATTTTGGTTTTCTTTATCAGACTCGGATATCGGAATGTACCTTCAAGGCGTGAATGCTGATGGTAAATTTAATTGCACGATAGAAGAAATTGATGCATGTCCAGTTCAAATACAAGGTCCTAAATCAAAAGCTTTAATGAAAGATCTTTGTGGAGATCAGGTTGATTTTGACAATATGCCTTTTTATGGCTTGGCTGAAGTTAAAATTGCAGGAAGAAGTTGCGTAATTTCACAATCAGGTTTCTCTGGTGAGGCTGGATATGAAATCTATTTAAGAAATGCCACTCTGTATGCAGAAGATATGTGGAACGCAGTTCTTGAAGCTGGAAAAAAACATAAACTTATGGTTATTGCACCTGCACATCATAGAAGGATTCAAGCAGGAATTCTTTCATGGGGCCAAGACATGGATCAACAACATAATCCTTATCAATGTAACTTGGGCTATCAGGTTTCATTGTCCGGCAAAGGAGAATGGAATAAAAAAGCTGACTATGTTGGTAAAGCTGCCTTAGAAAAAATGGGCAAAGAACTTAAGGATGGAAAAAAGCCATATAAACTTCAATTAGTAGGATTAGAGTTGGGTGGAAAACCTATTGATGATTATGCGCCAGATTTTTGGTTAATATCTAATGAAGATGGTGGAAATCCTGTCGGATTTGTAACTTCACCATGGTGGCATCCGGAAAAGAAAACTAATATTGCTATGGGATATGTACCTTTTGATGGAACATTGAATGCTAACGGTTTTCCAAAAGGAAAAGTTGGAAGAAAATTTAAAGTTCATTTACCAGAGAAATATTCAAATAAACCAGGAACACCAGTTGATGCTGTTGTAGTTGATATTCCATTTAAGGAATCTTACAATGCTAATACAAGGGAAGTGGTATCAGGTTAATTATTTTCTAGGGGGAGTTTAAGCTCCCCTTATGATCTTAAATGGTAAAAAGTTTTATTATTGTAGTTTGCATTATCATTGCCATTGCATTATTACTATTTCCATTGATTGTATCTTACAAAGATCAAAAACATAAAAAAAAATAAATGTTTGCTGAATTTTTAAATATAATTTTTAAATCTATAAAACTAGATAAAACACTCTATAGCGACAACAAAAATTTCGGTGAAGCAGCAATATATTTTGCTGGTTTAATAATGATATTAGATGGTGTAGCTGGAGCAGTGGCTGCCAATACTGTTGTAAAAACAGCTATAGGAATGTCTGGTCTTACAGCAATTTTAACGTGGTTCATATGGGCAGTTTTTATTTATGTAATCGGTGTAAAATTATTTCCAGATAAACAAACAAAAGTACCTTTTAAAAAAGTCTTGATAGCAGTCGGTTTTGCTCATGCGCCAGGTTTAATTAGATTTTTTGCTTTAACACCTGAATTAATGATACCAATCATTTTTCTCACTCAATTCTGGATTTTTGCAGGTTTAATTATTTCAACCAAACAAATTTTAAATTTAAAATCTAATTTTAAATCCTTTGGAATAGTATTTTTATCTTTTTTAATTATTGCCTTTTTATCAATATCTTTTGTTATGAGCAGAATGAATGCTTTACCAATAAATAGTATCTAAATTGGAAAGATTGTTTTTGAAACTCTGCATGATTTACAAATTTTGAATCCAGTCAAAATTAAATTTTGGGTAACACTTTCATCGGTTTTTTTACATTCATCACATATATCATTTAGCTCCTCTGTATTTTTGTTATCTTGATGTTTTATATCTTCATCTTTAATCATTATCAGTCAAGCCTGCTCCTGCTGCTCCTTTTTTTAAACTTTCTGTTTCTTCAACAAA